>PBSR01000139.1 GCA_002726335.1 Gemmatimonadaceae bacterium
GGCGGCGGTCCGTATTCCGCTCCGAATGATCTGGACCTGCAGCCGGCCTACCAGATGTGCCTGAGCTTCTCCGAGCAGTTCCCACGTGTGCAGATGTATAACGGCGCGCTGGCGAACTTCGAGCAGGACGCTCTCGACTTCTGGTGGACCCACTCTGGTGACTTCGTCACCGCCGGTCACGTCAACAGCGGTGCCGAGTATTTCTACGAGTTCTCCGCCAATCTGTTCGATCCGCTGTCGATCAGTGGTGGTCCCGACGCTTCGACCGAATGGGTCCTCACCGCCGAGTCCACCGTCGGTATGTCGATTTCGGTCGACGACGCCGATCCGGGAATCAACGCCAACGGCAACGAGCCCACGGCAGAGGATTGCTGCCCTGACGGATTCTTCTGGCAGGCTCAGTTCAGCATGGCCGAGCAGTTCATGAACAGCGGCGGCATGCCGGACATCTTCCTGACGCCGGTCGACGACAGTGCTACCGCTGTCGAAGCGACCTCCTGGGGGCAGTTGAAGACGATGGTTCAGAGCGACCTGTAAGGTTCGCACTGATCAGGATTCATCCGCCTCCGGTCGATTCTCGTCCGGAATGCGTGTGACATAAAGGGGGGAAGGAGTGAATCCTTCCCCCCTGTCTTTTTTCCCTCAGGGTTCTTGTTGCACTCGGTGCGATTAACATACCTTATATATCGGTATCCACGATCACCTCACACCCTGATGGCTCGATGATGATCGGGTTTCTAAAGTCCAGGCTTCGTGTGCTGCAGTTGGCCGCTGCCATACTTTGCTTCAGTGCTGACCGGGTGCCCGCCGTCGAGTTGTACCGCGTCGGTGGGAGCGATGGCACGGAATGGGGCGATATCGGCCAGCTCAACGGGCTGAGCACGGCCAGCGGTGACCTGCAACCCGCTGGCGTGAATCCGGCCCGCGACGCGCTGGGGGACCTGACACGTCTGGGTGGTTCGATCACATCACCCCAGGCCTCGCGTGAGAACCTCACGCTGATCCTTACCGACAACAACGATGAAACCCTCTGGCGCGTCACCCGCGACCGGCGGCCCGATGGCACGTCAATGGTCATCGACCTGGGTGCCGTACTACCGATCAATCGGCTGTTCTTCCAGGGGGTGTCGGACAGCTTCCTCCGGGCCTTCGAGTTGTTCGTCCATGACGGCGACCCGAGTCAATTGCGCAATGGCGCCCCGGTGGCCTTCATCAATCAGGTTGGCAGCAATCTCGAACAGGATGATCCGGTCATCGAAGTGGGTATGCCCCTGCAATTTGTCCGCTTCATCCGCCTGATCAGCCGCACATCTCAGGAGTTCACCATCACCGAAGTCGAGGTCTTCGGTGATGGGTTTGCACCTTCGGGTGACTTCCTGTCGGATGTCATCGACCTAGGGGGGCCGGCCAACATAGGGCAGATTTCACTGGCGGCGCTGGCCGACGAAGCGACCGATGTGGTTTTACAGACTCGTTCGGGTTCGGTCCCAGACCCGCTTCTGTACTACAAGAAGTCAGAGGTCTTTCAGGGTGAGGACCGGGCCGAGGAGCTTATTATTCCGGTGGGCTCTCCCGAGGCCCTCGAGCAGTATGAGGACCTGTTCAACGCCGACAAAGGCAGTATCGAGGACAACATCGACGAGTGGAGCCCCTGGTCGGCACCGTACGAAGATCTTTCGGGTGACTTTCTCTCCACCGGCAATCGCCAGTATGTCCAGTTTCGCCTGACGTTCACCTCGGAGGACGCGCGCCGCGGCGCCTCGGTGGAGTCCTTTGACTTCGAATACTCCGTGCCGACCCTGGCCGAAGCAGTCATTGGGGAAGTCTGGCCCTCAGAGGTCACCCTCGGCGAGGTGGAATCGTTCGACTACTACCTCACGTCCGCCTTCGGCGCCGGTAACACCGGTTTCGATCGGATCGAGATCCGCACGCCTTTTTCCGCGGATGTTCGTGACGTGGAGTTGAACGGCGCCGCCATCCCATTCGAAAGGGTGGATACCGGCGACGCCACGCGAATGACCCTGCAACTGACGCAGGACCGTGTCGAAACCACCGACGATGTCGTACGGATCGGCTTCGACGCCCTCGTCACGGTTTACGGTACGACCTTCTTCGGCAAGGTATTCGATACAACAGGCGAGGAACTCGGGCAGAATGTCGTCGCCGGCGACGCCAGCGAACTGGTGGCCGGCAACCGGCTCGCCGTCCAGGGGAAGCTACGCAGCGAGTTGATCCTCGACCTCGACAGTTCACCCGGCGCGTTCTCTCCCAACGGCGACGGCATCAACGACGAGCTTCAGGTCTCCTACATCCTGCTCCGGGCCCTGGCGGCGGTGCCGGTGGAGTTGACCGTATACGACATGAGCGGACGCCGAATCCGCTCGCTGGAAAAGTCAGGTCAGTTCAACGGTCCCCAGACCGTTCTTTGGGACGGGCGGGACGGGGGCGGCACGTTGGTTCCACCCGGCATCTACCTGGTGCGGCTCAGTATCGACACTGATACGGGCACGGAAGAGCGCAGCCTCTCAGTCGGTGTGGCGTACTGAGGTCTGTGCGGAGCGCACGTCGCGCTCTCATAAGGAATGAGCCCATGAGAGCCAGACACATCTTTGTCATTCTGGTCGCCGTCCAGGCACCGATCGCGGGTGGGGCTGATCGCATCTCTTTTTCTTCACCGTCGAGTTGGCGGCAGTGGTCGATGCCAGGCAATGCCGTCGAGGTATCACCATCGACGGGTGTCAGGCCGGTGAGAGTGCGGGCGTCTATCAATGCCGTAATCAACGCCGAGACGTTCGGTGGGGGAATCCGCGACGTCGGGTCGAGCGCCGGGTCTGCCGCCCTGCTGATGGATGGCGACAACCGCACAGGCTGGGCCCCCGCCCCCGGCTCAACCGATGATGTGGCGTATGTGGAGATTGACCTCGGGCGACTCGTTACGGCGGAGAGTATCATCGTCCGGATGGACGAGAGCGCTCCACCCTTCGAGTTCTTCAAGGTCCTCGTGTCGGAAGGGGAGAAGTTCTTCAACGTTTCCGATGCGCCGATCGAGGGCAGTCGTGTCATCAGCTATACCACAGCCTTCGGCTTCAACGAGAGCCATGAGATCGATGTCCAGTTCCCCCGGGGTTCAGCGCGGTTCGTCCGACTCGAAGTCAGCCGAACGCGCGAGGCCGACAGCGCCTCCCGCTTCGTTGAGTTGGAAGTGCATACCGTCGGCGACAACGTCGGACTCGGTTTGATCGAACGAGGTGGTTCCATCGCCCTGGTGACCGATCTCAAGGAGGGTACTTCCCTCACCGGAGCCGACCGTATGGTCGACGGTGATATCACGACGGTCTGGTTTCTCAACACGCTGCACCAGACGAACACGGGCTCCGAGATTTTCAACCGCGTCATCTTCGACCTCGGTGCGCACTACTGGCTCGACCGGATTCGCGTGGTCGGTGAGCCCTATCATGTAAAACCCCGCGGACGCGGTCGGTCGGGGAATTTCTTCTGGTATACGATCTTCGCCTCCGATGGCTCGATCGCACCCGACGGCACCTTGCTGTGGAAGCCCATCGCCGAGCTTGCCCACGATCCTGCAAACGCGACGGAGAAACGAAACTTCGAGCATGTCTTTGCCCGGGAGAAGGTGCGCTATATCCGGCACCTCTATCCATCGACGGACGGTGGCCCGGCAGGGGGGACGCACTCGAATTTTCAGTTTTTTGGGCTGATTGGCGAATACCAGATGTTTGGCCAAGGATATCCTGCAGAAGTGAGGATTGAGTCGCCCATCGTTGACTTCGGCGGACTTCGTGCCGTCACCTCCATCGACTGGGAGGCGCAGACACCGCCGGGCACCCGCCTGCAGATTCGCACGCGTTCAGGAAACGATCTGGCCGAAGAGATCCTCTACTTCGACAAGGGTGGCAAGCAGATCACCAAGCGAAGGTATGACAAGACGCCTTCGACCTTGCGCGGCGAGAAGCGGGTGCTGCAGTCCATCGGCTCCGACTGGAGTGTCTGGAGTGCACCGTACAACGCCTCTGGCGATCTGTTCAGGTCCCCGTCTCCACGACAGTATGGCCAGATCGAGGTGCTGCTGTTGTCTGAAGACCCGGACGTGACGCCGGCCATCTCGGCACTGCATCTGAATGTTGAATCTCCCATCGCTCTCAGGACCCAGGGAGAGGTGTATCCTCGCCAGGCCACGCCCGGCCAGGAGGAGGAGTTCACCTACTTCATGCGGCCTGTCTTCGGAGGCGAGTCAGAGGGGTATGATCGCCTGACGATCAGCGCCTCGGTACCGGTGGAGTTCGTCGGCCTGACGATCGGCGACGAAGTGGCCCAGTCCGAGGTCGAGACCACCGAGGATGGTTTCTCCGTGGCCCTGTCCTCGGAGGTCCGCACATCGAATCTGGTGGCCCTGACATTTCGCTCGACGCTCTATCAGAATCAGACCCGTTTCGACCTGTTTCTCGGCAACAGTCGGCTGGCGGAGGTGCGCCAGCTCGTGGATCCCGGAGACGCCACCGACCTGATCGACAGCGAGACCGTCTCTGTCGCCTTGCCTGTGAACAATGACCTGGTGGCCAATCTGGTGCTGAGTGCGGCGGTCGTGACACCAAACGGCGATGGCGTAGGGGATGAGATCCGCATAGATTTCGACGCCCTGAAACTGCAGACACCACGGCCCCTGCGAGTCGAGGTGTATGACCTGGCCGGCCGTCAGGTCCGGGATCTCGGCGTCGAAGCCGGTCTTGCCCAGCACTACAATCTGGCATGGGACGGTCGAGACAGCCAGGGCAACCTCGTGCCACCTGGCTCCTATCTGATGCGTCTCGAAATCGACGGTGACTCACGAAGCCAGACGGCGCAGCGTCTGATTTCGGTGGCCTACTAGGTGATCGATCTGATTATGAAAAGTCGCTACCTCGTGCTGTTGATCAGCCTCGCCGTCGTCCACCCCGTGGACGCAGCGGAACGACTCGTTCTGGGGACGAGTGCGGAGGAGTGGGAGGAAACGGCCCTGATTTTTAATGCCCTCGACGCTCTCAGTACAGGAACCTTGGCCCCCCTGCAGGCGGATACGACGGAAAACCTGCTGCCCCGCGTCGTCGAGCTCGGCGGCAGTGCGCAGACATCGGTGACGGCGGCAGCGGCGCGTTCCAACGAGATCCTCGGCGAGTTGATCGATGGCGAGTACACCACCGGCTGGCGTGTCTACACCAACACCAACGGCGCCGAACTGACCGTCGACCTGGGGGCGGTGTTCTTCCTGCAGCGCATCCTGCTGGAACGGGGAGTAGTCAACCGCGATGACCGTTCGATACGCGGTTATGAACTCTACGTCAACGACGGAGACAGTCTGAACTTCGTCGACGACCCCAGTGACTCGCAGGGGCCACAGCCGCTGTTCTCCCTTGTGGCCCAGGACAGGTCCCATGGCGAACTTGAGCTGGACGTCCGTATTCGGGCGCAGCCTGTTCGTTTCATGAAGCTGCGCAGCACCGGCGAGCGTTCCTTCCAGATGGGAGACCTGCAGGTCTTCGGCATCGGCGTCACGCCCTTCGCCCAGTACACCTCCGAGGTCTTCGACCTGGGCAGCGCCGCCAACTTCGGCCCCGTGGAGATCTTCGCGTCCGTCGACCCCGCCGCAAAGTTCAATTTCAGCACCCGGACGGGTACGGTGCCGGATGATTCACTCTATTTCGAGCAGACAGGGATCCCGGGCCAGTTCGATGAGGTGTCCCGTGACGACTTCGACCGCAGTCTGGACCCCTCCTACGCCGGCGTCGTGCGCGTCAATGATCGCGACTGGAGCGCCTGGAGTCCGGCCTATGACGAGGACGTCGGTCCCCTGAGTTCGCCCGACAACCGGCGCTACATGCAGTTCGACATGAGATTCATTTCGAACGGTCTGACCGACAAGGCCGTGGTCGACTCGGTGGTCATCAACTACACGGTGCCGGCCCTGGCCGACTCGGTGGTGGCAGAGATTACACCCGCCAGCGCCACCCTCGGCGAGAGCAATGTCTTCGAATACCATCTTCGTTCGGTCTTCGGCGGCGGCGAGCGCGGCTTTGACACCGTTACCATCACCACGCCCTTCGAGGCCACGGCCTCAGAGGTCATTGTGGATGGCGCCTCCGTCCCCTTCGAGCCATCCGTCCTCGGCAATCAGCTGAGCGTCACGTTTCCTCAGGATCGCGTCGACAGCGACGGGCAACGTGTCGTGGTGCGCTTCACCAGCCTGGTCACCGTAGCCGGAACCGCTTTCCGAGGCACGGTGGGGGATTCGCAATCGGACGCCTATCCGCAGCGCACGATCGCTGGCGACGCGGACGAAGCGGTCGACAGCAATACGCTGATTGTCAGCGGCCAGATCGTTGACAAGCTGCTGGCCAACGTCGAATTCTCATCGAACGTCGTCACACCCAACAACGACGGCGTGAACGATCTGTTGGCCCTGGACTACACACTGCTCAAGGCGACGAGCGCAGTCGATGTTGAGGTCGTCATCTACAACCTTGCAGGGCAGCCGGTTCGAGGGCTCTACAGTTCACTCGACCTGACCGGGCCGAACACCGTCTTCTGGGACGGTTGCGGCGGGGCCGGCTGTGACCAGGGAGGCACACAACTGCCCCCTGGACTGTATGTCCTCCGCCTGGCGGTGGACAGCGACTCTGGTGGTGATGCCATATTGCGCACCGTCGCCGTCGCCTACTGATAGGAATGATGTTCGAGAGAGAGTCCCGCATTTCGATGCGGGGCCACTACAGATTGAGGGAGGGTTTCATGCGCAGGTTCGCTCTAGGCACTGCCGCGCTCGTCGTCGGCTTGGTCCTGTTCGCCGTCGACGCCGATGCGGCGACACCCGGACGCGAGCGGGGTGCCACGTCTCAGGTCCGCATCGAGGGTTTCGATCCCCTGGTCCCGACTCTGAGGAAGTGGACTGTTCCTCAGGATCTGTACTACATCTACGACTGGGGTGGCTACAAGTACACCAACTATGCCATGAACCCCTACCAGCGGTACGTCAGCACCGATCTCGAGGGTCGCGGCCAGTACGACATCTTCGGCAACTGGATGACTCGTGGTTGGCGTATCTATGAATGGCGGCAGGAGCAGCCCCTCGCTTTCGGCAGCACCGTGTTCAAGGATGGCCGGTTTTCGAACTGGTTTGACAATCTCGTCGTCGCTTCCGACGCCAAGGGCCAGTACTTCACGAGCTTGACCATTGGCGACAACATTCGTACGACACTGACGCCTCTGACGTTCTCGCGCTCGAGCTTCAACGGCGTCCAGTGGGACTTTCGCTCCGACAAGTACCAGGGCACGGTTCTGATGTCCCGCGCCAGTGAACCGGTCCGCGTGGTGCAGGGGTCAGATCGCGACCAGCGCAGCGACTACACCAATTTTCTCGGCTTGCGGGGCGCCGCCCAGGTGGGTGACTTCATCAATCTCGGGGCCACTCTCGTCAACACGCATTTCGGTTCGGCGCGCAGCAATTTCTCCGAAACATCCCTCGCTGGCCTGCTGACCAGCAGCCAGTCTTCCGGCAACGTCACCGAGATCATCATCCGCATCACGGACGATTCGCCGGGTGACGGCTCCGGTGCCCTGTTCTTCTCCGGCGAGATGGTCGTTGACGGCGAACCGACGAATGTCCGCCCCATCATCGAGGGTGGCCGCCAGCGGGAGGGCTTCCTTGAGGCTCTCGAAGAGGCCCCGGTCCTTCTGCGCTACAGTGTCCCCGATGCCCTGGTCGTTCGCGATGTCAAGTTCAATCTGGTGCTGTCCAACGACTACCGCGTCGAGGTGACCTCCAATCTGCAGACCAACATCTCCGGTCAGCCGATCTTCCTGCCCGTCACCCGGGCCAAAGGAAACGTCCAGGACAATACCAATCAGCGAGTCGTCACTTTCGACTACGGCCTGCCGTCTGCCAATCAGATCGCCAGCATCACGATGGAAGTCGAGGATGTCCTCGGCTTCGAAGTGCGTGGCGAGTTTGCCCGCAATACCCAGTTCCAGCGATATCCCAACATCAACGTCGTCAAGCTGAGCAATCTGTCGAAAGGTGACCGCACGGCGGACGCCTGGTTCTTCAACGCCACCAAGCGTGAAGGTCGCCTGTTCGCCTACGGTGAGACCTTCAGCATGGCTCACGACTACGCCACGCGGGGGTATATCCCGGATCAGAATGACTTCGTCGACTACGAGAACGAGCGACAGAATATCTTCGAGTACATAGACGACAACGATGATCAGGACCGGTCTGTCGACTGGGCCCGCTTCGGCGGCGGGGGCGGCGACAACTCAGTCTTCCCCGGTCTGGACGAGAACAACGACCTGATCTCCGACTTCAACGAGAACCAGAACCGCGCTCCGGACTTCGACGAACCGTTCCTGCGTCACTATGTCGACCCGCCAGACTTTCTCTTCGGTGTCGACATGAACAATAACACCGTGGTCGACCGCTTCGAGAACGACGAACAGGCTGACTACCCGTATAAACTCGGCCACAGGGGTTACAACGCATACGGCGGCGCCGAAGCCTACCCGGGACTGAATATCAGCGTCGGTCGTTCCCGAGAGTGGCTGATATCGGCCGACCAGCGCAGCGACATGTGGTACGCCATTCTCTCCGCTCAACGCGACACGCCGACGGCGGGAACGGTGGAACTGTTCTGGATGATCAAGTCTGTTAAAGATGACATCTCCGACAACCTGCTGCAGTGGGTGCAACGGCCAGGGACGGTGGGAGGCCTGCAGCCCTTTGATGATCCGTTGATCACGCGCGACGCCATGGTCAATCAGACTTTCCTCGGCTACACGCTCGAGCGCGGCAACCTGACCTTCCGCAACAAAGTACGGTTCGATCACTTCCGTCAGCGCGACGATGCCCTGGGTCTGGACAACAGCGTGTTTCTGGGTGTCATCAACAAGGCCGACTCACCCTTCGAGGTGGGCGACGGAATCATCATCACCCCCCGCTGGAAGAGCATGTGGGAGAAGCGGACACGGCCGCGGAAGTCGCAACTGGAGAAGAACGAACTGTCCGAGATCATCTCCCTCAGCGCGGTATTCCCCACCCTCACGAAGAGCCGTATCGAGGTGGGCGTGGAGGCGATCTTCTTCCGCAACGGCGAACCGATCCCCGATCCGCTGCCGCCTGAGTACACCGACGACTTTGTCGGCAAGGTCTTCACGGCTCAGTACTCCAACAAGGTGCAATACCTGGGTTACAACATCATTGCCAACATCGGTTTCCAGATCAACAACATCAGCTTCAACAACCTTGAAGACCTTGATGTTAGCAATACGACAGCGTTCATCGAGTTGCTTGCAGGTGTCGAAGAAGAGCGCCTCGGTGGACGTCCGGCAACACGCCGCGGACTCTAGGTTCACAGAAAGAGACATTTTGAGGCGGGTAGCCAGTACTCTTTGGGCCTTCTCCGGGCTCTGTTGCCTACTGCTCGTGGGCTGTGCCGACGGCAAGGAAGACGCAAAGATCGTCCCCGCCCTGGCCACTGTGGGAGATGTCGCGATAACAGGAGATGACCTCGACCGGGTTTCGCAGCGCTTCGGGACGGACGGCACGAGCGGCACCGATGCGTGGCGTCACTCACTGCAGTTATTGATCGACAAGCAACTGCTGCTGCTGGAAGGCTACAGGCTGGGCCTGCACGAGTCGGCAACGGTCCGCGCTGCTGCGGCTGCCAGCCATCGACGCAACCTGACAGAAGCTCTGCTCGAGGAGCGCTATCACGAACGACTGACGCCCAGCGACGGGCAGGTACAGGCCTGGTTCGACAGCACAAAAGCCGGAAGAGAAATCCGCGTGAGTCGCGTCGTCATCGGCCATCGGGCCACGGCGCTGAAGGCTCTGCGACAGGCCAATGCCGATCCTGGCCGCCTGGAGGATCTGGAGATCCCAGCAGAGGCCGTCATCAGCCGTGGAGATCTGGGTTGGCTGAGCAGTCTGGCCACCCGGGATCCCCGTATGGGGTTGCTTTTCGAGCGTGAGATCGGGTCGGTGGAGTTGATCGAGTCCAAGGACCACTTCTTCCTCATGGAGGTCACCGACCGCCGTGAGTTTCCCTTCGCCGAGCGTAGCGAAGCCGCCCGTGCCGTCCTCGAGGGTCAGCGACGGGCTCAGGTCAACATGGAGTTCCTCGAATCCCTGCTGGAAAAATACCAGGTGCGAGTGGATACCGCGTCCATGCAGAAACTGGCGGGCCGCGCCGAGACCGGACGCCTTGACTCCCGAATGCGGCTCGTGCAGAGCAGTCTGGGGGACTGGTCGCTGGGTGAGTATCAGCGTGCAGCCGATCTGCTGAATGAGGATGTCACCGAGGGCGCCAATGTGAGTGCGAGCACGGGTGCTTTGGGTTTTCGCGTGACACGAGCCTTTGTCGTCGCTCAGCTGCTGCCCCTGGAGGCCACAGAAGCTGGTCTGGACGATTCTCTGGCGGCCCTTCGCGATGCGGTAGTAAAGCGTGGTACAATCGAGGCTCTGTGGGCGATGAGTGGTTTTGGCCCCGAATCCGCGTCCCGCGAGCCGGAACGGTTTGACGAGTATCTGGAGCGGCTGCGTCAACGGTTTGCGGACCGTGTACACCTAGATGAGGATGCGTACGTAGCATACATCGCCGAGAAACGACGCGGCGACGCCCCAGTGGAGTACTGAAGCGGATCTCGCGGATGTTCGCGGGCTTAATGGGAGACAGACAGATGCAGGTACGGTACGGTTCGGGGAGAGGCGTCCTGATGGTCGTGGCCATCGGTGTCATCATGGCGGCGGGTTGCGGGCACTTTCTCGTCCCGACGGCGTTCCGACCGGTCGGCACCGGGGATCAGATCCGGCACAGCGAAGGCACCAGCATGGAGGTCTCGGATGACGGGACCGTCGCCTGGATTCAGGGTCGTCTGGAGATCTCGGTGCGCGCCATAACCGACCAGGAACTCAATCGACAGTTTCCGGCCTTTTCCGAAGACGGCCATGGTCCCTCTGACGAGCTGCCGACGAACGTCTTCACCTATGGCGACTGGGAGGACCCTCGAAGCAACCAGCCGCCCACAAGGTTTTCCGTATTCAAGATATCGGTCAAGAATTACGAGTATCCCAAGGTCAAGTTCGATTCTCTGACGCCGACAATCGAGGCGAGCAACGGTCGGGTCTACTTCCCGTGGGGGCAGTTTGATTTCGAGGAGTTCTTCCGGCGATTCTCGCTGGCCTACAACGGTCTGGGATATATGCGTTTCCGTGAACGTCTCTCGCTGCTCAAACTGGGGCTCTACCCGGACAACGACTTCTGCTTCTCCGGACAGGAGTTTGAAGGGTACATCGTCTTCGACAAGATGCACGACGACGTGGAGGATATCGTCTTTCGGATTCCCGCCGTCGGTATTCGTTACGACTATCGCGACCAGCCGCTGGAAACGGTGTCTCTGGCCTATAAGTTCGAGCGCGACCTCATCAAGGTCAGCCGGCGAGATCAGATCGCCAACGCCGAGTAACAGGGCACCGTCCGGAAGCCACACCGTAGAAACCCACTCGCCTCGCGGGGCTGCGAGACCTGAGTCCGACGAGACTTGAGTCTGACGAGGTCGCGCTCGAAGGCCTGTCGCTCCTTAACAGAGCACTAGCGACCAGCATGCGCATGCCCAGGGCTGTTCTCCGCCTGTCCTCCATCGCTCTCGCCGCAGCCATGCTGCTCACGGTGACCGTCCTTCCGCCGGAACGGGTGTCGAGTTGGATTGAGACGTGGGTCGGTTGGGAGCCGGTGGCGGAGCCACCCTCGCCGCCACCAGACCCCCAGGCTGTTGCCGTGGCCGAAGGCGTCTCACGGGAACGGCTGTATGAGCATGTCCGGTACCTCAGTACTGGCCCCTCCCGCGTCACCGGATATGCCGGAGCCCAACGAGCGGCCGAGTACATCGAGAACCAGTATCGCCAACTCGGCCTCGAGGACATCACCGTCGAGGGGTTTACGGTGCCAGTACCGTACGACCGCGGCGGCCGTATCGAGTTGGTTTCCGCAGAGGCCGCATCTGCCTCCATCGGGTTTCCGCTACACGCCCTCTGGCCCAATCACATACGCACACCAACGCTGCCCGAAGCAGGCGTCAGCGGGCGCCTGATAGATGGTGGTGGCGGCCGGCTGGAGGACCTCGACGGCAGTCCCCTCGAGGGCAGCGTCGTGCTGCTGGGGTTCGGCTCGGGAACGGGGTATCTGCGGGCCCGCATGCTGGGCGCGGCCGCTATCGTGTTCTATGACGACGGCCAGGTCACCCGCGCCGAAGCGGCACAGAAGTTTCTCCAGGTTCCCGTCGACATCCCGCGGTACTGGGTAGACGACCTCACCGCGAGGGCGCTGCAGACCGCCGCCGCACAGGGAGTTGCCCGAGTCCGGCTGTCGTCGCGCATGGACTGGATCGACGCCGAGGCACAGAGCATCTACGGCTGGCTGCGCGGCGATGGCGAGGCTATGCCCATGGGACAGCGGCAGAAGGAGCAGGTCTGGGGAGATCAGGTCATTCTGTTGCATGCTTACTACGACGCCATCTCCGTCGTGCCGGCCATCGCTCCCGGGGCTGAAAGCGCCACCGGCATCGCCGCCCAACTCGAACTCGCCCGCCTGCTGCAACAGGAGGGCACTCGCTACACGATTCTCTTCGTTGCCACGCCCGGCCACTTCCAGGGGCTGGCCGGCGTCAACGACTTCCTCTATCGCCATGCCCGTGTCAGCGATCACTTCGACGAAAGGATGCCAGCGGCGCAGCGTCTGCCTTTCCGTCTGTTCCTCGGTCTCGATCTGTCCAGCCACAGCACCGCCGTCGGTCCTTTCACGATGGGTACGTTCTACAACTCCACCTGGCAGACCGACGACTACCAGAAGAACCTGATGGCACACTACGCCGGTCGCTTCAAGCAGTACACCCGGCAGACCTTCGGTGAGGTGTCGAGGTATCAGGATGGCATTGCCCCACTGAAGAGGACCTGGAAGAACTACATGCCAGTACGCCTCGCTCTGGACAGCGAGGCGGCCATCTTCGTCGGTCACGAAGCTCTGACGATGGTCACACCCAATCAACTCAGGGCCCGCGTCGACACGCCGGTGGACCGGCTGGAGTATGTCGACTTCGACGGCTTGACGACGCAGGTCCGCACCCTGACCGGGTTGCTCTTCAAGGCGACGAGGGATCCCGGATTCTTCAACGACAGCAAGCTGATCCTGCGCGACCAGGGACACAGTCTCGAGGGCCATGTCTACTGGTTCGACCGGGATGTGAACTTCGCCGTGCCGAAGAAGCCCGTGCCGCAGGGCCTGGTCACCTACGTGCAGCCTGGACCCAACTCGGTGGGCGGTGTGCGCACGCTGATCACCACACGGACACGTCCACTGGACACGGTAGACGATCCGACGACGGAGAGTGTCGAGGATCCCGGCTGGTTTCGATTCGACATCGTCCGCAACCGTTTCACCAACCGCATCCAGGCCTTCCAACTGGACCGGGACGGGCGCATCGTGTCCGCCCCCGACATGGGAGAGGAGGGCAACGGGACCTATCCCATCGACGCCGGTTACGGTTGGTGGGAAAACAAGATGCTCGAGGTGGTTTTTCCGTGCGAAGCTCTCAGCTTTCTGGAGGTCGTCGATCCGCGCTACCTGAGCGCCCTCGACCGGATCCAGGTGCTGGGTGGAAACGATGCGCCGCCGCGTTCCTACAGCTGGTCCTACATCGACAACCAGAGTGTCAACGCCGAGCAGGTCGTGCAGGCCGGCGTCGTCTTCGGCGAGCCGGGCAAACCGGTGAAGATCCTCGCCGGACCCGGGATGTTCGGCCAGGGCGCGGCGCTGTCCTCCATTCGCTTCATGCTGACGAACGCAGATCCAGCTTTCTACGAGACCCCCCTGGATCCGGGGCAAGTCGAGCTGGAGACGGTGCAGCAGGCTCAGGGGCGCGGGTTTCCCGTCGATCACGGGATGATTTTCCGTCCGTCGCTGCAGGCGGCCCGCGACATGTGGATCGTCGACGACGCTCGCATGAAGCAGCTTGCCCGCTACGGGATCGTGCTCGAAGGACTCGAGTTTTTACATCAGCAGGCACACGAGGCGTTGACCCTGGCTCAGGCGCGTCTGGAGAACCACGACTATACCGGGTACTTCACCCATGTGCGCGAGGCCCTCGGGCTCGAGGCCCGGATCTATCCCGACGTACGCTCCACCGCCAACGATACCGTGCGCGCCGTCATCTTCTACTTCGCCCTGTTGCTTCCCTTCGCCTTCTTCTGTGAGCGGTTCTTCTTCGCCGCCTCCGAGGTCCGCAACCAGATCTTCGGCTTCGTCGGCATCTTCATCGGGGTCTTCCTTCTGCTGCGCTGGGTTCATCCCGCTTTCAAGCTGTCCGGTTCTCCCTACATCATTTTCCTGGCTTTCGTCATCCTCGCTCTCGGCGGCCTTGTCGTCGTCATCGTCGTCAGTCGTTTCATGGAATTGGTCCAGCGTCGTCGTGGGGCGGCATCCGGTATCCACGAGACCGATGTGGGCCGCATGTCCGCCAGTTTCGCCGCGATTATTCTGGGTATCTCCAACCTGCGCAAGCGGCGTCTGCGTACCGGCCTGAACGCCATGACGCTGACCTTGCTGACGTTCTCCGTCGCCTCTTTCACCTCGGTGCAGAGCGGCATCTCCTTCTACCGACTACCCCGGGCGACGGAGCCGGTCTACGAGGGAGCACTCGTTCGCGACCGGGCGTGGTCGCCGATGCAGCCCTCCTCCCTGCGGTTCGTCGAGTCCGCCTTTGGCGACGAGGCTCTCGTCGTACCCCGTTCCTGGCAGCTGTCGCAGGTGCAGGCGGAGCGCGCATTCATCGAATTCGAAGCTCTCGACAGCGGCCGATCCGCCTTCGCCCACGGTCTGGTGGGCCTGGCAGCCGAGGAGCCCCGCGTTTCCGGCATCGACAGATTTCTCACGGCGGGCCGGTTCTTCCAGACGGGCGAGACGGATGTCATCATCCTGCCCGACATTCTGGCCACTGTTCTCGGGGTTACCGACCAGGATCTCGGGCGGTCGCAACTGCGACTCTACGGCCGGGATTACACCGTCATCGGTATCCTTGATTCAGAGGCGCTGCGCTCGCTGGTCGATCTCGATGGCGAGATACTGACGCCGGTGGATACCGTGACCGACGCCAGCAAACTCTCCTCACAGCGCAATCAGGATCCAAGATCCTCCGCGGCGACCGCCATCGAGAGCTTCAACCACCTGGAACCCGGGCAGACACTCTTCCTGCCGTATGAACGGGTGATGGAGATGGGTGGCAGGTTGTACTCGATTGCCCTGACGGAGTTTGAGGATCTCGAGTCGGTGCAAACGAGTATCGAGGATTTCATGTCCCGTGTGGCGCTGACGATCTTCGTCTCCGATGTCGACCGCGTCGTGGCCTACAGCTCGATCGGCTCTACCAGCGTCAGTGGCGCCGGGCAACTGTTCGTTCCCGTGCTGATCGCCGCTCTCATCGTTCTCAACACGATGATGGGATCCGTCTACGAGCGCTCCCGCGAGATCGGGGTCTACTCCGTCGTCGGACTGGCACCGAGCCATATCTCCATGCTGTTCCTGGCCGAGTCCACCGTCTTTGCGACGTTCGGCGGAGTTGCCGGGTATCTCCTGGGCCAGCTTTCGTACCTGGGGATGTTGACCTTTGACATCGCCGGCGTGACGCTGAACTACTCCTCTCTGTCAGCCGTGTGGTCGACGATGGTGGTCATCGTCACCGTCTATCTGTCGACCCTGTACCCTGCACGTATGGCCGCGGATCTGGCGGTGCCCGACGTGACCCGACAATGGCAGTTCCCCGATCCCGACGGCGACAGCTGGCGCTTCGATTTTCCCTTCACCGTGGCAGGCGCCGAGGTGCCGGCGATCTACGCCTACCTGAAGGTCGTCTTCGACGCCTATGGCGAGGGCTCCATCGGCGACTTCATCGCCCGCGATGTACAGGTGGAGATCGATGGCTCTGATGGAGATCCCGTCTACGATCTGAGAATGACCGCGTGGTTGGCGCCGTATGATCTCGGGATCAGTCAGGTCGTCCACCTGCGAGCTCTGTCCACCGGTGAACACAACATCTATCGCATCGAGATGGATCTGCAGCGTGTCAGCGGCGACGTGGCATCCTGGGTGCGGATGAACCGCAATTTCCTGACGGTTCTGCGCAAGCGCTTCCTGGTGTGGCGCACCTTGCCGGAGAGTCTGCGTGCCGAGTATCGCGAGCGCTCCCATGCCGTGCTCTCGGGAGAGGCCCTGGAGCTGGAGAGCGCATGACGGAACCCCGGCACACACCCGGAATCGACGACGGACCTCCCCCTTGGGGTCCAGGCGGTTACCGCATACCGTGGCGCGCCCTGATCCTGGGTCTGGCCATGGTGCTGACGATCAACATTGGCGCCCCGTACGCGATGTACATCATTCACTCATCGCAGTGGGCGATCTCCTATCTGCCCCTATCCGTCGTCTTCCTGTTCACGGCGCTGGTCTTCGTCAATGCCACCATCGTCAGCCTGGCCCATATTCGCGGACTGTCGCGTACCGAACTCAGCCTGATCTTCGTGATGGCCCTCGTCGGGGCCTCGATTCCGACATGGGGCACATCCACGTACCTCATCGCCGTTATTGCTGCACCTCAGTTCTTTGCCTCCGCCGAGAATGGCTGGCAGACGAAGGTCGTGGATTACATACAGAAATGGCTTGTGCCGCAAGATATGACCGCCCTGCGCTGGTTCTATAACGGCAAGCCGGCGGGGGAGCCGATCCCCTGGGAGGCCTGGGCGGTACCGCTCTTCTGGTGGATCAGTCTGGTGATGGCCGTCTTCTTTCTCTGCCATTGTCTGGTTGCCGCGTTGCGTCGCCAATGGGTGGAGTACGAACGTCTGCCGTTCCCGCTGATGGAGCTGCCCCGGCAGTTGATCGACACACCCGCGGATTCTCCGTGGCCGGCCTTTGTGCGCAAGCGCACCTTCTGGATCGGCATGGGCGTGCCCTTCTTCATCGTCATGTGGAACGTGATCACCTACTTCACGCCGGTGATTCCGCAGATTCCCACCGATCTCGGCGGCGCCGTGCGCCTGGGGCCCGCCTTTCCGGCAATCAACACCAACATCAACTTCGCCATCGTCGGCTTCACCTACTTCGTCCATCTCGACGTCAGCTTCAGCATCTGGTTCTTCACGCTGTTGACGATGATTCAGGAGGGACTGTTCAACCGTTTCGGCTACGCCATCGCCGGGCGTGACACCTACACCTTCGGACACCCGGGGATCGGCTGGCAGGGGTTCGGCGCCCTCACGGTGATGGTGATCAGCATGTTCTGGATGGCCCGCGGTCATCTGCACGCCATCTGGCGCAAGGCCTGGCACAATGATCCGGACGTCGATGACTCCCGGGAGATGATGTCCTATCGAACCATCGTCGTCGGCGGGGTGTTGTCGGCGCTGTACATCTGTCTGTGGATGTGGCGCTCGGGGATCTCACCTCTCGCCGTTGTGTTGTTCCTCGTGGCGACGGTCATCCTGTACACTGGAATCACGAGGGTGGTGATGGAGGGGGGTCTGTTGTTCTGCCGCGGACCTCTGGTGGGCCAGACGTTTGTCGGCTATGCCCTCGGGGGTCCGAACATGGCGGTGGAGAGCCACGTGGCCATGGGCCTGCACTACGGCTGGCACCACGAACTGAAGGGCTTCTTCATGGCGGCGTCGGCCAACAGCAGCAAGATCTCTGACCTGATGCGCATTCCCCGGCGTCCGCTCACCCTCTACATCATGGGTACCGCCCTCATCGCCGTGGTCGTGTCGATGGCCTTCACCCTCTACATGGGCTACAGCTACGGGGCCTACAACTACGGTGGCTGGATCTTCGGCGACGGGTCGCAGGTGCCCTACGTCGAGATCCTGCGCAAGAAGGCCACGTTCGGGCCCGACTACCAGCGTCTCGGGCACATGGGCCTCGGCGCCGTACTGATGAGCGCCCTGACCTTCATGCGCTATCGTTTCGCCTGGTGGCCGCTGCACCCCATCGGACTCCCGGTAGGCATCGCCTCCTACCCGGTGACGATCATCGTGTTCTCCGTGTTCGTCAGCTGGTTCTCAAAATGGGTCATCATGCGTGCTGGTGGCATCCGGCTCTATCGCAGTGCCCAGCCTTTCTTCATCGGCTTGATCCTCGGCTATTTCACGGCCATC
Source organism: Gemmatimonadaceae bacterium (assembly GCA_002726335.1). Next base: position 18,239 of record PBSR01000139.1, read on the forward strand.
GGTATCTCTTTCGTCGTCGATGTCATCTGGTTCCCGGGACAGGGGCATCCGCTCTATGGCAACTGACAACCCGTCGCGCGAGAGCCTGGGTCTGATCCCGGAAGACCTGACGTTCCAGCCCGGCTTCGACATGAAGACGGTCTACGCCGCGTTGTTCGTGGGTCTCGTCATGATGCCGGGTGCGATCTATCTCGGACTCGTCACCGGACAGTCGATGGCCGGCGGGGCCGAGTGGGTGACGATGATCCTGTTCATCGAGATCGCCAAGCGGTCCTTCGTGCAGATGCGGCCCCAACAGGTCATCATCCTCTACTGGGTCGCTGGCGGCCTGGTGACGATGGGAGGAAAGCTCGGTACAGGGGCCGAGTTCTTCGGCGGACCCTTCGGCGGTCTGATCTGGGACCAGTACCTGATTCAATCACCCCAGGCCGACGGCCTGCATCAGTACATCCCGACCTGGCTGGTCCCACCCCGCGGTTCACCCGCCCTGGAGAACCGCAGCTTCTGGCACCCGGACTGGATCAAGCCGATCGCGCTGTTGCTGTGTGTCATCGTCATGCAGAAGATCAACGGCCTGGCACTGGGGTACGTGCTGTTCCGTATCACCAACGACATCGAACGACTGCCCTATCCGCTGGCCGCCGTGCAGGCAGGGGGAGCCACGGCGCTGTCCGAGAGTTCACAGCAGCGGGAAGGCTGGCGCTGGGAGGTGTTCAGTGTTGGGGCCTTTATCGGTATTGTCTGGGGGATCCTCTATGTCGTGATCCCGACCCTGTCGGGGATCTTTCTGACCGAAACAGTGGAGTTGCTGCCCATCCCCTTCATCGATCTGACCGTATCGATGAAGGAGCTGATCCCAGCCGGTATCATGGGTGTGGGCACGGACCTGTTTCACCTGATGATCGGTTTCGTGCTGCCCTTCTGGATCGTCGTCGGCACCTTTGCCGCGTCCATGCTGGTGAATCTCGTGCTCAACCCGATCATGCACTTTGCCGGCATTCTGCATACATGGGAGCCGGGCATGTCAGCGATCCCGACGCAGATCGGCAACAGCTTCGACTTCTGGCTCAGCTTCACCATCGGCTCGGCGGTCCTGGTGGCCGTCATGGGATTCTGGATGGTGGGCAAGACCCTGTACGGACTGCGCGGGCAGCGACGAGAAAAGGATCCGCGGGAGGTCCCCAAGGACAGGGGAGACATTCCTATTCCGCTGGCCCTCGGCATCTGGGGCTTGAGCACGACCGGGTTCGTTGTCCTGGTGGCGGTTCTCGTCCCCGAATTTCCCTGGTGGATCACGGCTGCCTTCGGTTTCATCTGGACACCGATCTATTCCTACATCGGGGCCCGCATGATCGGCCTGACCGGTTCTCCTCAGGGCGTGTCCTTTCCCTACCTGCGTGAAGGTTCCTTCTACCTGTCCGGATATCAGGGCGCCGGCGTCTGGTTCGCCCCGATCCCGATCTTTCAATGGGGCTTCGAGGCGGCCGCCTTCAAACAGCTGGAGCTGACAAAGACGAAATTCGGCAGTATCGTGAAGCTTGCCGCGGTGACGATCATCATCATGTTCGTCTGCAGCTTCGTTTTCTGGTCCTTCATCTGGAAGCTCGGGCCCATCCCGTCGTCGGCCTATCCCTTCGTACAGAAATTCTGGCCCTTCCATGCCACGATGCAGGCCTTCTGGGCCAAGTCGACACTGCCCGAAGCCGCGGGCAACGCTCTGGTGGCGCAGATCATCCGCTGGGACTACATCGGTGCCGGCTTCCTCGGCAGTGCCGTCGTGCTGGCCGGACTGGCGCTCTTCAAGGCGCCCCTGGCCCTGTTCTACGGCTTCGTCGGCGGCATCGGCTACTGGCCCCACTTCGTCATCCTCAACTTCGCCGGGGCGCTGCTGGGGCGGTACTACTTCCAGCGTCGTTTCGGCGAAGACCGCTGGCGAGCCTACACCCCCATCTTGCTGGCGGGGTATTCCTGCGGCATGGGTCTGGTGGGCATGACCTCCATCTCCGTGGCCCTCATTTCGAAAGCTGTGTCCAGCATTGTCTTCTGACTGGAACCACACTCGTCGGTTGGTGTCTGCCGGAGTTCTCGGCCTGTGGGTGGTGTGCCTCACCGGCTGTACCGGTGCCGATACCGAATTCATCACCGCGGCGAAACAAGGCAAGATCGACGTGATCCGGTCGGGGCTGGCCAGCGGTCTTGCCGCCGACACGGCCGAACCCTCCGAGTATACCGCTCTGATGCGTGCCGCCGAGTGGGGTCGTCTCGATATCGCCCGGCTGTTGATCGAGTCCGGAGCCGACGTCAATCACAGGGCCCGAGACAACGTCTCACCGCTGACGCTGGCGGGCAGGAAAGACCGCGGCAACGTGGTCCGTCTGCTCCTCGACAAGGGGGCTGTGATACACGACAAGATCGGCGCCCCGGACGTGTTCCTCCTGTTCAGGTCCATAAGGAATGACACGACCGTCATGGCGCATCTGATCCGCGTCGGGGCAGCGATCGATGTCCGTGACGGCGAGAAGCAGATTCCACTGATGGACAAGACGAACGCCGGATACGCGGAAGCCGTCGACGTGCTGCTGCGCGCCGGCGCCGAGGTCGACGCCGTCGATACCCTCGGGCGATCTGCTCTGCATCGGGTGAGGGATCGCGCCGATATCGCTTCGCTGCTGCTCGAGGCCGGTGCCACGGTGGACAGACGGGACAAGCTCGGATTCACGCCGCTGTTGATCGCCGCCGAACGCGGGTACGCCGGGACGGCCCGTCGACTGCTGGCTGCCGGCGCCGATCCGAACGCTGCGGATGTGCGGGGTGAAAGAGCTCTGCACAAGGCTGTCGACAACAGCGAGGTCTTGCGCGAGATCCTGCGTGCAGGTCCAGAACTGGGTGTCGAGGACGACAGCGGTATGACGCCACTGATGATCGCCGCCTGGCGCGGGTATGCCGAAGTCGTCGAACAACTGCTGGCTGTCGGCTCGCCGACAGACGATCAGTCGACCGCAGGCGAGTCGGCGTTGACCCTGGCGGCCCGCCACGGTCACGATGGCGTGGTGGCAGTACTGCTCGAGGCTGGTTCGGCCGTCAAGTCGCGCAATGGACAAGGAGAATCCGCCCTGTGGCTTGCCGCCCCTCATGCTGCCGTCGTCGCCGAACTGCTGGCCGCTAGCGCGGACCCAGAAGTTGCAGACAGTGCCGGTCTGACGGTACTGATGCGGGCTGTCCAAGCCGATGCCGTGGTGTCAGCAGAGGCTCTCCTCGCTGCCGGCGCCAACCCTTCCAGGGCCGACGCCAAGGGCCGTACGCCGCTGCACGAGGCCAGGTCGGTGGCTCTGATCGATGCTCTGCTGGGCACCGGCGCCGCCGTCAATGCCGTCGACGACGCGGGCCGGTCCCCACTGTTGGAGCGCGCTCGCTGGGGAGCTGTGCAGGCGACGGAGCATCTGCTCAGCGCCGGGGCCGACCCCAACGTTGCCGACGTCGAGCAGCGCACGCCACTGGCGGTGGCGGCCGGTGCGGGGCATCGGCTCGTAGTAGAATTGCTGCTGGCCGCCGGAGCCAACCGGGACGCCGTGGACAGTGACGGGTTTACGGCCCTGGATCTGGCCCGCAGGCAGGGGCACCAGACCGTACTCGAGATTCTGCGAGACGCCCCTGTACCCTGACCCATCGTCGTCGCCGCGCAGCCTCCCGCCACGGGAGGCCTGGTCGGCAGGCTGAAACACGGTCGGCGAGATCTGCGATATTGACGGACATCTCGCCCGCGTTCATTTTATTAGGCTGTCCTGATCCCTCCTTCGAGGGCGATTATCGCCTGCTACCGAGCCCCGAACCCAGGATGCTGACCAGGCGATCGAGGACTCCGTTCGAGCAAAAAAACAAATGACAGCGCTATCATGATCATCGGAGATCCAGCAGTTCATCGTCGTCGGGGACCTTCTGCCATCCGGCTACCCTTCCTGGCGGTGGCGCGTCTTACTTTCATGACGCGAGTGCCGACAAGAGCCAGGACCGGCTCCCCGTGACCCCACGTTGTCACAGGAATACAGCAAGCGCGTTCTGCTGGTCCATCGCCCTGCTGATCTGGTTCGCCGCCGGTCCCGCAGCGGCGCAGCCGGCAGACGGCTACCGGCTTCTCGGCACCAGAGTTCTGGTCAACGCAGCTTCCCACTGGGAGGCCTGGGAGGCGCAGCCCGGTGTGCGCGTCATCGATGCCAGCGGTTCCGTCCGCCCGCGCCGACTGGTGGATCAGTTCAACGCGGCGACAAACGCCACCGAGTTCAGCTACTCGCTGCTGCAGGATCAGGAGATCGTCACCCAGGGCGGCATCAGTGCCGCCGGGACGAACCGGGACTCGGCTCTCTATCTGATCGACGGTGATTCGACGACCTTCTGGGAGCCAGACCGGGATGTCAGCCTCGACGATTGGTTTGCCGAAATCGATCTCGGTCGGGCACTCATCATCTCCCGTATCGAACTGCGGTTCGTCGATGAAGTGGTGGGCGATCCCTTCCTCCGGTTCCGAGTACTGATCTCGGACGGGCTGCCGAACTTCGACAACGAGAAGACCTTCTTCCGTGTCGGCCTGGTGAATCGGCCGAACAAGGACCAGCGCACCTTCAGCTTCGACATCGTGCCGCAACGGCCGGTGGCCGACGGTATCGAAGGCGAGATCGCTCAGTTCGTCCGCCTCGATGTTCTCGATACAGACGGGCCACGGGCAGAGGAGATCACGACGGCCCAGTACGACTCGCTGCCCGAGCCGGAGCGAGGCGCTGTCGACTACTTCCGGACCACGGCAAGCGGCAGAGAGCTGCATGTGTCCCAGGACGTCTGGGAGGGACTGCCCGTCGACCTGCGCGGCCCCATTCGGCGGTACCGTCACGAACGACCCCGTCTGGCCGAGGTAAAGGTCATCGCCCTCGGCGAGAACGTCGTGGGTGTGACCCAGCGCGACATCGTGCGCGATGCCGACGCCGGCGGCTTCGACTTCTTCCTTTTTCAGACCTTCACCGATGGGTTGTTCAGCTCCTGGTTTCCCATGCGGTCGTACGACGAGCTTCGTGACCGCAATCAGGTCCGTATCGACCTGCGGGCCCGCTACTGGCTGAACCGGCTCAAGCTGCTGGCGCCGCAGTCCCCTCCCCAGGTGTACCAGGTGCGTATCTCCGATGGCGCTCTGGATCCCAGCGGCGATCTCGTCTGGACGACGTTCCCCGAGAGGCGCAACCGGTCGGAGCACCAGCATGTGGAGGAGGCCTTCCCCACGCAGAAGGTTCGCTTCATTGAAGTGCGCCGTCTGGAGTTCTCCGGTGTCGAGCAGGAAGAGGGCAACCTGTCCGAGATCCAGGCCTACGGGGAGGGTTTCGTCTCCGACGTGGAGATGACCTCGCCGTTTATCCGTCTCGGCCAGCAGCGGATGATGACGGCCGTCGACTGGGACGGGGAAGCCCTCTCCGGTACCCGCGTCGAGATCACAACACGGGCAGGGGACGAGATTGTCCAGATTCCCCACTACTTCGCCATCACCGGTCGCGAGATCTCCAAGAATCTCTGGGAACGCATTCCGGAGAGTGTCCGTACCGAACCGGTCATCGAGGAAGTACCAGGGTCCGACTGGAGCAATTGGAGCGAACCGTACGTCACGCCCGGTGAGGCCTTCCGCTCGCCGACACCAAGCCGCAATGCGCTGGTTCGTGTGCGACTCATCTCCGACGAACCCCTGCGGGCTCCGGAGATCTCGTCGTTGCAGCTGCGCTTCCGGCCGCCCCTCGTCGACAAGGTCCTCGCCGAGGTGCATCCATCCTTCGGCGTCGAGCCCGGTATCATCCAGGAGTTCACCCTCTACTTCCGGCCGCAGTTCATCGGCGGCAACCCGGGGTTTGACTCGGTGCAACTGCGCTCGTCGTCGTCGGCACCGATGGAACCGGTACGGATCGTGCGCGGGTCGAACACAAGTGTTGACCTGGGCTTCGCACCCGTGCTGTGGGATGACGAAGAGGGCATCCGCAGGATCGAGTTGACCCTCGCTGAGGGTGGTTTCGATCTGAGCTTTCCCGAGCCCATCGAATCGGCTACCGGAGGTGGACTCTACGCCATCACCTTCCGTACCCGCGTGTTTCTGCAGAGCACCACGTTTCGTCTCGGACTCGCCAGAGAGGGGATCCCTGGTGTCATGCAGGCCGTCAGTGAAGGTGATGCCACCGACGCTGTCTCCGGCGGCAGCCTGTCCGTGGTGTCGGACCTGGCGGGCGTACCCCTCCTCGATCGATTGTCGACCACGCCGAGGGTGATCACACCGAACGGCGACGGTATCAACGAGGAACTCACCATCGATCTGTCGGTGTTTCACGTCGAAGGTGAGAAGTTGCTCATCGTCGAGATGTTCGACCTTTCCGGCCGACGGGTACGTGATCTGACTCGGGTGCAGGCACATCCCTCGGGAGATCACACCTTCCTCTGGGATGGCCGCGACCAGTCGGGCAGACTGCTGCCGCCCGGTACCTATGTCGTACGCGCCGCCTTTGCTGCCGACGGTACGACGGGGACGATCTCGCGATCCCGGGTCGTTGGGCTGGTGTACTGATGCTGCGCGACGCCAGAATCGTCGTCGTCGCCGTCGTCCTGTCGGGGTTGATCACCGAGTCGATCGACGCCCAGGCGACCTACGACCGGGGCCTGCAGGCGGTCCGCTCCATCGGCATGGTTCCCGGATTCGAGATCGACAACGTGGCCCCCAGGGTGCGCAAGGTCCGGGGCGTGCAGCATCTGCCGGAAACCTGGATGACACAATGGTATGGTCAAGGCGAAGACTACAGTCGCCTGCCCTATCAGCGGTACGTCAACGCCCGTCTGGAGGGTCCGCTCGTCTACGATGCCTTCGGCAACAGCCTGGGCCGCAACTGGCACGTGTACAGCTGGAATCAGGAGCAACCGACGCCGCGCGGCAGTTTCATCGACAAGCGACGTCGATTCAACGCCGTCAGCGGTTCGCCGGGCAGTTCGGGATTCTCCTCCTATGACGGCTTCTTCGGCGCCCTCGTCATCGCCGGAGACGTCAGTGGCGGCTCTTCGTACCGGCTGACGATCGGCGATGCGATCTACTCGCACTTCACCCCGTTGACGCTTTACAAGCCGCGCTTCGACGGTATCCGTCTCGACTACGCCGCCTCTCGGGCCTCCGCGTCGCTCCTGATGTCCAGGCCCAGCGACCCGGATGACTTCGAACGCACGAACTCAACAACCATGCTCGCAGGACACGTAGAGGTGGAGCCACTGCCAGGCGCGACCTTCGGGGCGACCTACGTCAACGCCCACAATGTCCTGACGCAGATCGAGTTTGATGATGGCAATCCGCTGCACGGGACGCTGACGGCAAGTCACAACACGCCCCTGGAGACCATCTGGGTCCGTGTACGTGATGATTCACCAGGCAAGGGGGCCGAAGGTGTGAAACTCGCCGGTTTCGACATCGTTCTCGTCGACACGGTGGGCCGGGAAATCCGCGGTGAAGATATCGGCTTCGCGCCGACCGTCACCGGGGGCCGCGCCGAGGCAGGCCGTCTCGTCGCCCAGAATGAGGATGGCATCGTCCTCCAGTACGATCTGCAGGGCCTCGATGACAGCCTGCGGACGGGAGCGATCACGCAGGTGCGGGTCGATGTGTCGGTGGCCAATGACTACCGCGTCGAGGTCGCCTCGAATCTCCAGACCGACAGTGAGGACTTCAACCCGGAGATCGTCTACCTGCCAGTGGCACGTTCGCCACGCAATGTCCAGGACAACAGCAACAGCCGCATCGTCAGCGTCGACTACGGCCTGCCCACGGGTACCGACATCCTCGGTCTGGATGCCAGCTTTGTTACAGAACAGCTCTCGACGCAGGGAGAGCTGGCGGTGAATCGCCGTTTCCGGCAGTATCCAAACCCGGCCGTGGAGCGCCATCACGAGGTGACGGATCGGGCCATCGCCGGTTACGGCCAGGCCCTGTGGCAATGGCAGCCGCTGATCCTCTACGGCGAGTTCTTCTCTATCGATGATGACTACACGACGAACTATTGGTTGACCGACTCCCGGGGGCGCATGGCCTTCAAGAATCCCATCCCTCAGGTGTTCGAGTTCGTCGACGATGATGATGACTACGATGCCACTCCCGAGTGGCAGCGACCTTTTCACCGCTCTGACAACACCGTCTGGCCCGGCTTCGATGAAAACCGGGACTTCGTCAACGACCACAATCAGAACCGGAATCTCACGCCGGACTACGAGGAGCCCTTCCTGCGGTACGCCTCCGATCGACCCGAATTCCTCTTCGGCTACGACCTGAATCACAACGGCGTCATCGACCGCTTCGAGAACGACGACCTGCCCGACTATCCGTACAAGGCCGACCACCGAGGCTACAACAGTTACGCCACCGTCGAGCTAGGCGCCGACGCCGAATGGACGGCGGGCCGGCAGAACATGTGGCTTCTCGCCGGGGACGGAAAGACACAGTCCTGGTACTCGACTCTGCAGTGGGCGGCCGATTCTCCCCGCCATCGACCCCGCCTGTTCCTTTCCGGGACGCTGGTCGAGGATGATATAGCCGATGATCTGATCCTGTGGACGCAACCACGGGACGCACCCGGCCGGATGCAGGACGTGCGTGATCCGCTGGCTGCACTCAACACCTGGAAAGCGACGCTGTACGCCGACCTGGACAGCCGTTTCGGCAATGGTCTGCGCTTCTACCACCGTGCCAAGTGGGACGTGGTGCATCAGCGTGACGCCGATGGCGAGGTCATCGCCCGCGAGGGGCGAAAGGGCTCGGGTTTTGTCGGCATCGTCAACAAGGCGGAATGGGTCATCCCCGCCGGCCTGTCCTATTTCGAGCCGCGGTTCAAAAGTGCCTTCCGCCGCATCACACCGTACTCGAGGCGCCTGCCGGAGGCCACGGTCCTCGAAGAGACCCTCTTTCTGCTGTGGACACAGCCGGTCTTCGCCGAGAGCATCGGCGTCAACTACTTCCCGCGGTACGGTCGTGGCATCTTCGACAGTCAGATGCAGTTCGGCATCGAGGCGTCCCGGCTGTGGATGCTGGACGGCCGGTTGATCGAAGCAGATGAGGGTTTCTCCTCGATCTCCGTCGTCGCCCAGCTGACCAATCGCTCCGCGTATCAGGGGTACACACTGATCACGCGTCTGGGAGTGTTGGTGAGCGAACGAAACTTCGAGACAACACCAGACCAACGCTCGAGTCAGTTCTTCCTCAGCGTCAATGCCGGGCTGCGATGAGAATCCCGCTGCTCATCCTCTGCCTCGTCGCTTCTCTCGCCGCCCAGCCGGCCCGCACCTTCGTCCTCGGAGACCGGCTGCGCACCTGGGAAAGTGGCGGCCGGGGGGAGGATGCGCTCATCATCGAGCGAAAGTTCCCGGCCCTGATCGATACCACCAATACACCGGGCAATGCCATCGACTTCGACCTGCGCAGCGGTTGGATCACTCCCCTGTTCTTTGATCCCGAGGTCAACATCGCCAGCCGCGTCCTCGCGGGTGGTTCGATCACGGCGCCGAATGCGGGACGTGGCAATGAGGATCAGCTCGAGGGTACCGTGAATGGTGACCACCTCGTCGCTTTTCTGCGCAAGCCGACCTTCTTCGAACCGAACGTGACGATCCGTGGCGTGCGGGTCATCCTCGACTTCAGTCCACCCGTTGGTGTGCACAGGGTACGTTTCTACCCGCGGAACACGATTGTCGAGACCCCCTCGACACCGTTCCAGACCGACTTTCTGCGAGGGTATGAGCTCTTCCTGAACATCACTCGGGAGAGCGCCAGTGCGCCGGACATACTCGTGTCCCGCAGCACCGAAAACGAGGAGCCTGTCGTCGACATCGATACACCCGATCAATACGCCCGTTTCGTCACCGTCAAGACGTTGTCCGACACACCCTTCGAAATCGATGAGATCGAGGTGTACGGCACCGGCTTTCTGCAGGAGGCAAGATATGTGTCCGACGTCATCGACCTGAGGTCTCCAGCCACCATCGGCCCCGTCGACTGGATCGCCGATATCATCGGCAATCCATTGGCATCCAGTCTGTCGGTTCGGATACGCACCGGAGTCCATCCTCTGACCATTCGCTTCTTCCGTTCGATCTACGATGGACTGATCAAGGTCGGCGAGGAGGAGGTACCCCCTGAGGACTACTGGTTCCTGGAGCCGGGCAA
>PBSR01000140.1 GCA_002726335.1 Gemmatimonadaceae bacterium
AAGACACCCAGTTAGCCAAAGTCCAAAACTCAATGCCGACTCTTTAACAGAGCACTAGCGACACATTTCATGAAGCTCGGCGGCGGCTCCAACGACTTCCACGCGCCGCCCGTGCTGTTCGATGTCGACTCGCAGGTCGGCGAGGAGTACATCGCCTGCATGAAGCTCGCAGGGCGCTACGCCTACGCCGGTCGTGACTGGGTCTGCGAGAAGGTCTGCAGCCTGCTGAGCGTCCCCATCGTCGAACAGGTCCACAACCACCACAACTTCGCCTGGCTCGAAGAGCACGACGATCGGGAGGTCTGGGTGGTGCGCAAGGGCGCCACGCCGGCGTACCCCGGCCAACGCGGCTTCATCGGCGGTTCCATGGGTGACATCTCCGTCATCGTCGAGGGTGTCGACTCCGAAGCGGCGGCGCGGGGGTATCGATCGACGGTGCATGGCGCCGGCCGGGTCATGTCGCGCACGGCGGCGGCGGGTCGGGTTCGCTGGAAAAAGCCGAAGAAGCGGGGACCCATGATCCCCGTCGTACAGAAGGAGGGGAAGATCAGCCGCCAGATGATGGAGGACTGGATCCGTGACTGGGGCGTGGAACTGCGCGGCGCCGGCACCGACGAGTCACCGCACTGCTACAAACGCCTGCCCGAGGTGCTGGCCCATCACGAGGACTCGATCCGAATATTGCACACCCTCAAGCCCCTCGGCGTGGCCATGGCAGGGCCGGAAACACACGACCCGTACCGTGACTGAGGACGCGGATCAGCGGGTGACCGTGAGTGAAGAGTTCGTCTGCGCACGGTCCGGCCCCATCTGGCCTTTGGCGCGGACGGCATTCTCGTTATACCCTTGCTGATATGTCGATCAGAATGACCAAACACGAGATTCTCAGACTACTGTCAGAGAACCGACACGCCATTGGGGAATACCAGGTTAAACGCCTGGCCCTGTTTGGCTCATTCGTCCGTGACGAGGCGACCACTGATAGCGATGTGGATCTGCTTGTTGAGTTCGTTCCCGCCCACAAGACCTTCGACAATTTCATGGGCCTTGCGCTCTTTCTGGAGGACCTCCTTGACAGGCGCGTAGAACTCCTCACTCTCGAGTCGCTCAGCCCCCACATCGGCCCCCGGATACTGCGGGAAGCGGAATATGCCGACCTCGCCGCGTGACTTGCTGCAGCATATCGCTGACGAGTGCGATTTCGTTGCCTCTCATGTAGGCCGGCAGTCGCAGGAAGAGTTCCTGCAAGACGAGACAGTAAAGAGGGCCGTTGTGCGCAGTCTTGAGATAATCGGCGAAGCCAGCAAGGCCTTGCCCGAAGACTTCCGAGGACGGACCCCGCAGGTCGATTGGCGCGCCATGGCAGGCCTGCGGGACATCCTGATCCATCGGTACTTCGGGGTGGACTATGATATAGTCTGGGACGTAGCGTTGACGAAGCTACCGGTGCTTAGGCAGACCATTGGCAGCCTGCTGGCTGGCGACTTGCCGGAGGGCTAACCCGACCTACCGAGCAGGCACCGGCACGAGGCGAGTACGAGCTTCTAGATCGTCACGCCCCCCATCCGACACACCCGCTTCCACTCCTTCTCCGTCACCGGCTGGATCGACAGTCGTTGCCCTTTCTGCACGACCTTCATGTCGGCGAGCTTCTCGTCTGCCTTGAGGTCAGCCAGGTGGACGTACGTCTTGAGCTTCTTCTTCCACTTTACGTCGAAGGAATACCAGCGCGGCTCCTCGGCGCTGGACTTCTCGTCGTAGTACCGGTCTTTCCTGTCGAACTGGCTCGGATCGGGATATCCCGTCTTCACGATCGTGACGATTCCGGCGATGCCTGGCTCGTCGCAGTTGGAGTGATAGAAGAAGGCCAGATCACCCTTGCTCATACCGTCGCGGATCGTGTTGCGTGCCTGATAGTTGCGCACACCCCGCCAGTGGCCCGTACTCTTCGGACGGGTCTTCAACTCATCGAAGGAACATTCGCTGGGTTCGCACTTCACCAGCCAGTAGGCCATGGCTCTACTCCTGTGATTAGGTGGTGCTGACAGGACACAATGGTAGGGGACCATCCGTGAAACTGCACACGGAGCGACTGAGGTTGCGCGAAATCGAAACGACCGACGCGGACGCCATGTATGTGTGGCACGTCGATCCTCGCTACCTGGAGCACTACCCTGTAGAGAGGATGTCGATCCAGGACACTCGTGATCTCGTCGAGCGTTTCATCGGCTGGCAGCGGGAGCTGCCCCGCTGGCGCTGGCAGCTCGCCCTCGAGTTGCGTGAATCAGGTGTACTGATCGGCAGCTGCGGTGTCCGCCGTACGACCGTCGATGCCACCACGGCGGACGTCGGTTACGAGCTGAACCCGGAAGTCTGGGGACGGGGATACGCCACCGAGGCCCTTCGGGCCATGGTCGAATTCGCCTTTGCTGACCTCGGTCTGTCGGAGCTGAACGCTCGCAGCGTGGATACGAACGCTCGTTCCATCCGCCTGCTTGAAAGCCTGGGATTCTCCCACGCCCTGTCACTGTCGCCCGGCAGAGGCAGGGACGGTCGGTTCTGGCCCGAGCGCTCGGAGTATCAGCTCCCTCGGGATCGCTGGCGTTCAGCGCAGCCCTGAACCTCTCCGCTCTCGCGATCTCGTCTTGGCGCGCCCGGATCGCACGTCCATATTGCCTCAGATGCCAGCCCACAGCGAGGACACACCGGTTGAGGAAAATCACGGGGCAGCCGCCGGCTGGCGACAGCCAGCCATGGGGGCTGGCCTCCTGCTGCTGGCAGCGGCCCTGCGTTGGCCCGGTATCAGCCCGGACATCGCCGCCTGGCATCCGGACGAATACAACTTCGTCTTCTGGCCCTTGCTGGTTCTGCTCGGTGAGTATACGCCCCCCGTCTTCTACTACCCGCACCTGTCCTACTACCTGCTGGCCACCGTCAATGCAGTGCACCTTGCCGTGGCCGGCGAGGGGGATGGTTTCGCTGCCAGTGCCCTGCTGCGCTACTTCTGGTTCCCGGAACAGGCGCTGGCGGTGGCACGGGTCGTTGGTGTTGGCTGTGGCGTCGCCACCGTAGCCGCAACCGGCCTGCTCGCCCGCAGGCTCGGAGCGGGGGCGCTGACGGCCGCGGGTCTGATGGCCGTCTGTGTCATCCATGTGCGTCAGAGCCCCGTTGCCGGCGCCGATGTGCCGATGGCGCTGCTCTTCGTCCTGGCGCTGTGGGCGGCGGCTCGACTCGAGTCGACGGATGATGTGCGCCACTACCTGCTCGCCGGCGTCCTCATCGGCCTGGCGGCTGCCCTCAAGTACCAGGGAGCCCTGGTGGCGGTGGCCGTGCCGGTCGTCCACCTGACGTGCCGACGGTCCCTGGTCGATGTCCGCCTGGCGACAGCGGCCGCCGGCGCGACGGCCGTCTTCCTGCTGACCACCCCCGGCGTACTGCTCGATTCGGCAACCTTCACCAGCGGCTTTGCCGAGTTGTGGCAACACGTATCACCGGGGACCGTGGCGGCCACACCCGGTTGGTGGCGTCACCTGTCTCTGTCGCTGTGGACGGCCTACGGCCCGGCTGGACTGGCGCTGTGCCTGGCCGGTCTCGCCCTGGCGGTGCAACGTCGTCGCCCGGGAGAGCTGGGTGTTGCCGCCGCCTTCCTCCTCTACTTCGTCGTCATCGGCTCGGCCAAGCTGACCTACGTCCGCTACGCCCTCCCCCTGACGCCGCTGGCCGCCGTCTTCATCACCATCGCCTGCCGCCGGTGCGGTCGCTGGGCACCCCTGGCGGCCCTGGCTGTGCTGGTGCCTTCCCTCTACGGATCGACCCGTATCGCCGACCTGCGCTGGCGGCCTGATACCCGCGTGCAGGCTGCCGGATGGATGGCGACCCACGTGCCGGCGGGATCGGTCCTCTGCAACTTCGGCGGCTGGGCCGGCGATCCGCCGTCGCGCACCTTCGAGGATATCTGGTGGAAGATCTCGCAGCTGGCGCGCACGGAAGACACACCATCCGTCGGTGAGGCCCTGGCCGTGCTCGACCGTGTGCCGCCCCCGGTCCCCTTCGTCTCCTTTGTCGTGCAGACGGGCAACCAGGATCTGGCCGCAGGGTCGCAGTCGACGGTCACGGGATTCGGCTGTGACGGCGTCGTCACCCACGCACACGAGTTGGGCTTCTCCACCCGTACGACGGATCTGACTGACCAGCTGGCCGAACTTGTGGGGCCAGAAGCCCGGTTCGGCGACGGCACCGACACGGCGTCGCCGCGCTACGATGACCTCGACGCGTTGTACGTGCCGCTCTCCGGGTTCGGAGACTTGCGCCGGGCCGGCCCCCGTGTGAGCGTTCAACTGCTGGATACGGGCGGCGCCAACATGCGCTGGGCGGCCCGTGACGTCTTCGCCCGCGCCCTGGTGCGTGGCGCCCGGTCTCTGGTCGACGAGGGGCAACACGATGCGGCGCTGCACCTGGTGCAACAGTCCCTGTCCTCCGTCCCGGAGTCGCGGGATGCACGTCTGTTCAGCGACGCCGCCATCGTCTTCCAGAGACTGGGGCTGGCCGAACCGGCACGGTCCAGCGCTGCACGGGCAGCAGCCCTCGAGAGATAACCCATCCCCTGCGGAGGACCTGTGAGCGACCCCATCCCCTTCGAGACCTTCGCCCGATTCGATCGACTCGAGAGTATCAATCCCATCATCGCCTGCGAGCCACCCGAGTGGGCGGCTGCAACCCACGCCTTCGTCGAGCAGGACACCGTGCACTATCTGTGGTCCCGCCGCAGGCAGGACAATTACTGGGTGCTCATGCACAGCACGGCGCCGGCAAGCGACCCCGCACGGGTCAGCCACGACCCGCGGAACCCGATCCTGCTGCCCTCGGAAGAAGAGGGCTTCGACGATTTCACCATCGAGTACCCCTTCCCCTTCCACAATCCCGCCGATGGCCGCCTCTACTGCTACTACCTGGGCCGTCGGCGCCGGATCCCCAAGCAGACGGGGCTGCTGGTCAGTGACGGTGACTTCGGTCAATGGACGCGTGTATGCCGGACCCCCGTCATCGCCGCCGACACCGAGCACGAGAAGCAGGGCTCGTCACATCCCTCCGTTGCCATCGACGGTGACACCATCCACATCCTCTACACGGGCGAAGCGAAAGAGGGCCACACCCTCTGCCACGCCACCGCCCCGACCGCTGATCCCTCAGTCGTCACCAAGGACACCGCCAACCCCGTGTTCCGCGGCACGGGGCAGACCTGGGACAGCCATGGCGTGCGCGAGGCCGAGATCCTCAAGGGACCGCAGTACTACCACATCTTCTACGGCGGCACCGACGGCGAGGTCTGGCGCATCGGGCATGTGCGCACCCGTGACTTCCGCTCCTTCGAGCCCAACCCGCACAACCCCATCCTGTCGCCGTCGCCGGATCGTGACGCCTGGGACTGCGACGGCATTCTGACGCCGCAGGTCTTCAGCATCGGCGACACCTTCTACATGGTCTACGCCGGTATGCGGGGCAGGGAGTGGCAGACGGGGCTCGCCACGGCTCGATGAGGACTGTAGTTCAGAACTCCAGCTCGAAGCCTCCGATCGGCAGGAAGGCCCATTGATCGATGCGCTCCACAGTCTCGCTGTCATCGTCCCAGTAGTAGGCGAAGACGTTGGCCCGGTTGTACGCGTTGAGCAGCGAGAAGACGGAGACGAGGTTGAAGCGGCTGAAATACTTGCGGTGATCGACGCGCAGATCGAGACGGTGGTAGACGGCATGTCGCTCTGAGTTGACCCGGCCACTGTCGATGATGCCAGTTCCCAGCTGGCGGGACTGCTCCACATCGAAGGGCGTACGCGGACGACCGCCAGCGAAAGCCCAGCGCAGGCTGTACTCCAACCGGTCCGAAGGCCGGTATCCGAGGATGACGGAGAACAGGTGACGATTGTCGAAGCTGCGGTTGCGTTCGGTGCCGCCCAGGTCGGTGTACTTCGACACCGAGTAGGAATAGCTTCCCGTGCCGTACAGGTTGGTGGCCATCTTCTTCTGCAGCAGGACCTCGAAGCCGTGTGATGTGGCCTCCCCACCGCCGACGATCCGACCCGGCGTGGGAGTGTCGTAGGTGGCGTAGCTGTCGATGAGGGATTCCGTCGGGTCATCTGGATCGAAGGGCAGCTGCGTATAGTTCTTGAGATACCCTTCGATGGTCAGCAGCACGCTCGGCGTCAGGCGTCGACGCAACCCCACGACATAGTGGTCGGCTCGCGGGTTTTCCAGTTGACCGTTGTCGGCGTGCTGCACCACCAGCAGGGGCGACAGGTTCTGATAGTAGATCCCGGTGGCGGCGCTGATGCTGGTGCGGTCGTCGATGTCGTAGGTCAACCCCAGACGAGGCGCCAGGTCGTATTCCTCGTTCAGGTCGAAGTAGTCGAAACGGAGACCGGCAGTCAGACGCAGACGTGGTGTCAGGCGCTGACCGACACTGGCGAACAGTCCCACCTTGGTGGCTTCTACCCCCTCGCCCACCCGCACCTCATCCGTGGTCTGCCCGACGCGGTTGGTGTCGGTCTTGGCGAACAGGACGTAGTCGGAGAACAGCCGACGCGTGACCAGCCCCCAGTCCAGTTCGGTGGCGGTTCCGGCCCGGTAGTGGAAGTTGCTGCGCAGGACCAACTCCTTCTCCTGCGAGTCGTTGCCGAAAATGACGACGCCGCTGTCACCGTCGGTAACGTCGAGGCCGAAGCTGCCCCGACTGAAGGCGACGGATGTGTTGGCGTACCCCTTGGCACTCCACAACCACCGCCAGTTGGCGCCCAGCACCTGCTGATCGATGGCGACGTCGGTGAAGTTGTCATCCTCATCCGAGTCGTCTGGTTTGATGTCGATCGTATCGAAACCGCCGATGCCGAGTACGGAAAGCTGGTGTTCGTCGGTCACATCGTAGGTCCCTTTGCCCTGGACATCGCTGTACTTCGGCACGGCGCCGGTACCGATGGCGTCGACGATCAGGTCCAGGTAGCTGCGCCGGGCCGACAGCACCCACGAGCCCCGCCCGCCGGCCAGGGGGCCTTCGGCGATCAGCCCTGCCCCGGCCATGCCCATGTTGGCCTCCACGTCCAGCTCGTCGCGGTTGCCCTCGCGCAGGTCGACGTCGATCACGGACGAGAGCTTGTCTCCATGGGCTGCCGAGAAGCCGCCAGCGGAAAAGCGGACGTCGGCGATCAGATCCGTGTTCAGCAGTCCGATGGGTCCACCGCTGGCCCCCTGCGTCGGGAAGTGGTTGATGTTGGGTACTTCGATGTTGTCCACCAGCACGAGATTTTCCGCCGGACTGCCGCCGCGCACGACCAGATCATTGCGGCTGTCGGTGGCCATGTTGACCGCTGGCAACGCCTGCAACAGCCGGCTGATATCCCCCGCCGAGCCGGGCGACCGGCGGATCTCCTCGTAGCTGAAGACGGTGCTGCTCACGACCTCTTCTTCGGCGTCGACGAAGTAATCGGCGGTGACCACCGTTTCACCCACGTCGACAGCCTGCTGTGCCAGGTCGACCTCGATGGTCGTGATCCGGTTGGGTCGGACCACGATGTCGGTGCGGATGACGATCTCGTAGCCGATCATCGACACCTGCACGCTGTGCACACCGGCCGGGACGTTTCCCGTGGTGAAACGGCCATCCTCGCCGGCGATGCCCCCCAGAGAATGGCCGATGACGAGGACATTGGCCCCCACCAGCGGTCGCTGTGTGTCGTTGTCGAGGATGAGCCCCTTGATCGTACCCTGCAGCTCGGCAGCGTCGACGACGCTGGCCAGGATACAGAGTCCGATCAGGGTCCTGCCGATGATCCACGTGCGGTACCGCATCTTCGTCTTCTTCCTGGAGGGCCTGTTCAGCACACTGGCGCAATGGTGATCGAGTCACCACGACCATGCGGTCCCGCAAAATCGAGCTCTGGTCCCACGGGGACAATACGTGTGGGGTTGATGTCTGGATGCGTGACGTAATAGTGCTGCTTGATGTGGTTCAGATTGACGGTATCGGCGACCCCGGGGAGCTGATAGATATCCCGGGTGAAACCCCAGAGATTCGGATAGTCGACGATGCGTCTCACATTGCACTTGAAGTGAAGGTAGTACACCGCATCGAATCGAATCAGCGTGCAGAAGAGTCGCAGATCCGACTCCGTCAGATGATTTCCCAACAGATAGCGTGTATTCGACAGGCGCTCCTCCAGTTGGTCGAGAGCCCGGAACAGCCGCATGACGCACCTCTCGTACGCGGCCTGTGTTCCGGCGAATCCGGCACGATACACCCCGTTGTTGACGTCCTCATAGATCAGCCCATTGAGGTCTGTCGCCTCGGCGTGCAGATCCTGGGGAAATAGATCGATGGCCCCCTGTAGTGGGGATGGGAAAACATCGTTGAACATCCGACAGATGTCATCCTCGGAGTTGTTGACGATCCGGCGCCGGGTTCTGTCCCATAAAACCGGAACTGTCACACGTCGATTCGGCGCCGGATCCGTCAGCTGATAGGCTTCAGACAGAAACCGGAAGCCCTCGTTCGGATCGGGCTCGAAGCCCTCCCCTTCGCCGAACCGCCAGCCTCGATCGTCGCGGACCGGGTCGACGACCGTCATGGGGATTACGTCTTCCAGTCCGCGAAGTTTCCGTGTGATGATCGTTCTGTGGGCCCACGGGCACGCGAGCGACACGTAGAGATGGTAGCGTGCCGCGCCAGCCGACGCGGCAGCCTCCCCCGCTGCAATCCACTCGCGGAATGTGTCCTCCGGACGGACGAACTCTCCCTGCTGTTGCTCAGCCTTGATGTCCATGGACGGTTGCTCCGTTCCGTGTTAGTGTCGTCCGCAGACGCACACCTGTCTGTCAGCTCTGCGTGCCTGCAACCCATCTGCTCCTGAAGTAGCTCACGTCCACTTGCACAGACAAGTGACGGTCTGCTTCATATCTCCCGAGGAGCGGCAGGCGCAGGAGAGCGCCATGCTCACCAGACGGCCAGGAGAGGGCAGGATGTACTACCGACGACCGCTGCACAACCTCAGCGGGGTGTATCGCCCGCTGCCGACACAGCGCTTCCTGATGATGACGATGGGCGGCTTCTGGCCCGTCATCCAGAATCTGCACAACGGTCACCTGGGGGTCGTTACCCGTGACGGTGATTTCCACATCGGTGAGCGAGGGCGACTCGTCTTCGTCTACTCGCCCGATGGGGGAGAATCGTGGAGCCATGCGGCCGTCATCTCGGGTGAAGGATCCGACAACCGCAATCCAGCGTTCGGGGTCACGTCCAGCGGTACGCTGCTCGTTTCCTTCATCGCTCAGGTGAACTACACGGACGGGGTCTATGACACCGGCGACAGAGTACCGACACCATTGTACCTGGCGCGCTCCGATGACCATGGGCAGACCTGGACGACCGAGCTCGCCAGGGTCGAGGGAAGGGATGAATTCCCCGTCAGCTCGCCCTACGGCAAGATGCTCACCCGCGCCGATGGCGGTATCATGATGCACTACTATGCCGACGGCGGCAGCCATCTCATCACTTCCAGTGATGATGGGCGGACCTGGGGCCGACCCGCCGCGATCGCCGGTGGCGGCTACAACGAGACGGGGCTCTGTGACCTTGGGGAGGGGAGATTCCTTGCGGTGCTGCGCGACGACCGGGAAGGGGCGCTGTCAGTGTCCCGATCGACGGACGACGCCGTCACCTGGTCGGAGCCGGTGCGGCTGACCGAGGCGAGGGAGCATCCAGGGGACGTCATCAAGCTGGCCGACGGGCGCCTGCTGCTCACCTTCGGCAGGCGAACGACCCCCTGCGGCGTCTTCGGCCTCGTCAGCCACGACGACGGCGCGAGCTGGGATACGAACCACCGGCTTTTCCTCGTGGCCGACGTCGGCAGGGATCTGGGATACCCGAGCAACATTCAGCGCCAGGACGGGGCGATCGTCACCGTCTACTACGCCGACCAGCTGGTGCTGAGCGAGCCCCGGGCGGCGACCATCGGCATCCATGGTGCCGCCGTCATCTATCGGGCGGAAGATCTACCCGTGATGCGTTGACACCCCCATAGAGAGGCAATCACATGAATGAACAATCCTTCGAAGCAGGCCTCGCAGACGGCGAGGCTGCCGCGTCGGCCGCAGGAGACACATCAGGCCCTTCTTCGGGCGGTGGGCGCATGTATGTGCGCACACAGAGCTTTGGCTCGACCGACGCCGACCTGCGCTTCCTGCAGCGCTGCGGCGTGCGCCACAAGGCCGTCATCTTTCCCTTCCATCCGGACCACGGCTGGAAGCTCGACGATCTGCTAAGGGAAAAGGAGCGCCTCGAAGCCTTCGGCCTGACGCCGGACATGAGCGCTTTACCCATCTACGAGCGATTCCCGAATATCATCTATCATGGCAAGAGCCCGGAACGGGATCGCGAGATCGACCTGGTCTGCGAGATGATCCGGACCGCTTCGCGTGCCGGCATCGACTCTCTGCGCTACAACACATGCGTGCTGAACATCGACCGTACCGAACGGGAGGAAGGTCGCGGCGGTTTCATGCACACCGCCTTCCGCCTGGACAATTTCCCGGAAGAGGAACGGGCCAGACTGACGGACGCCGGGCGGGTCACGGCGGAGATGCACTGGGAGAGAATCGAGTACCTGCTCGAACGCATGATTCCCGTGGCAGAGGAATTCAAGGTGCGCATGGGCAATTCCCAGGAAGACCCGCCCACGCCTCCCGGGTTCAGGGGCGTTGACAAAGTCCTCAACGACTTCGAGGGCATGCAGCGCTTCATCGAGATTCAGCGCAGTCCGTATCACGGCTGGAACTTCTGCGTCGGCTCCATCGCCGAAATGCTCGAAGACTCGGCCAACGAGATCTTCCCGTTTATTGAATACTTCGGCAGCCGCAATACGATCTTCCTGGTCCATTACCGCAACCTCATCGGCGGACGCTTCAGCTTCCGCGAGGCCCTTCCGGACGAAGGCGATATGGACTTCTACAGAGTGCTGAAAGCCCTCAAGGACGTGGGGTATTGCTACGGCATCGATCCCGACCACGTCCCCCACAGCGAGGACGATCCCAAGGGCACTCATCAATCCTTTGCGTACTGCTTCGGCTACATCAATGCCATGATTCAGGCGGTCTACGGCGGAGCCTGAGCGCCTTCATGCCGCCCCCGCCAGGCGCACCACCTCCGCTGCCAGCTGGTCGACTCTCTCGGCCACTTCGTCGCTGGCGATCGTCATGCCGTCCGTGCCATCGTCGTCGAAATCGTCACTGGTGGCATAGACGAAACGGGGTACGATGACACAGCGATGGTTGAGCATGAGACTGTTGGCCAGAGACATGATCGACATGTAGCTCGAATGGCCGCCGGCGGCGCACAGGAACCCCACCGTCTTGTCGGTCCAGGCCTGTCGGCCGAGCTGATCTACCAGGTTCTTCACGGCGCCGTTGACATCGAAGTTGTAGATCGGCGCTGCCACCAGCAGGCCATCGGCGGCGGTGAACGCTTCGGTCAGTCGCCCTACATCTCCCCCCTTGCTGGCCTCGGTACCATCGCACATGGGCAGGTCCACCTGTCGCAGGTCGACCCATTCGGTGTCGACGCCGCGCTCCTGCAGCGTATTCAGGGCCCGGTGGGCCAGTACGCGAGACAGGCTCTGTGGGCGTAGCGACCCGCTGATCACGACGATGCGCATACTCAGGCCTCTGAGCCGGCTTGCTTCAGTCTGTCCACGTCGACCTCTCCCCTGTCATGTCGGGTTGTTCGCTCCGAGAATGGCGCGCAGTGACGGAATCAGGCCCGGCTCTGGCACGAAGGGCAGGTCGACCACCTCGCGGCGCAGGGAGCTGGCATAGATCCCCAGGACCACGTTGAAATCGCGCAGCGAGTTCTCCAGGCACAGGGGGTGCACGGCGCCGTCGTCCTCCAGCCAGTCGAACATGGCCTCCGTCATCGCCGCCTGTCCGAGAATGTCCTGATCGGGGTATTCGTGTGTGCCGGACTCGAGCACTCCGTCGATGGCCATCTCCCAGCCCCACATCCACCAGTGCACGAAACCACGTTCACCGTAGATGGCGATACGTTTGTGCGTGTTGATGCCCTCCCGACCCACCCGGGGCGCCTGCGGTCCACACTGCAGGCGCGCGGTCACCCCGTCGGCGAAGGCGATGGCGGCCAGACAGCGGTCGGGCGCCAGGTGCTTGCGTGGCGTATCGGCGAGACCCTCGGCTCCGGATACCTGGGCGAAGACGGTCTCCGGGACCCCGGCGGGATGGAAGGCACCGATCGCCTGCAGCGCGTGCGTCCCCTGGTAGGCCAGGTTCATGCCCGCACTCACATCGACGAATCGTACGCCGCCAATAGCGCCATCGACAACCCGTTCCTGCAGCAGCCTCCGCCGCGGCTGGAAATGCAGCTGGTGATTGACGGCGATCTTGACCGCGGGCGCACGGGCAGCCCACTCGCTGATGGCGGTCCAGTCCTCACCATCGATGGCCAGTGGCTTCTCGACGATGAGAGCCGGCACACCGGCATCGGCGGCCGCCTCGAAGACCTCGAGCCGCACGTTCGGGGGGGTGTTCACATGCACCACATCCGGCCGTTCCTTCGCCAGCATCAAGCGATAGTCTGTATAACGCGCCGGCACGCCGAAGTGCTCACCGAAGGCAGCGACGTTCTCGCTGTTGCGTGACGACACCGCTACCAGATGGCCCCGGTCGATATGGGCGTACGCCTCGGCGTGCCCCCGGGCCCTTGCACCGCTGACGCCGATGATCGCTGTCCTGTAGTCGCTCACGCGCTCACTGCCAGGGGTCGAGAACCACTTTGGCGCAGGCTCCCGTGGTCTGCAGCTCGAAGGCGTCCTGCACGGCGGACATGGGGAAGGTGTGCGAGATGAGCCGGTCCAGAGCGTCGCTGCAATGGCGCACCACCTGCCAGATGTTCTCCATATGACGCAGGTTATAGTGCCAGGAGCCCACGAGGGTAAGCCCCTTGCGGATCATATCGGGACTGATGCGCAGCGGCGTATCGTCGCCGCACTCACCGACGAAAGCCACCTTCCCGTGACGTCGAGTGGCGTCGATGCAGAGCCTGTGGGCAGCCACGGCACCGGAGCAGTCGAGGGCCCGGTCCACGCCCCGACCACCGGTGAGCTCGCACAGCCGCTCGAGGGCCCCCTCGCCTGGATCCAGCACCTGCTCCGCGCCCAGATCCAGAGCCCGCTGCGCCCGCCAGGGGTGACTGTCGACGGCCAGCACCCTGGCGCCGCGAAACCGGGCATTGATGACGCCACCGAGTCCGACCGGACCCAGACCCGTGATCAGCACCGTGTCAAAGGCGTCGAGTCCCATGCGTTCGAAGGCGCCGAAGGAGGGGCCGAGACCACAGCAGACCATGCCGCCGTGTTCGAAGGACACATCCTCGGGGATCACGGGCAGGAGCCAGTCGGGCTTGAGCAGGTACTGGGCCATCGTCGCCCGTCCCTCGCTGCCATTCGTGAAACCGTCGAAGTCGACGGTGGACTCGCAGTGGATGTATTCGCCGGAGACGCACAGATGGCAGACACCGCAGGGATACTGGGGCATGACGGCAACACGGTCGCCGACTCGAACTCGGCCCGGTTGGGCCACGGCGGCAACCACCCCTGCGGCCTCGTGTCCGAGATGCTCACTCTGATGACCACTTGTGAATCCTTTGTACTCGGTGCACATGGGGGCGGCCTTGACCTCCACGAGGACCCAGTCCTGATGTGGCGTGGGGTCGGGCGCATCGACGACTGCGGCCTTCCGTGCGCCCTCGATGACGACTTTCTTCATTGACCTTCCCTCTGTTGCACGTTCAGTTCACGGATGGGATGAAGTAAGGTAGTCAATCGGCCAACGCCAGCCGGCCGTGCCCACGCCCGACCAGAAGAGACGACCATGGACATCGACGCTGAACTGGACGCCCTGCCTGCCGCCCAGCCGACTCCTGCCGACGGCGACTGGCTCGTGCACGATGTCGACGCTCGTGCAAGTCTGAGCCGTGCCGCGGGAGATGGGGCGCCGGGTCTGGTACTGTCCAACGGTCTGGTGCGCCGCGTCTTTCGCCTGGCGCCGGATGCCGCCACCGTCGCTTTCGACAACCTTGTCACCGGCGCCTCGCTGCTGCGCGCTGTGAGCCCGGAGGCGCGCCTCGGTCTCGACGGCCAGGCCTTCGACGTAGGCGGACTGCTGGGCCAGCCGGAGTTCGCCTACCTGCGTCCCGAGTGGCTGCGGCACATGGAAGCGGACCCTGCCGCCTTCCACTGCACGGGATTCGAACACGGCCCCACAGTGGCCCCCTTCATCTGGAAGCGCAAGCGCTACAGCGCCGATGGCGCCTGGCCTGCCCCCGGCGTACGCCTGACACTGCGCTTCTCCCCGCCTGACGGGGCACCCGCCGGTCTCGAGCTGGCCGTCATCTACGAGCTCTACGACGGAATCCCTGTCATGTGCAAGTGGCTGGAGCTGCACCATAGCGGCACGGCCCCGGTCCGAGTCGACACCTTCTCCGCCGAGGTCCTCGCTCTCGTCGACCACGAGAACTGTGTCGGCGACCAGGATCGCTGGAGCTATCCGCTGCTGCACGTCGAGAGTGACTACGCCTTCCATGGTATGGGACCCGCAGACGCCGACGTGACGACGTGCTGGCTGCCCGATCCACGCTACACGTCGCAGGTCAACTACAACCTGACGGCTCCCCTGCTGCTGGAGACGCGCCCGCCCATCGGTCCCGGCCTCGACCTGCAACCGGGACAGACCTTCCGATCCTTCCGCAGCTTCGTCATCGCCCTCGACAGCACCGACCGCGAACGGCGCGGCCTGAGTCTGCGCCGCTTCTACCGCACCGTGGCGCCGTGGGTGACGGAGAACCCCATCCTCATGCACGTCCGTCACGCCGACGACAAGGCCGTGCGCACCGCCGTGGATCAGTGCGCCGAGGTCGGCTTCGAGATGATCATCATGACCTTTGGCTCCGGCTTCGACGCCGAAACCGCCGATCCGGACGAGATCGCCCGCATCCGCGCGCTGGCCGACTATGCTCACGGCCGCGGTGTCGAGCTGGGTGGTTACTCACTGCTGGCCAGCCGCGCCGTCTCCGCCGAGGATGACGTCATCGATCCGGCATCGGGCGAGCGCGGCCATGCCGTGTTCGGCAATTCGCCGTGTCTGGGCAGCGACTGGGGCCAGCAGTACCTGGAGAAAGTGCGCAGCTTCTTCGAGGCGACGCGTCTCGACATCCTCGAACACGACGGCTCCTACCCCGGCGACGTCTGCGCCTCGACCTCGCACCCGGGCCACCGTGACCTGGCCGACTCGCAATGGACCCAGTGGCAGGCCATCACCGGCCTCTATCACTGGTGTCGGGGCCGGGGCATCTACCTCAACGTGCCGGACTGGTACTTCCTCAACGGCTCCAACAAGAACGGCATGGGTTACCGCGAGGTGAACTGGTCCCTGCCGCGGGATCGGCAGATCCTGCTGGGGCGACAGAACATCTACGACGGCACCTGGGAAAAGTCTCCGAGTATGGGCTGGATGTTCGTGCCCCTCGTCGAATACCACGGCGGCGGCGAGGCGGCCACACTGGAGCCGCTGGCTGAACACCTGGACGACTATGCCGCCCACCTGGCGCAGAACTTCGGCTCCGGTGTGCAGGCCTGCTACCGGGGTCCCCGGTTGTTCGACACGGACGCCACGAAGGCGGTCGCCGCCGAGTGGGTCGCGTTCTACAAGAAGTACCGGGACATCCTCGACTCCGACGTCATCCACGTGCGACGTCCCGACGCCCGCGACGTGGACTGCCTGCTGCACGTCAATCCGCGCCTGCCGATCCGGGGCCTGGCCATGGTCTACAACCCCCTCGACACGTCGGTACAGAAGCGCCTGCGGCTGCCCCTCTACTACACCGGCATCGATCAGGTTGCCCGTGTGCGCGAGCGCGACGGTGACACTGTCCGCCAGTGGCTGTCGCGGGACCACGTCATCACGGTGAACCTGTCGATGGAACCGCGCAGCGTCACCTGGTTCGTCATCGAGGCTGCCACCGACGAAGAACGCGTGGAGTGATTACTGCTTCTCCCCGGCAGCTTCACTGCCCGGCAGCTTCACTGCTCGGCAACTTGTTGCTCGAGTTCCCACAGTTTGCGCATGATCGGATGATGACCCATCCCGGTGGCGCGCAGCTTGGCGTACTGCGCCTCGTCGACGTCTTCGCGTTTCAGGAAGCTGCGGATGTCGTAGCGGCCCTCCACCTCCACCGGCAGCTTGCCTTCGCCGATCATCAACTCGAGGGGGTAGCCCTTTTCGGCGAGGGGCATGTGCACCACCTGATGGCGTCGCGCCGATTCCTCCAGGGCCATCATGATCTCCACCGTGTCGCGTGCCGTGGTCCCGGCGCAGCGATGCTCGGCGCCACCGTCGATCCACTCCAGCAACTCTTGGGTCTGACGACCATTCGCCTTGCCGCCGATGACGTCGATCTCATTGGCCGGCACACCCAGGTCGCAGTCCACCCAGTTGGCGTCACCGGCGCCGATGGTACGGCAGGCTGTCTCGCTGACCTCCATCATGCCCTCGGTGCCGCGCACGAAGAACTGGAACCCGTAGTTGGGACCCTCCAGGTCGACCTGCAGGAACAGCTGCACGCCGTTGGCGAAATGCACCAAACCCATGCAGGCATCCTCGATCGGCGTGTCCCGCTCGTACTTGTCGGTACGCCGCTCGACGGCGCCCATGACCCAGTCGGCATCGGGATCGCCGAGCACGAAGCGCACGCCGTCAATGGCGTGGGTGCCGCAGTTGAGCAGCCCCGCGCCGAACTGACTGGTCACCATCAACACGTCTCCCAGAGCGCCCGCGGCGATCAGCTCCCGGCCCTTCTCCCAGCCCAGGGTGAAACGCCGCTGATGACTGATGGCCAGTTTCGTTCCGCTCTCGTCACAGGCTTCGACCATGCGGTCGGCACCGGCCATGCTCACGGCCATCGGCTTCTCGCAGATGATGCCCTGCACCCCGGCAGCCGCAGCCTCGACGGTGAGCGGCGCGTGCAGCAGATGCCAGGCGCAGACGCTGACCAGATCGGGTGATTCCGCGGCAAGCATCTCGGCCAGCGAGGCGTATCCCCGGCCTCCGCCGTACTCTGTGACGAACTGGTCACGGGCCACCGCCAGGGGATCGACGAAGGCCACGACGTCGACACCGGCCAGCTGATACCCCTGCATGTGGTAGTGGGCGATGTCTCCGCAACCGACGATGGCGGCGGTACGGCGCTTTTCACTCATGGAATCGTGCTCTCTGGTGAGGGAAAATGGGGCGGTTGTCCATTTTCGTACTGTACAGCTGCTGACCTTTGCAGTCTATGTAGGTAGACAACTTCCAGACACCACGCCACCGTGCGCTACGAGCAGCCCATGAAGATTCCCGGGACAGAGGCACGTGATCAGACCCTTGTCGAGCGCAGTCTGCGTGGCGACGAGGCCGCCTATGGACTGCTCATCGACCGCTACGGGGCGGTCGTGCGGGGCATCGCCTTCCATCACGGAGCCCGCGACGACGCCGACGACGTCACCCAGGAGGTCTTCCTGCGGGCCTGGACGGCCCTGCCTCAGCTGCAGCGGGGCGATCGTTTCGGCCCCTGGGTGGCGCAGATCGCGCGCAACACCGGTCTGTCCTGGAGCCGGCGACGGACGCTGTGGCGCCAGACCGAGTCACAAGCCAGCCACAACTTCCTGTCGGACACACCGACGCCGCCGCCGGACTGGGCTGAGGCCCGACAGTCGACGGGACTGCTCAGTGATGCTCTCAGCGGCTTGCGGCCGGAATACCGTGTCCTCATCTGTCTGCACTATCTCGAAGGGTGCAGCTATCGCCAGATCGCCCGGTGTCTCGACATGCCCGTGGCCACCGTCCGCTGGCGCGTGCTGCAGGGCATGCGACGACTCCGGGCTGTGCTACCCGGCGACCTGGCCTCCCCTCCTGCCCGTCCCGGCCGATCCGCTTTACGGCGCGCCGTTCTCGGCGCCCTCGCCGCCGGGGTCGCACCGTCCGAGGCCACTCCTCCCGTCCTGATCCCCCTCGCTGCCCGCACCACCTGGTGGTGGACGCACCGCAAGGTGGTGACCGGCCTCGGCCTGTCGGCCCTGGTGCACCTGACCCTTCTCGAGATCCCCTCGTGGCACGACACCGAACCGCTGGCGGTGACGCGATTCGGTCCGCGGATTGCGGCGCCCAGATGGACCTCGCCCCTCGATCTGGGCCTGGCTTCGATTCCGGACCGTTGGCAGCGACGGACGCCTCAGCCCCTGAAGGACGTGGCGCCGCCTCCCGAGCTGCCGAGGGTTGCCACGCTGGACGAAGACGATGCTATCGAGCTGACTCTGTTCGAGCAGCCCGAGCGGTCTCCGGGTCTTCATCGCTCCCGGCACGAGGCGCTGGCCATCCTCGAGCAGATGGTGCAGCGGTCGCTGGCCGATACGTTGACAGTTCCCGAGCTGGAGCTGTTGCGCCTGCAGGATCTCGACCGCTCCGGCAGCAGCCACGGCGTCGTCATCATCGACCCGACGGATCGCCGCAACCTGCGGGGTTTCGTCCACTTCCCCTCCCAGGGGATGATCCCCGGATGGCAGACGGCATTGCAGGCCGGTCGATCCGTGTGGGAGCTGGCCGAGTACCTGCGCTTCAACACCGGTCTGGAGGCGCGTCACTACGACGGCAATCAGTGGGATTCCTCTCGTCGCGATGAGTGGCTCGAGTTCCCCATCCTGTTCAATGCTCCGGGCGTGGGCCCCTTCGCCCGCCCCGACTACTAGTCCTCCGAGCGCCATCTCGGTCCCGATCTGGCCGCGGAGCAGATCGACGTCATGTCACGCTATCTGCGCGGCGGCGGCTTCATGTTCATCGAAGGCAACCCCTGGTATCTGACAAAGATGGTGCATCACGTCCGCGACGCTCTCGACGACGAGGGACGCCTACTGCAGATCCCCTTCGATCATCCCATCTACCACAGCTACTATGATCTGCCCGGCGGCTTTCCCGGAGAGCGGCGCGGCCGGGTCGACCTGTCGACGCTGACCGACGATCCCTGGTTCTATCCGGACCTTGCAACTCGGCACCGCAGTCCCTACCTCGGGCTCTGGGGCGCCGAATGGCAGGGCGAGCTGGTGGCCGTTTTCAGCCCGCAGCAGGTTCTCGGCCTGGGCCGACCCGAAACCACGAAAACTCCCTGGTTGCGCGCCGCCACGAACGTCGTCGTCTATGCGCTGACCCGCGAGGGCAGCGTCGCCGAACGCCGGCCGCCGGGGTTCTGGGCCTACTCGTCCAGCCGTTGAGACGATGGCAGGGCGTCACGCCCTCATCTGAACCGGGGTGACCCGGTCGCCTTGCGACAAGGCGACCGAGGGGTTCTCTTTGGATTTACCCCCGCGGGCCCGAGCCCACGGGGTCACCCCGATGCATCGACTCCTTCCTTTCCTGCGCTGGTTGCCCGAGGTCCGCCAGCCCGGCGTATGGCGCCGCGATCTCATCGCCGGCGTCACCGTCGCCACGGTCCTCGTGCCACAGGCCATGGCCTACGCCCGGCTGGCGGGGTTGCCTCCGGTGTACGGCCTGTATGCCGCCTTTTTGCCGCCGGTCATCGCCGCCTTCTGGGGTTCGTCGCGACATCTGGCGACAGGACCGGTGGCCATGGCGTCCCTCATCAGCGCCGCCGCCATCGCGCCTCTGGCGCAGCAGGGCTCCGAGCTCTTCATCAGCTATGCCATCCTGCTGGCTGTGATGGTCGGCGTCCTGCGTCTGCTGCTCGGCCTGCTGCGACTCGGTGTGCTCGTCAACCTGCTCTCGGGTCCGGTCGTGGCCGGCTTCACCAATGCCGCCGCCATTATCATCGCCACCTCGCAGCTGCATCATGTACTCGGGGTCACCGCCGAACCTGGCACCTTCCACTTCGAGACGGTGGCCAATGTCGTGCTGGCTGCCGCTCAGCAGGCCAGGGCGGCACCCCTGCTCATGGCGATGTTGGCAGGGCTGATCCTGGTGGGTCTGCGGCGGCGCAATGAGAGAATTCTGGTCGCCGTAGTTGTGACCACCATCGTCGCCTGGGTCACCGGGTATGCGGGAGAGACGGTGGGCGAGATCCCTCGGGGCCTGCCCGCCTTCTCCCTGCCCGCAGTCGATCTGTCGGTGGCGGCGCAACTGGTTCCGGGGGCGATCACGCTGACGCTGATCGGCCTGATGGAAGCCATGTCGATCGCCAAGACCATCGCCACGCGCTCCAAGCAGCACATCGACGTCAACCAGGAACTCGTCGGCCAGGGGCTGTCGAATCTCGTGGGCGGCCTCTTCGGCTCCTATGCCGTGTCCGGGTCGTTCTCGCGCTCGGCGATCAATTTCGCCAGCGGCGGCGCCACCGGTTTGTCCTCGGCGGTGACCTCCGTCGTTGTCATGCTCACCCTGCTGCTGCTTACACCGCTGTTCTTTCATCTGCCCCAGGCAACGCTGGCGATGATCATCATCCTCGCCGTCCTGGGACTGATACGCATCGAGCCGATCCGTGAGGCCTGGCGCGTGTCCCGGCGCGACGGCGTATTCTCCGTGGTGACCTTCGCCATCACCCTGGCGCTGGCGCCGCAGCTGCACTGGGGTATCGTCATCGGCGTCGGCCTGTCCCTGGCGGGCTATCTGCAGCGAACGATGCGTCCTCATTTTGCTTATCTGGCGCGTCACGCCGACGGCGCGCTCGTCGACGCCGACGCTCACAATCTGGCCCTGGACCCGCACATCGCCATCCTCCGCTTCGATGGCCGCCTGTATTTCGGCGCCGCCGGCTTCTTTGAGGACAAAGTCCTGGAGGCCCTCGGCCGTCTGCCGGACCTGCGCTTCCTGGTTCTCGATGCAGGGGGTATCAACCAGATAGATGCCACCGGTGTACAGGCTCTGCGACGCGTCGTGCAGGATCTCCGCGGAATCGGCATCGAAGTCTACTTCACCCGGGTCAAGCACAGCGTCTACGAACTGCTGGTGGCCACGGATCTGGCGTTCGAGATCGGCGAAGACCACTTCCTCGACTGGAACCAACATGCCCTCGAGCATCTCTGGGGGCAGATGGAGCCGTCCTACAAGGCGCGCTCACCGTTGAACGTGGCCACACCGGACGCTGCGGCCAACGTCTGGTCGATCTGAAAGCCGCTACCCCATCTCGGCCTTGACCGCAGCGAAGGCATCGACGGCGACACGCAGATCCTCTTCGCTGTGCGCGGCGCTGATCTGCACACGAATGCGAGCCTTGCCCTTGGGCACCACGGGATAGCTGAAGGGGATCACGTAGATCCTCCTGGCCAGCAGCCGCTCGGCGAACTCGACGGCGATTTTCGCCTCGTAGAACATGACGGGGGTGATGGGGTGGTCGCCCTCGAGCATGTCGAAGCCGTGCTCGGCCATGGCGCCGCGAAACAGCCTGGTGTTCGATTCGAGTTGGTCACGCCGCTCCGTGCTCGCCTCGAGCATTGCGAGCACCCGCATCGAGGCCGCTGTAATCGTCGGCGACAGTGTGTTCGAAAACAGGTACGGCCGGGACCGCTGACGAAGCATGGCGATGATCTCTTGGCGACCGGATGTGTAGCCACCGCTCGCACCACCCAGCGCCTTGCCCAGTGTGCCGGTGAGAACGTCGACGCGGCCCATGACGCCGCAGTACTCATGGCTGCCGCGGCC
Organism: Gemmatimonadaceae bacterium; assembly: GCA_002726335.1. Next base: position 21,730 of record PBSR01000140.1, read on the forward strand.
GGTGGCACCCATGAAGCCCACCGCGTGCGAATCATCGACCATCACCAGGGCGTCATACTCGTCGGCGAGGTCACAGATCCCCTCGAGTCTGGCGATGTAGCCGTCCATGGAGAACACGCCATCGGTGGCGATCATCCTGTACCGGGCGTTCTTCGACGCCGCCTCCCTCAGCTTCGCTTCCAGGTCCGTCAGGTCGTTGTTCCTGTAGCGGTACCGTTGCGCCTTGCACAGTCTCACGCCGTCGATGATCGAGGCGTGATTCAGCTCGTCGCTGATGATGGCATCCTCTTCGGTCAGCAACGTCTCGAAGAGCCCGCCATTGGCGTCGTAACAGGAGGAGTAGAGGATCGTGTCGTCGGTACCGAGGAACCCGGAGAGCCTGGCTTCGAGAGCTGTGTGAGCCTGTTGCGTGCCGCAGATGAAGCGCACCGAGGCCAGGCCGTAGCCCCATTTGTCGAGCGCCTCGTGCCCGGCCTGGATCAAGTCGGGGTGGCCGGCCAGGCCGAGGTAGTTGTTGGCGCACATGTTCAGCACGTCGGGGCAGGCGGTCGTAGCGATATGCGCTCCCTGCGGCGTGGTGATCACGCGTTCGTTCTTTTCCAGTCCAGCGGCACGGATGCCTGCAAGCTGGGTCTCAAGGTGTTGTCTGAATGAGCCGTACATGGATCGGTGTCCTTGGTCGTGTGCTTACAGATCCGCCCACGTGAGCACGACCTTGCCGCTGTCGCCGGAGAGCATCGCCTCGAAGCCCTGTTGGAAGTCGCCAAACTCGAAGCGGTGCGTGATGACAGGCTGCAGGTCGAGCCCGCCCTGGATCATCACGGTCATCTTGTACCAGGTCTCATACATCTCGCGTCCATAGATGCCCTTGATGGTCAGCATGTTGAAAACGACGGTGTTCCAGTCGATGGACATCTCCTTTTCCGGAATGCCGAGCATGGAGATCTTGCCGCCGTGACACATGTTCGCCAGCATGTCGCCGAAAGCGGCGGGATTGCCGCTCATCTCGAGCCCGACGTCAAAACCCTCCTCCATGCCCAGAGCCTGCTGCACGTCAGCGATCCTCTCGGTACGAACGTCGACGGCACGCGTGACACCCATCTTCTGCGCCAGTTCGAGCCGGAACGGGTTTACGTCGGTGATGACGACGTAGCGTGCCCCGGCGTGGCGGCACACAGCCGCGGACATGATGCCGATGGGTCCGGCACCGGTGATCAGCACGTCCTCGCCAAGTAGATCCCACTGCAACGCCGTGTGCACCGCGTTGCCGTATGGGTCGAAGATGGCAGCCACATCGAGATCCACACCGGCATGATGCTCCCAGACGTTGCCGTAGGGCAACGCGATGTACTCAGCGAAGGCACCAGGCCGGTTCACACCAATGCCCGAAGTCCGGGCACACAGGTGTCGCCGGCCCGCCATGCAGTTGCGGCAATGTCCACAGACGACGTGCCCCTCGCCGGATACGATCATGCCGGGCTTGAACTCGGTGACGCTGGCGCCGACCTCGACGATCTCGCCGACAAACTCGTGCCCCACCACCGTGGGCACGGAGATCGTCCTCTGCGCCCAGTCATCCCACTTGTAGATGTGAAGGTCCGTGCCGCAGATCCCGGTTCTCAACACCCGTACGAGTACCTCGCCGGTGTTCGGTTGCGGCACGGCGACATCCTCGAGCCAGATACCTGGCTCACTGTGGGCTTTGACCAGGGCTTTCATCATCGGCGCAACCTATCCTATCGACCGGCGCATCTCTTCGGTGAAATGGCGCACTTGCGGCCCTATCGTGTGATACAGCGTCACCAGTTCAGCAGGGCTCATCAACGGCTGATCGAGAAACCCTTCGGGCAGGAAGGGACGCGCCGTGCCCCAGTCTTCGTCCTCGAAGGCCTTGGCCAGAGGGTAGCCGCCGTCTCGTGGGAAGGGATAGAGGATCTGGCCGACGACATCGGCGATGCCGACGAGGAAGGACAGTCCGTCATCCACTGCGGGGGCGTGATGGGAGAGCACGGAGTTGCCCAGCTGGTCTGCCATCTGCCACTTGCGCACGAGAATGTCGCCGGCTGTGGTGTGCGTCAGACCACCCGCCACATCGCGCTCCGCCTCCAACATGGGGATCTGCCAGCGGCGCTCCTGCAGTTCGTCGCGCACAAGCGGGAACAGCCCGGGGTAGGCAAAGACCATGACACCCTTGCCGACATCATGCAACGAACCGGCGGCCATGGCGTTGATCGAGGCGTAGTCGAGGCCCAGCCGCTTCGGCAGGTTGATACTGCGCAGCACCGCCAGCCCGTCGACGTGTAATCCCAGGCCGTCGACATTGCCCATGCCTTCCACCTCACCGTCCAGAGGAAAGGACAGGATGTGGGCGGCGAACCCCACGGCCAGATTGTGCACCCACAGATCTTCGAGGCGGAAACCCTTCTCGTCGATCGCTGCCAGCGCGGTGCGCACGGAGGCGCTGGCCACGAGGCCGACGACGACGTTCTTGCCGAGCAGGATGACGGCACGGTCGATCTGCGAGATCTCTGCTTTGAAGCCGTAGTTTACCGAGTTCGCCTGCCGCAGGATGGTAGCGCAGGTCAGTGGATCCACCCGGATCACGTCGATCCATTCCTTCAGGTCACTGCCGGGATCGCGCGCCAGCTTGCTGATCTTCTCATAGACCTGGGGGATCGGCGGCAGCGTCGACATCGTCTCGATATCATCGACGATACGGCTGCGGATCTGTTGTGGCGCCAGCTCCTCCTCTTCCTCCTCCGCTGCCGTCACCGGTTCGGCCCCGAGATGGCGCGTCATGATCGACTGCATGCGTTCCTCGTCGATCCGTGACCGACGCAAGGTGCGCACGCCCAGGTCTTTCAACCCCTGGCGATGCACCGCCGAGATCTCATCGACCTCGTCGTAGACCAGGTAGAGTGTCGCCTGGTAACTGCGGCGGTTGATGGAGAACAGACGAGCCATCAGCGTCGGGTTGCCCTGGCAACGGGTCGACACGAGGATGACACGAATGGCATCGCGTACGCCAGGGCGCTTGAGAGAGAGAATGACCTCCGTCGTCGTCGGCAGGATCATGTACCGGGCGAGGCGCTCGGGGGCCGCCTCATTCAGCGCCCCGATCACGTTGCGCGCCAGGGCCAGGTACTCCATCACCGGGCGCTGTGCGGGGTCGGACAGGCGTTTCTCGTCGGTGACGCCTTCGCCGAAGACGACGACGGGGCCTTCCGGCTTGGCTTCGTCTGCTGGCAGGCGTTCGTTCCAGATGTCGACAGCGTCACGCGTCCAGCGCTCACTGCGGTTCTTGCGATATACCTCGAGAATGCGTTGCCGCAGCTCTTCTGACTGGAAGGGTCTGGCGACGAAACCCTCGACTCCGACCTGCGAGGCGGCAACGATGTCATCACGCCCTGCTTCACCCGAGACCAGCAGGGCCGGCAGGTAGCGGTGATGGGGCTGGTCCCGCATCCAGCGGACCAGATCGACGCCGCTCTCTCCGGGAAGCGAGAGCTCGGACAGGACCAGATCGATCCCCCCCGCGTCGAGCAATGTACGCGCTGTCTGTACGTCGACGGCACGCACGGCGTCCATCTTCCAATGGCCGAGCAGCTCGAGAATCTCGTCGGCTACGGCGTCGTCTTGTTCTACCACCAGAATATCCACGTAGCGAAAATATGTCACCGGCAAGTTGAGGCCAAAGAGCAGAGATTGCGGCAGCAATCATCCTGAGTAGATTCGTCCGGCAATTGTGTAGCTTGATGGGGCCGGTCGGATATTTGCCTGACCGCCCTTTTGTCGTTCTAGTTAGCTGTGAAGCGTCCCTCCCCATGGCTCCGCCCGGCGAAGGATCCGGACCACGACATGCTCCTCAAGCATCTCCGCCCCTATCAACTGCGTCAGGCCGTCGCCGACGACCGGCCTCTGCTGGTGCCCACCGGCTGCGTCGAGACCCATGGTCCGCATATGGCTATCGGCCACGACACCATCATCGTCGAGGAGATCTGCGAGCGCATCGCCCGGCGGATGGACGTCGTCATCGCGCCGCCCTTCGACTTCGGCCCCACCGGCTACGCCCTGGGCGGGCCGGCGGAAGGCACCATCGACCCCGACTACGACGCTCATGCCCGTTTCGTGAAATCCATCCTGCACAACTACCTGCAGATGGGGTTTGGACGCATCTACGTGCCGATCATTCATCAGGGCATGAACGCTCCCCTGGCCCTGGCCTTCAAGAAAGCAGCGGCAGAGCTTGCCTTCGAATCCATCCTCGACGCCGGACATCCTCGCGGTTGGTGGGCTGACTCGAAGCTGAAGGACGAGGCCCGCTGGGGCGCCATCGATGTGCAGCCCATGATTCTGCCGGCGGCTTCACCGCCGGCGGGTGGCGATCACGCCGGTTACAACGAGACCTCCTTCCTGATGGCCACGCGACCGGAACTGGTGCAGCAGGAACGTCTCGATATCGACGAGGCGCCCTGGTACTGCCGTCAGGACGAGGAGCGCAACAGCTGGACGGCCAATGTCGAACACGGACAGGCCATGGTCGACGCTGTCGTCGACGCCTGGATCGAGCATCTGGGGGGAGGCTGACAGATGGCCGACGTGCTGCACATCGATCCCGAACACCTGAAGATGCGACCCATACGGCGCGCCGTGGAAACCCTCCGAGACGGCGGCGTCATCATCTACCCGACGGATACGGTGTACGGCTTCGGCTGCGACATCACCAGCAAATCGGCGGTGGAGCGCATCCAGCGGATCAAGGGACGTGACAGTCGCAAACCCATGTCTTTTGTCTGTGCTGATCTCACCGATATCAGCAACTATGCGCAGGTTTCGAACTTCGCCTATCGGATACTGCGCCGACTGCTGCCCGGGGCTTATACCTTCGTCCTGCCGGCCACGAAGGAAACGCCGAAGCTGTTGCGCAGCCGGCAGAAGACGGTGGGTATTCGCATTCCAGACCACACTGTATCCACCGGTCTGGTGACGCAGCTGGGCCGTCCCCTTCTCAGTACCAGCGCCAACCGTTCCGATCAGGACACCATCACCGACCCCTTTACGCTGGAGGAGGAGCTCGGCAACGAGGTCGACCTGATTCTCGAGTGCGGCGAGCTTCCGGTGCTGCCCTCGAGCGTGGTCTCTCTCATCGGTGATGAAATCGAGATCCTGCGCGAGGGATCCGGGGACCTGTCACTGCTGCGGGAATCGGTGTGATCGGAGCCGCAGCACCGACCCTCGCGGACGCGACGGTCACCAGATTCAGACCCTGGTGTTCCGCCCTGGTCATCCTCATCCTGCCTCTGTCCACGGCAGCGCAGTTCACGCCGTACGCGGCGCGCACCCAGTTCCTGCAGTCACCGCCGGGCTCGAGCCCGACGGGACTTCTGGGATACATAAACCCCGCCATCCTCGGCCGATTGACCGCGCCGGAGAACGTCATCGGCTGGTCGACGGAGCGCGCCCGGGCAAAGGTTGTCAACGACTGGGGCATCTACTCCGCCTTTCCGCATCTCGGCTTCGGTGCCGTCCGGCGCCACGGGCCCGGAGACGTTGAATACAATGAGTATCGCCTCGGGCTTGGCGGCGGTGACGGTGCCATCAGCTCCGGACTCGCCTGGGGCTGGTCCTCCGGGGACACTGCACCCGATCCGGTGTTCGTCGCCGGCGTGGTCCTGCAGCCCGATCGGTCCTGGTCGCTCGGCACGACGTGGACGGCCACAACAGACGGTGACTCCCGGGAATGGGCCGGTGATCTCGGCTGGCGCCCCTTCGCCTCAACGCGTCTGAGTCTGTTCGCGGAGGGGGCCCTCGGCTGGGATACCGGGGACCGCACCTACTGGAGCGCTGGAGCAGATGCTCGGCTCTTGCCGGGGTTCCACGTGACGGGACGCTATATCGACGACCGCACGATCAGCGTGGGGGTCCGGCTCGAGTTCGGCGAGGCGGGACTTTGGACGCAGGGGCAGCGGGACAGGGGCCGTGGCGGCCACAGCCGGGGCCTGCATCTGCTCCGTTTCGGTCCCCATCGCGGCGACGCGGCGACGCCGCTGCTGCCCGATCGCCCTTCTTTTCTGCAGCTGGATCTGCATGGCCCGGTGCGGCACCGGGCCTATCCCCTGTTCGACGAAGGCCGCCCGCTGCTCGACCTGTTGCGCACGCTGCGGCGTGTCGAGACCGATCCGTCCCTGTCGGGTGTGGCGTTGAATCTGTCCGGGCTGCGTATCGATGCGGCCATGTCCTGGGAACTGCGCCAGCGACTGCAGGCTCTGCGCGACAACGGCAACACCGTCATCGTCTATATCGATCGCGCCGACATGCGCCGCTATCACCTGGCATCGGTGGCGGATGTTGTCGTCCTCGACCCGGCGGGGCTGATCGTTCTGCAGGGCGTCGCCGCCGGCCAGGTATACCTGCGGGGCGCCCTCGACAAGCTGGGCATCGGCAGCCAGGAATGGCGCTATCATGAATACAAGTCCGCCTTCGAGCCGGTGAACCGCACCGGCATGTCCGAGCGTGACCGCGAGCAGTGGCAGGCACTGCTGGAAGACGATTACGGTCGCGCCCGTCACGACATCACCGCCTCTCGGAGTCTCGCTGCTACGGCCTTTGACAGCCTGGTCAACGATGTGACCAGTCTGCTCCCGGAGGATGCCCTGGAGGCGGGTCTGGTCGACATCATCGGCCGCTGGCCGATGATGGAACAGATTGCCGTGCAGCACGGCGGTACCGGCGGCCTCGTTGAGACATCGGAGCTGAACCATACTGTCGTCGAAGACTGGGGCGCGCCACCGACGCTGGCCGTGGTCTACGCCCTGGGTATCTGTGCCATGGACAGCGGCATCCGAGCCCGGGCACTGGCAGCAGAACTGCGCGACCTGGCCGAAGACGATGGTGTACGGGCCGTCGTCCTGCGCGTCGACTCGCCGGGAGGCGACCCCCTGGCCTCTGACCTGGTGGCCGACGCGGCAGCAGCCTGCCGCCTGCAGAAACCCGTCATCGTTTCGCAGGCCCGCCTGGCAGCCTCTGGCGGCTACTGGATCTCGATGGAGAGCGACGCCATCGTCGCCACGCCGGCGACGATCACCGGTAGCATCGGTGTCATCGGCGGCTGGCTCTACAACCAGGGATTCCGGGAGCGCCTCGGACTCTCGGTGGACCATGTGCAGATTGGAGACCATGCCGATCTGGGCCTTGGTCTGCCCCTGCCGCTGCTGGGTAGGCCGTTGCCGGACCGCGCCCTGACCGACGAAGAGGTACAGCGCACCGATCGCGTGCTGACGTCGCTGTACGATGGTTTCGTCGCCCGCGTCGCGGCGGCGCGCAAGCGCTCGAAGGCACAGATCGATTCGGCGGCTCGTGGTCGCGTCTGGGCTGGCAGCGCCGCCATGGAGCAGGGGCTTGTGGACACTCTGGGAGGGCTGCGCACGGCACTCCAGCTGGCCAGAACCCGCGCCGGGATCTCATCAGAAAGACCCGTGCGCGTCGTCGAATGGCCACAGCTGAGTTGGTTTTCCTTCCGCGACTGGCCCGCAATGGTGCGCACCGGCCTGCCGGCTCGGACACAGACACCACCGCCGTCGTGGTACTCCTGGCTGCAGTTCCGCCTCGACCACAACGGCCAGCCCCTCGTCCTGCTGCCACAACCGGTGCTCGAGCAGGTCGGCCCCGGACACTAGCGAAGGGAGAGCATCCATGGAAGCCGAGGGCGCCCGCGCCATTTATTCCGAGCTGGGCGCTGTACCCGTGATCAACGCCATGGGCAACCTGACCATGCTCGGCGGCTCAAGCCCTTCGGCCACAGTACGAGCCGCCATGGAACAGGCGGGCCGCTTCTACGTCGATATGGATCAGCTGCTGGAAGGGTCTGGACGGGTGGTCGCTGACCTGCTGGGCTGCGAAGCAGCCCTGGTCACCCCCGGGTGTGCCGCTGCTCTGCTGCTGGGTACGGCAGCCTGCGTCGCCGGAGACGATCCTGAACGCATGTCTCGACTGCCAGACACGACCGGCATGAAGGGCGAGGTCGTCATCCAGGCGCCACAGCATTACAAATACGAACGGGTGGTACGCATGGCCGG
>PBSR01000141.1 GCA_002726335.1 Gemmatimonadaceae bacterium
ACGCATGCAGGAATACCTCCGATGGCGAAACCGAAACACCGAAGACACCCAGTTAGCCAAAGTCCAAAACTCAATGCCGACTCTTTAACAGAGCACTAGGGACCGAAGGCGACGCTGCGGAACCACTTGCTGCCGGTGGGGTGCAGCTCGAAACCCTTCACATCGCCGCGGAAGGCCGCCGTCTGCGTGGCGTGTACGAGAGGAACCCACGGTGCGTCGGCGTGCACGATCTCCTGAGCCCGGCGGTAGAGTCGGGTGCGCTGGGCCACATCCGTGCTGCGGCGAGCCGCGACCAACAGGTCGTGGAACACGTCAGACTTGTAGAACGCGACGTTCTGCGCCGGCTTCACCGCTGCTGTCTTGTCGAGCAGGACGTAGAGGAAGTTGTCCGGATCGCCGTTGTCGCCGGTCCAGCCGAGAACGCACATGCCGTGCTGGCCGTCGAATACCTTGTCGAGATAGGTAGCCCAGTCCAGGGTGACGATGCGGGCACGGATGCCGACCTGTGCCAGATCGGCCTGGATCGCCTGGGCGATCTTGCCCGGCTGTGGCATGTAGGGACGGGGTGCCGTCATGACCCATAGTTCCGTATCGAAGCCGTCGGCCAGATCGGCCTCGGCGAGCAACTCCCGGGCTCGCCTCGGGTCATGCTCATAGCCGCTGATGCCGTCGTGATAACTCCACATCATCGGCGGGATCGGGTTGATGGCAGGCACCGCCAGGCCGGCGTAGAAATTGTCTACCAGAGACCGCTTGTTGACCGCGTGATTGACGGCCCGACGGACACGCACGTCATCGTACGGTGGCCGTTCCATGTTCATCGCCAGGTAGCCGACATTCATTCCCGGTTGGGTCTGCAGTTTCAGGTCGGCGTCCTGGCGTATGGCGTCGATGAACTCGGGGCTGAGATTGTCCATGCCGTGCACGGCCCCGGAGCGCAGCTCGAGATAGCGCACGGAGGGATCCTGGACGTACTTGAAGATGAGTCGATCCAGGTCCGCCGGTCGGTCCCAGTACTGCTCGTTGCGGGCCAGGACGATCCGTTCGTCCTGGCGCCATTCGACGAACCGGAACGGACCCGTGCCGACGGGGTTCTTGAAGTAGTCGGCGCCATGGCGCCGCACCGCGGTGGGAGAGAGGATGGCGCAGAAGTTCATGCCCAGATTGGACAGGAAGGGGGCGTTGGCTTCGGCCAGTTCTATGACGAAAGTCGAGTCGTCGACGGCGGACATGTCCGCCACGACGGCGTCCATGCCCATGTCCTTCCAGTAGCTGTAGGTGCCGGCGGCGGGCTTGTGGAAGGGATGGTCAGGGAAGAACTGACGACCCAGTGAGAACAGGACGGCCTCGGCGTCAAAGGGGGTCCCGTCATGGAAGGTCACGTCGGTACGCAGATGAAACGTCCAGTGCCGGCCGTCCTGGCCAACGTCCCAGCTCCGGGCCAACTGCGGTATGACTTCCGTCGTACCGGCAGCGTAGGTGACGAGATTCTCGTAGAGATTGTCACAGACCTTCATCGACTCGCCGTCGGTCTCCAGGGCCGGGTCGAGCCCGACCGAGTCCGATCCCCGGGCAAAGACCAGGACGGTATCCTTCGGTCCCGCCCCCGAGTTGGTCCCGCCCCCGCAGGCCAGCAGTCCCAGCGCCAACAGCGCCGCTGCCATGATACGGCGCAGGCATCCCATCAGGGAGTGGGGGCCGCCGGTGGCTGGTGAAGGCCGATGTCGGCGATGACGCTCTCGCGGCTTTCCCGCCGTATGAGGCGCAACCAGCCGCCCATGGTCAGCAGCTCCGTCGTCACAGGCGACGCGTGGATGTGTCGCAACCACCTCCTCTGGGCCCCACGATCGTCGATGTCGGCAATGCCGGGTGTCTTTTCCGGCGGCAGGGAGTGCAGGTGTCGCGCTTCGGCGGTGAACATCCACGCCTGCCGTCCGGTTGAGATGTCGTGCAGGTAGTAGCGCTTCGTTCTGGCCGAGATGCTGCGTGAAAACAGAGCGATCCGTTTTCCCCATTGGATGAACTGATCCTCGAAGGTGAGAGGGTAGAGTCCGGCATACCGTGTGTGGTAGCGTTCGGGGTCGTACCGCACGACGATATCGTAGACGCTGCCGCTGTCGGTGGGATCAGCCAGGACCCGGGCCTCGGTCAAAATCTGCAGGTAGGCGCGTTCATCAGGTCCCGCGATGGCGCTCACGAGGTAGACCTCGAGAGAATCGAGTTCTTCCGGCGTCAGCGCATCCGGCTGGGCAGCGGCCGGAGAGACAGAGCCCAGGGCTGCCAGCACCACGATGTGCCCGACCGTCCTGCCGATGGGCGCGCGTCGGCGCATTCAGGACCCTACTCGGCGAAAGCTGCGTCGAAGGCGGCGTCGGAGGGCTCGAAGTCGATCTCCTTGACGAAGTCCGCCGCTTCCGCGGCGCCGTGTTCGCGGTCCATGCCGCCGTCTTCCCACTCCACCGACAGGGGACCCTGGTAGTTGATACGGTTCAAGGCGCGGATGATCTCCTCAAAATCGATATTGCCGCGGCCAAGGGAGCGGAAGTCCCAGTAGCGCCGCCGATCGCCAAAGGCGGTGTGGCCGCCAAAGACACCGGCCTCGGTGGGGGTGGCAGACCAGGCCACATCCTTCATGTGCACATGGAAGATGCGATCGGCAAAGCGGTAGATGAACTCGACGTAGTCGACTCCCTGGTATCCCAGGTGACTGGGGTCATAGTTGAAGCCGAAGGCCGGGTGGCCACCGAGAGCCTCGATGGCACGCTCTGCGGAGGCGATGTCAAAGGCGATCTCGGTGGGGTGGACCTCGAGGGCGAAGCGGACGCCCTCTTTCTGAAACTCGTCCAGGATCGGACGGAAGCGGTTGGCGAAATCCTCAAAGCCGGCGGCGATCATTTCATCCGAGGTGGGCGGGAATGAATAGAGCATGTGCCAGATGGAGCTGCCGGTAAACCCATTGACGACATTCACGCCGAGACGGGAGGCGGCACGGGCGGTGGCCACCAGTTCGTCGGCCGCACGCTGGCGCACGCCCTCCGGGTCACCATCACCCCAGACGTATTCCGGCAGGATCGCCTGGTGCCGGCCGTCTATGTTGTCACACACCGCCTGGCCCACCAGATGGGCAGAGATCGAGAACAGCTGTAAACCGTGCTTGTCGAGAAGTGTGCGCTTGGCTTCGCAATAGGCTTCGTCTGCATCAGCGACCTCGAAGTGATCCCCCCAGCAGGCGAGTTCGAGGCCGTCGTAGCCAAACTCCACGGCTTTCTTGCACATGGTTTCGGTGTCGAGGTCGGCCCATTGACCGGTGAACAGTGTTACGGGGCGTGCCATCGGTGTCTCTCCTGTTGTTGTTGTTGCCGACTACCGTGCCTACAAAAGGGCAGCCCCACGCTCCGGTCAACCGTTCGGAATCAGCGGCGTGCCGCCTTCATGCGGCGCAGATCGACATCGAAGACGCGCAGGAAGCGGCCCTGAAACTCACCGATGATCTCGGGGATGGTATCGTCATCGATATCGAGCAGTCGAATGCGATCGCCGAAGGGTTCCGGTGACTGCCATTCCAGGTCGCGATAGAGAGCGTCGAAGACGAAGCCGTCGTTGAGGACGATCTCTTCCGCACCGTCGCCGTCAACATCGCCGAGCACGATCCTGGTGGCGGTGATGTTGTCCTGGTCACTGCGCCATTCTTCGAACTGGTCGCGGCCATCGTAGATGAGCAGGCGTCCGTCGGCGACGAAGAGCAGCTCTGCCTGCTCGTCTTCATCGACATTGTGCAGTGCCATCGCCGTGATGGAAGCGTAATCACCAGGCGGGTTGCTCCACAGCAGGCGGTAGGCGGCGCTGTCGAGGAAATGGATCCGACCGTCCTCGGTGTAGAGGACGAGCTCGTCGAGGTCGTCGAGATTGACGTCGGCGAGGAACAGGCCGGCAATACCGCTCTCGAAGTACTCGCTGAGCCAGACCTCGTCCCAGACCTGGCCCCGCTGCTCGAAGACGTGGAGGAAACCGTGGGCGTCGCCGAGGGCGAAGCGATCCGGCTCTTGTTTGCCGGCGGGTGGGAGTACGACGATACAGTCGAATTCATCCAGAGTCTGGAGCTTCGGCTTGGCGGGCAATGGGTCCACCGTCGGTGACGTCGCGGCCACAAGATGGGGCCAGAAGGGGGCGACGATCAGCGTTGCCATGCAGACGCTCAGCACATACCTGTTCTTCATTCGGGACCCTCCTTCCGAGCTGCCGACAGAGCAGCATCGTAGATCGCTTGAAAGGGCACACCCAGAGAGCGCGCCAGCCGGGCGCAATCCTCGTATTCGGGCGCCGCCCGCAGACGGCCGTTCACGTGTGCCATCTTCACACTCACTTCACCGAACTCCGTCTGTACCGACTTCGTGGAGCGCGGTAGCACCCGGCGTTCCACCTCGTGGTAGCGGAGGCCGAGGCTCGTCGTCTCCGCAAGCACGACATCGGCAATGGTCTCAACCTGCTCAGGATCGATGAGCACGCTGAGCAGGTGACCCGGTCGATTCTTCTTCATCAGAACAGGGGTCACATAGACATCGCGGGCGCCGGCCTCGAGAAGCCGTTCAAAGACGTAGCCGTAGACCTCCGGGCTCATGTCGTCCACGTTCGCTTCGAGCAACAGGCAACGCGAGCCATCGCCATCGGCAACCGGCCGTCCCAATCGCAGACGCACGACGTTCGGAGTCGTTTCCAGATTGCGCCCGCCCGCTCCGTACCCCGTGGCCACAGCCGTCATGGCGGGGGCCGATCCGAAGCCCTGGGCCAGCGTCGTGATGAGGGCTGCCCCCGTGGGGGTGACGAGCTCAAACGGGATGTCTGTCTGCACCAGGGGTACGTCGCGGCACAGGGCGAGCACACCGGGCACGGGTACCGGATAGCGTCCGTGAGCACACTCGACCGTTCCCGTGCCGACATGCAGGGGGGAGGAGGCGACTTCAGTAACACCGAGGCGGCGCAGGCCGGCCACGACTCCGGTGATGTCGACGATGGCGTCGAGAGATCCAACCTCGTGCAGGCCCACCTTGTCGACGTCGGTTCCGTGGACCTCTGCCTCGGCCTCAGACAGACGCTGGAATACCCGTGTTGCCGTCTGTTTTATCTCCGAATCGAGGGAGCTGCCGTCGATGATGGCGATGATGTCCCGCAGATGCGTGTGTCCGTGACCGGCGTCTCCATGCCCAGGATGCTGGTGCTGCTCTCTTGCGGGGGTCAGCGGCTGGCCCGCGATATCGACCTCAACGCGTGTGGCGCGCAGACCGCAGCGGTCGACAACGTCAGCGCGCAGGGCAGCCCCCACTCCGAGTCGGTCGACGTCGGCCTGCAGGTCGGACAACTCGAGGCCGGCATCGACGAGGGCACCGAGGAGCATATCGCCGCTGGCACCGGAGAAGCAGTCGAAATAGGCGACGAGCACGAGGGCGACCGATCAGTTGCCGTCAGCTGTTACTTGGAGGTCGATGCGGTGGACCGACGGAACTCGGCGCTGCGCCGTTTCCAGTCCAGTTCCTCGTCGAAGTTGAAGACATCGACGAAGTCTTCAATGCGGTCGTCGTCCGTCGTACTCATCAGATTGTCGTTCACGAGGTTGAAGACGATCTCGCCGAAGTCCCGTGTCTCGCGGATGCCCCAGTGGTCGAAGACGGTGCGCGTCAGCGGCCCGAACTGATCGAGGGCGTATTCGCTGATGCCATAGAGCAGGTCACGGCCGGACACGTGCCGCTGCTCCCGCGGCATCGACACCTTCCCCAGCTTTTCTACCGTGTGCTGCAGCGCATCGTAGACGAACAGGTACGCGGCACGCGGGTACCGTCCGTCGCGCTCGGCAAGCGTTTCGATGTCATGGAGAAAGCTGTCTTCCATGCCCGTGTCCGCTTCAGAAGGTGTGTGGGTATGCGTGGAAGGCTGAGTAAGTCAACGTCCGCCATCCCACATGTCAAGGGGAGGTCAGTGCTGCCGGCCCTCTGTGAGCGGCGCTGGCAACGACCTCCGGCGGGGTCCGGCGTGAGTCATCGAGCAACCTTTCACGATAGCCCCGGAGCCGGTCAAAGGCGTCCCGATACGCTTCTGGCAGGGCTCGCGCCTCGTCGCCACGGTTCACGGTGGACGGATTGATCTGGTTGCCGTTGTGAATCAGTTCGTAGTGCAGGTGCGGGCCGGTGGCGCGACCGGTGGATCCCACCTGGCCAATCAGGTCGCGCTTGGCGACCCGCTGGCCCTTGCGCACCAGGATCCGACTCAGATGGGCGTAGCGGGTGCGGTACCCGTTGGGATGCTCCACCTCGACCATCTTGCCGTAGCCACCATTCCAGCCGGCGACCGTGACACGGCCTCGAGCCGTCGCCCATACATCGGTGCCAGGAGCCGCGGCGTAGTCGGTACCCAGGTGCGGTACATTGCGCTTGAGGATCGGATGGAACCGCCGCCGGCTGAAGCGGGAGCTGATGCGTCGGAACTGCATCGGCTTGAGCAGGAACATGCGTTCCAACGATGTGGCGTCGGCGTTGTAGTAGTCTCCCTCCGCCTCTGGATCCTGGGTGGGATCCACGTAGTTCACGCCGAGCTGTGATACGATCCTGCCCTCGTAGCGAGCCAGCAGCACCTTGCCATAACGAATGAACCGGTCTCCCATATACATGCGGGTGAAGACGAGTCCCAGGCGGTCCCCCTGGCGCGGATCCCGATGGAAGTCGATGACGGAGCCGAAGACGCCGTCGACGACCTTGTCTGTCAGGGCGTCGCCCTCGCCGGCCTGAGAGATGGCGTTGGACAGGTTGTCCTCGATGACGACCTCGATCGCCCAGGTGCGCTTCGTCAGCGGAATGCGGTCACGGCGAGCCCGCAACTCTTCACCGACGCGCTCGATGAGAATCGGTAACTCCGGCGCCCGCACTGGGGTGTACTCGAAGCGCAACACGGTATGCAGGCTGTCGAGGACCATGACGATGATGTCCCCCTGGCGGGTTTCCCGCTGGGCATCGAAGACAGCGGCCAGTGCCTGACCGACCCGGGCGATCTCGAGTTCAGGTACAGCATGGGCCTTCAACGTCAGGTAGATGGAGCCATCGCGTCCGAGGGTGTCAGCCACGTGATGGCGGATCTGTTCGGGGACCGGAGTCGTCGTCGCGCTTCGGCCGCTTGCGACTGCCCTACCGGTGTCGCGGGTGCCGGCCATCGGCAACGGCACGATGACCGCGGACGCAGATTCTTCAGGGACGGCGGGTTCTGCGGGCGCCACCGGGGGCCGCGCGCGCAGGTCGGCACGGACCAGGGTAACGACGACGAGACAGGCGAGCAGGCCCCAGAAAGCGACAGAAGAACGCGGCGGAAGACGCATAACGATGGGGTCAGTCGTGATCGAGGAAGGGTTGCTGCCGGACGTTGCTGATGTTTCGCAAAGTGTTTATTATTATACACCTACGTCGTTTTTCAGTCAAGCAGATCCAAGCCCGCAAGCCTCCCACCGACATCGACCAGACCGACCTCAAAGGGTTGTTGCCCGAACAGCTGCGGGACCTGGCTACCGGCCTGGGTGAGCCCGCCTATCGCGGTGACCAGCTGTTCGGCTGGATCCACGAACAGGGGATCTGCCGGTTCGAGGCTATGTCAAACCTGCCCAAGGGGTTCCGCCTCGCCCTGAGTGCAGCCGGGGCCTTCGTCGGGTCCCTGGAACCACTCGAGCGTCGCGACTCTCACACCGGTATGGCCGTGAAGTTCCTCTTCGGAACCGGGGCCGACGCCGCGGGAGCCGGACAGATCGAATCGGTCCTCATCGTCGACGGCAACCGGCGTACGGCTTGCCTGTCCTCGCAGGTTGGCTGTGCCCTCGATTGCCAGTTCTGTGCCACCGGCCGCATGGGATTTCTCCGCAACCTGGGTGCCGGACAGATCGTCGACCAGCTGTTGCAGCTGCACGCCGTCGCCGCAGAGCGAGGTGAGCGCGTGACCAACATCGTCATGATGGGGATGGGGGAACCACTGCTCAACTACGACGAGGTCACGCGGGCCCTGCGTATCATCCGGCACACCGAAGGTCCCGCCGTGGGCGGCAGACGGATCACCGTGTCGACGGCCGGGTACCTGCCCGGGATCCAGCGGCTGATGGCGGACGATCTCAACGTCGGTCTGGCCATCTCCCTCAACGCGACGACGGACGAGGTACGCAACCGCCTCATGCCGATCAACCGCAAGTGGCCCATCGCCGAGCTGCTGCAGGCGGCACGGGGCTATTTCGATCGCAAGGGAAGACGGGTCACATTCGAGTACGTGCTCCTGGACGGGGTCAACGACAGCAATGAGGATGCCGGCCGTCTGGCACGCCTGACACGGGACGTGCCCTGCAAGCTCAACATCATTCCGTACAACCAGCTGGAGGATATCGAGAATACCGCGGAGCCGACCTTCCGTCGTCCGCCACGGATTCGGATCGAGGATTTTCGGCGCTCACTGCAAGCCCACACCGGCCACACAGTAACCCTGCGCGAGAGTCGCGGGGGAGACATTGCCGCCGCCTGCGGGCAGCTCTATCGCAGTCACCCAGGTTGAGAGCCCGGGGACACCTGACTGGAGGCGCCCTCGTCGCGTGGGTGACGGCCTCCTGTGCCAGTACGCTGGGTCTGGTTCCCGGGGTGACGCATCCACTCTGGTGGGGCGTGGCGATGACAGCGGTGTTCTTCTCGCTGTTTCCCGATGTCGACACCGACTCGGTTCCCCGCCGCTGGTTCTACCGCGGCGTGCTCCTCGTCCTGCTCTACCTTGCCTGGACCGATTCGTGGGTCGCGGCGACGGTGGTGGCGGGACTTGCCCTGCTGCCACTGGTGGATCACCACCGGGGATGGACGCACGGCCGTTTCGTGCCGTTGCTGCTGCCGGCTGCTCTGGGCCTCGGGCTGCTGTGGTGGGAGGGATGGGGGCGCAACGACCTGTCCTGGCGTGATATCCTCACGCCAGTGCGGCTGGTCTTTGCCGGAGCCGCCATCGTCGGCTGGTACACCCATCTGCTACTCGACGGGCTGTTCCGGATCTTCCCCAATGATCCGGCTTGAGTTCATCTAGCTCTCGTCCGATTCCTCTTCTTCGGCATCGTCGTCAGCTCCGCGTCGCTCGACGAATCCCTTCACCTTCGACATGGCGCCGGGAACCAGCTCGACCAACTGTCCCCAGCTGATCTCCTTCTCCTTCAGCGTCATCACCTGCACCTTGCCATCACCGTCGACGACGACGAAGCCGATAGGCTCTACGGTGGCGCCGCCACCGGTGCCGCTACGTCCGGACCCTTCTGAGCCACCACCGGCACCAAAGCCAAGGGAGATCTTCGATACGGGAATCAGCGTCACCGGTCCCGCCGTCACCGGTTCTCCGATCACCGTGCGTGTCTGTACGATCTTGTTCAGTTCGCCCAGCACGCGTTCGATCAATGAATCAACCGACGATGCCATCGTATACCTTTCTCCTTGTGCGCCACAGCGACAGCCGGGTGAACAGCCACCGCGTGCCTGCGATCAGCGCAAACCAGACGATGAAGAACAGCAGCTTGCCGAGGTGCAGGTGGAGCTTGACGACGACCTCGCCGCGCACTCCCGCTTCGACAAAATCCGACTCGACGTCCACCTCGATCGGCCCGGGCATCACGTCGTACAGAACATGCAGCAGGCCCTGCAACCAACCCGTGGTGGCCGGATCCTGCAGACCGATGCTGCCCGTTACCTGCAGGCGACGGATGGACAGCGCCTTCGGGCAGGAACGCACCAGCCCCCATGCCGGTCCCACGAGCGGGCGCAACGATGAGGCCTGCTGCCGAACCCTCGCCAGCAGGGGCGTCTCCTTGTCCTCGGCCGACTCGGGAGGCGTCTCCGGCTCTGTCTCGTCGGCCCCACGGGCCTCGGCAGCCTCTTCCGGCGCCTCCTGATGGCTGTGTGACGTACCGAATCTGTACCAGATTCCTGCGGTCCAACCGCACAGCCTCGGCCCCACCTCCCAGATCTTTCTCCCGGCAGGACGCCGGCAGGTGATGCCGACCAGCCCCAGCCAGAGGCTGACGCCACACTCCAGTCCCAGGGGGGCATCGTCGGCGCAGCGCCCCCCACGGACCACGAGTACGAGGGGCAGCGCCAGGAAGAGAATGACAAGCCCGGCCATCGCGGCCGGGATAGCTGCCCAGTACACGACGGCTCTCCGCTGAAATTCGTGGAACTCTTCGTGAAACCCATCAGTTCCTGAGAGAAGCTACCCGCCCATCGGCGCCGCCGTCAAGCAGCAGCCCACACCCGGAAATGCTGCATCGAGGCCCTCCGAAAGCTTGACAGTCCAGGCTGCCCGCAGTTACCCTAGGATCGTCGCAACTTCAAGTGCCCAAAGGATTTCAGACCATTTTGATCGACCATTCAGAGACCCTGTCCCGGCGTCCACTCGCCGCTGTCTGCCTGCTCCTGCTCGGGCTCGCCGTACCCGGTGAAGCCCGTTCCTCTTTCACCGCTCGCTTCGCGGACGCCGTCGCCGGCCCAGATGTGGAGCAGTCGGCGAGGCTCATTGTTGACTATTTCCCGGGTGACGGCGAAGCTGTCGTCGGTCTCGAGGCCAGGATTCGGTCACCGGATGCCCAGCTTGCCAGGGTTGTCTCCCAGCATGGTCAGGCAGAACTGCAGTCGGCGGGTTTCCGTGTCGACTACAGCAGCAGCGCCATCGGCAGCCAGCTTTCAGATACCCTCCTCGTACATCTGGTGACGCCGTCTCGGTCGGTGCCGGTCGATCTGTACCTCTCGACAAATGTGGACACCGGCGAGGAGCCGGCTCATCGGGTTTCCGCATCTCTTGCCATTCTACCCCCTCTGAGGGTTGCCCTCGAAATCGAGCCGGGCCGAGTCTACCCCGGCGAAGCGGTGGAGTTCCTGCTGCGCGCAGGTCGCAGGGAGATGGAGGAGCGTGTCGTCGATTCGGTCGCTGCCACATGGCCAGCCGGAATCACTCCTGTGGGCGACCCCGTTGCCAGCCGGAGCATCGATGGGGACGCCCTCGAAATCCGGCAGTCGGTACGGGTCCACCGGGATCTGGCCGGGGCACTGACAGTGGCTGTCCATGTGGCCGGCGCGGGTCTGGCGGCGTCACCTGTGGTGGCGCCGATTCTCGAGGTCGCACCCGTTCCTTCCTTCGACCTTCAGGTGCTCGACGAATCCGCCCGCCAGGACATGGCCGTTCTCCTGCGGTTGCGTTGGCGTAATCAGGGCGAAGTCGCGATCCCTCTCCGTTCATTGGGGGCTGCTGCTGCAGCTGGTTTCACCGGTGCCCGCCTGGAGCCGGGCACGGCACCCGGTGGAACTGGAGGAGTCAGTCTCGAGGCCGATGAAGAGAAGGGAAGCGTTGAGGTCGCCATCTCCAGTCATGGCGATCTGGCTCCCGGCGAGGCCATCGAGGTCGATCTGCGTCTGACACCCCAGGCGACCGGCCCCTTTACCTTTTCGGGACACTTCCAGCCAGAAGACCGGACGGTGTCGGTGACATTGGGTTCCGGCGTGATACAGGTTGTCGCCGCCGAGTCTTCGCTGTCAGCGGCGGCCTCACTGGCCCGCACCGACCTGGAGCTTGCCCGTGCCGGGCTCGAGCCAGAGCTGCGCAGGGCACTGGCGTCGATACCACTGGCCCGGGGGGCCACATTGCGTTTCTCAGACAGCGGCAACGACGATGGCAATTGGGTGGTGGAGGGGTTGCTTACGGACCTGCTGCTCGAGAAGGGCGTACGCGTGCTGGCGGATTCTTCGGCGGCGGAGACGCTGCACTACCGGTTGGCGGACTCGCGCGTCGTCTACAGCCCGGCCGGGGCTGGTTGGAATCTGTTCGACGACCGGCGCAGCCGGGAGGCGCGCATGGAGGTGTTTCTGCGCCTGGAAGACGCCGACAGCCACGTGCGCTGGGTGCGACGGGTCACAGGACAGATCGGCGAATCCTCGGCGCCAGCCGCCGCCTCCTGGCTGGGGGGCGCCAAAGGAGTCGATCAGGTCTCCGTCGCCGCCGACCATCGGGCGATCGAGATCGGTTTGTCCGGGATGATCGTAGGCGGACTTTTTTTCGTATTCTTTGCCCCCTGACCCGAGGTAGGGTGAGTCGTGAAGTTCCTCCTTGTGCCCCTGCTGATCGTCGGTATGTTCGTCTCCTTTACGGCGGCCCTGCTGGCCATGTTGTTCTTCACCGAGACGGTCAAGTCACCGCAGGAACTGGCGGAGATGGTCCTGGGAGAGTACGATACCACACGCCTGTCCGACGATTTCGTCGATCCGGAGGACAAGCTCGGGCGGTTGACGGCACTGGTGGAGGAGTACCGGACGCTGTATCAGGCGCGGCTGGATACACAGGCAGCCATCAGTGACAGCCTGCTGGCGGTCGGTGTGGCGCTGACGGCAAAAGAGGACTCCCTCGAGGCCGAAGGCTCGCGAATGGGGACCGTGGCGGATTCGACGCGCACGGCAAACAAGGCGGCACGACTGGATGAACTGGCCACCTTCTACAACAAGATGAAGCCGGCCCCCGCCGCCGAGATTCTGCAGGAAGGTACGCTGGACGACACAACCGTTGCCATGCTCATGCTGCGGCTGCAACCACAGCACATGGCCAAGATCATGGGTGGTATGAACGCGGACTTCGCCGCGCGTATCACCAAGATTATTCAGGAGCTACGTTAACGGGGACACGACATGGCCTGGGTATTCATCTGCATCGCTGTAGGAGCCGCCGGCTTCCTCGTCTTCATCGTCATCGACTATCTCAAGGTCTCATCCGGGCTCAAGCCCAAGGCGGATCTCGCCAAGGCCGAAATACGGGAGTGCGAGGCCAAGATCGAGGCCGAGCAGAATGCGACGAAGGACACCAAGGAGCAGGTGGCCTCCTTGCAGA
>PBSR01000142.1 GCA_002726335.1 Gemmatimonadaceae bacterium
ACCTTTGTCGGCTCCGTCGTCGACGTCCTGGCGCAGGCGATAACTCGCCAGGTAAGCCACCCGGATCCTGTGAACCTCGCCTTCGGCACACGGGTCACACTGCTCGAGGTGATCGCAGAACTCGAACACATCATGGAACGGCGACTACCGGTAGACCACCTGCCTACGCGTGTCGGCGATGTCCGGCGCTCGCAGGCCGACTCAGGCCTCCTGCTGGAACTCTTCCCCGACCTCGTGCCGACCGACCTTGTCACCGGCCTCAGGGCAACCGTCGAGTGGTTCGAGTTGACGCGTCCCTGGGAGCGCTCAACCCCTTATTGATCACCGGCTGATAACTCCTCAGCCGTCTGATCGATGATAGAGAAGTGACGGTGCCTGCTCTCCGGGTAGACAGGCACCATCCACAAGAGCACTCCCCAAGCCAACATTCCCACCCCGACCAAGCCCCCGATAATCCAGACCGTCGCCGGATCAACCCGACTGGACACGAAAGCCAGTACTCCGGTCCCAGCCGCAGCCGCATGGATGACCCCGACCGCTACCGGCACCGGGAGGCCTAGGCCCACATGGCGGTGACTGACGTGATCCTGCCCACCCTGGAAGGGACTTCTCCCCGACAATAGTCGAGCCAGGGTGACAAGCGTGGTGTCGAAAATCGCGATTGCGCATACCAGCACCGGCACGAGAGACGTCTCCAAGCCATCGCCGGAGACCTTCAACTTCATCCCCAGGTAGGCAATCAAGAATCCCAGGAACAGAGCACCAGCGTCGCCCATGTATATCCGCGCCGGATACAGGTTCCTTCGGAGAAACCCGACCGCGCAACCGACTAGGCCCACTGACAGACCTGCCACGAGAAACTGACCTTGGGCGACCGCAATGGCGAAGTAGGCCGCACTGGCAATCGCTGCCAGACCGGCCGCCAAACCGTCCATGTTGTCGAGGAGATTGAACGCGTTCGTGATCCCGACCACCCAGAACACCGTGAGTGCCAGATCGACCCAGGTCACACCGGTCAGGGTGACGCCGACGCCGAGGTTCCACACCACCAGGCCAGAACCAACTTCAGCAACTAGCCGAGGCCAGGGGGAGAGGCTCTTCAGGTCGTCCACGAGCCCCACGCAGGCCAGGAATACAGCGACACCAAGGACGACAACGAGTTCACGGTGGCCTCCTGCTGGTGGGCGAATTATTGATCCCACGACCACGCTGCACGAGAACGCCAGAACAAGAGCCATCCCGCCGAGGAATGGCACCGGAGGCTCCAGGCCCTTGCGCCCACTGCCTCTGTCAACCAGCCCCAGACCCCACGAAACCCGAATCGCAAGGGGCAGCAACAACGAGCACAACAATGTCGCCCCGAGGAAGACACCTACGTACTCAAGCCATCCTCCAGTCACGAGGTTCCTCCGCTATCCCTGAAGGTCGTCGATCACCGATCTGATGATGTCGTCCAGACCTAGCGATGGTGCGAACCCGACGAGTTCGTTTGCCCGAGAGATGGCGGGAACCCGTCGCTGCATGTCCTCGAAGCCCTCCTCGTAGGCGATGTCGTAGGAGACGAACTCGACTGGGCTGGATGATCCGGTGATGGTGACGACCAGGTCGGCCAGGTGGCGTATAGACACCTCCTCAGTGCTTCCCAGGTTGAAGACCTTGCCGAACGCCTCGGGGTGTTCGGACAGCGCGATGATGCCGTCGACCACCTCGGTGACCGCACAAAAACAGCGCGTCTGGTTGCCGTCTCCATAGATCGTGAGCGGCTCGTTCCGTAGCGCCTGGTGCACGAAGCGGGGAACGACCATGCCGTAACTGCCCGTCTGGCGCGGCCCAACCGTGTTGAACAGACGGACGATCACCGACTCCAGCCCCTTCTCCCTCCAGTAGGTGTAGGCGAGGATCTCGTCGATTGCCTTGGCCTCCGAGTACGACCATCGACTCTTGAGAGGAGAGCCGAGGATCCGGTCTTCGTCCTCGGTGAGACGATCCGAGGTGTTCTTGCCGTAGATCTCGGATGTCGATGTGACCAGAATCCTCTTTCCGTACTTGTGTGCCTTCTCGAAAACCGTCTCCGTGCCCCGGATGTTGGTCAGAAGGCTCTCCAGTGGCTTTTCGACGATCAGTTCGACACCGACGGCCGCGGCCAGGTGGTACACCGCGTCGACTCGCGAGACCACATGGTCGACAAGATCGACGT
Source organism: Gemmatimonadaceae bacterium (assembly GCA_002726335.1). Next base: position 2,198 of record PBSR01000142.1, read on the forward strand.
TCAGGATCGATCCGAGCACAAACTCCGTGTCGGCTCTGCCCGTGAGGTGGGCAATGTTCTCAAGGCGTCCGGTCGAGAGGTCGTCCAGGATGATGATCTCGTCACCACGGTCAAGAAGCCGGTCGGCCAGGTGGGACCCGATGAATCCGGCGCCGCCGGTGATGAGCACTCGCATCGAACGAGCCTATCTCGGTGTTCGACGGCGCCCGGTGGGGCACTCGCTGATGAGACGCCGGTACAGGATCTCGTGGTCACGCACGAGCCTGTGGGCACCGAAGGCCTGCTCGCCGTGCTCTCTTGCGGCTTCACCCATCCTCAGCCTCAGGTCATGGTCGCCGAGGATCTCGACCAGAGCATCGGCCACCGATCCTGCCGTCGCCGCCACGACACGCCCGGTCACACCCTCTATCACGACCTCGCCCGCGCTGCCGACATCGGTGGTGACCGAGGGCAGTCCTGCCAGGGAGGCCTCGATGAGAGAGACCGGCATTCCCTCGTTGTCGGAGGTGATCACGGCTACGTCGGCGGCGGCGTAGAGGGTCGAGAGGTCGGTTCTCCAGCCTAGGAACCGCACGGACGACCCGAGCGGCCGAGCCTGCTGACGCGCCCCTTCCAACTGGTCCCCTTCGCCCGCCAGGACCAGCACCGTGTCGGGTAGGCGCCGCAGCACAGCGTCCATCGACTCGATGAGGCGATCGATCCGTTTGATCCTGGTGAGACGGCCGACGAACAGGGCCACGGGGACATCAGGGGGAAGGTCCAGGATCTCACGGGCCTCGATTCGACCGGGGGCCCGGTCCAGCGAGACCCCGGGTGGGATAACCGTGTACTGGTGCGCTCGACCTATTCCTCTCTCGATCAGGTCGTCCCGGACGCTCTCCCCGACTGCCACCAGCGCTGTCGACCATCTGGCCAGAGCCGCCTCCACGATCCGGACCACCTGCGTGATGGCTGGTGAGAAGTATCCGGAGAGGACATGGCCGTGAAAAGTGTGGACCTGAATCGGAACCCGGCAGAAGATGGCGGCGATGCGACCCAGTACCCCCGCCTTTGCCGTGTGGGTGTGGACAATGTGCGGCCGGAACTCACGAATCTCACGACATATGGCCAGCAGAGCCCAGAGGTCGCCGCCGAGTCGTACCGACCGTCCGAGCGACTCAATGCGCTGGACGGGCAGGTCAGGATCCCGAAGCTCTATGAAGTCGGCTTCGTCATCACCGACGCGACCGCATATCAGGCGTGTCGTGAACGGTCCATCGGACAGGCCTCGGGTCAACACGCTCACCTGCCACGCCGGCCCACCGACGTTCATCCGGGCCAGGATTCGCAGAACCCTGATCTGCCCGCCGGCAGGAGTTCCGTTCATGGTCCTGCCTCGGCGAGCCAGGCCTGGAACATGAGGATGGCCCACAGTTGGTAGGTGAAGTCGTCGGTTCGGTCGCAATGGCTTCGCCAGTATCTTGCCACCAGTCCCGGATCCAGGTACCCCTGACCGGCGATGACAGCCGGATCCAACAGGTCGTCGGCCCACGGTCGCAGCGGTCCGCGCAGCCACTCGCTGATCGGCACACCGAAACCGACCTTGGGCCGATCGATCAGGTGGTCGGGAAGCAGCCGCCTCAGCAACTGCCGGACGATCCACTTCCCCTGGCCGTCTTTGATCCGGTGGTCGGCGGCAGGGCCCCAGGCGAAGCGGTACAGCCCGGGGTCCAGGAACGGCGCTCTCACCTCGAGGCTCACAGCCATCGAAGCCCTGTCCACCTTGGTGAGCAGGTCATCGGGCAGATACGTCTGCGTGTCGATCAACATGCCCCGCTCCGCCGGAGAGAATGCCGCGATTCCCGTGGCCCGAAGTCCGGACGCGTCGGCCCTCGGCCAGTCACCTGCGCCCAATACGAGACGGTCCGAGCCGTTGTCGAGTGACATCAGCAGGCTGTAGAGGTCCTCCGACCCGTCGGCCAGCAGTACGCGGGCCAGCTTGTGCACCCGATGTCCGGTGCGATGGCGTAGAGCCGCCGGCAGGATCCGACCGGCGGCTCCCTGCCCGAAACCGTCCCAACCTGACACCGGTACGGCTAGCAGGCCCCGACCCATCGGCCGGCGAAGGACCGCCGGCAGGAGGGGGCGTACCCGACCCATCCGGGCGAGCATCCGGTATCGCTCGTAGCCGCCGAACAACTCGTCGCCACCGTCTCCCGAGAGCGCCACCGTCACGTGCTCACGGGCCATGCGGCTCACCAGGTGGGTCGGAACCTGTGACGAGTCGGCGAACGGCTCGTCGTACATGGTGGGCAGGAGCGGGATCACACCCATCGCGTCCTCGGGTGTGACGACCAACTCGGTGTGGTCAGTACCCAGGTGCTGCGCGACAGCCGCTGCGTAGCTCCCCTCGTCGAAGGCCGTTCCTGGAAACGAGATGGTGAAGGTCCGGACTGCCCGGGTGGACCTCCGCTGCATCATCGCCACGACGGCCGACGAATCTATTCCTCCCGAGAGGAACGCCCCGAGCGGCACATCGGCCACCATCCGGTCGGCTACCACCTGCTCGAAGACGGCCTCGAACTCGTCCAGCAGTTCGGGGCCAGCCGACGCCTCGGCCGCCGCGACTGCTTCGTCGACAGGCGACCAGTACGGCACGGGCTCGGGCAACGGACCCGGATCGGTGACGTGTAGCAGGTGACCGGGCCGCAACTTCGAGACTTCCCGGAAGATCGTGAGGGGGGCCGGGATGCTCGTCCAGCGGAAATATTCACCCAGTGCGACAAGGTCCAGCGTCGGACTGAACCCCGGCACGGAACGTAGTGCGCCGATCTGGGACGCGAAGATCAGGAGTCGACCATGCTTAGCGTAATAGAGCGGCTTCTCACCGAATCTGTCCCTGGCCAACCAGAGTTGTGACCGCCCGTTGTCCCAGCACGCGAAGGCGAACATTCCCACGGCGCGCTCCAGGGTCTTGCGTATACCCCATGCGGCTATGCACTCGAGCAGGATCTCCGTGTCCGAGTGGCCCCGGTACCCCGACTTCGGCCTGCCGAGATCGGCTTTCAGAGAGTCTGCGTTGTAGATTTCGCCGTTGTAGGTGATCGTCCAGCGGCCATCGGAAGAGGTCATCGGCTGGTCGCCCGCCGGTGACACGTCGATCACAGACAGTCGGGCGTGCCCAAAGGCGATCTGCCCGTCCGGCGCCACCCATGAGTCCAGGCGGTCGGGCCCGCGATGGTGAAGCCGACGAGCCATCGTCTCGACCGTGTGCTCGAGATCCAATCCTGCGGATCTGCCCTGTCGGAGGATCCCGCTAATCCCACACATCGTGCGCTCCTCGCCTGACGCGTAGAAACCACGGCCCGGCCCAGGAACTGCTGACGGGTAAAAGCGTGGTCAACTGAACCGTGACGGTTCGTAGTAGGTGATCCGCGAGCCCCCCGCGTCGAACCTGGACCGGATCAACTGCAGGGGGGCTAGTTCGTCAATCACGGCCTGCTGGTGCTCGGGCTCGACGTAGAACAGCAGGAAGCCACCCCCGCCTGCCCCCAGGATCTTTCCACCGGTGGCACCTGCACGGATCGCCCGCTCATAGTTGTCGTCGATGAGTGCGCTCGAGACCCCGGCCGCTATCGAACGCTTCAACATCCAACTCTCGTTCAACATGGGACCGATGGAGGACATGTCACCGCTGCCGGAGATGATGTCGGCCATCGGCTGGACGAACTCCTGCATGCGGCTGAGCAATTCGATCGTGTCGGAGGTGGCAGAATCCTGTGTCTCCAGAATCTCCGATGCGTTGCGCTGCTGCCCGGTGTAGAAGAGCAGGAGACGGTCCTCGAGCATCTCGAGCCTGGCCGACTCGAAGAACACCGGTTCTACCTCGACCGTCTCGTCCTGGTTGAACGAGTAGGTGTTGAGTTTGCCGTAGGAGGCGGCAAAGTGGTCCTGCTTGCCCATGACACGACCGAGGATGTCGATCTCGAGGTGCGCTGCCTCGGAGGCCATGGTGTGCTTGGTGACGCGCTGGCGCCTGAGCGCGTGAAGTGCATTGACGAGGCCGACGGCGAAGGTGCTTGACGATCCCAGGCCGGTGCCGGCCGGGATGTCCGAGAAGGTCGTCAACTCCATCGGTGACTCGACCTCGAACATCCGGAACGCCTCGCGGACGATGGGGTGCTGGATCTCGTCGATCTCCCTGCAGAACTCGACCTGGCTCCAGTTGATGCGGTATCGGTGCTCCACAAACCCGACCTGCTCCCGCAACACGACATAGAGGTACTTGTCGATGCCAGCGCTGATCACGCGACCCGGTCGCTTCGAATAGTAGGAGCGAAGGTCGGTACCCCCACCAAAGAAACTAATCCTGAGCGGGGTTCGGCTAATGATCATTACAGCCCCTCGCTCTCATAAAGGTCGATGATGAAGGGAACAGCCTCAGCGAGGCTGTCGAACGAGCACTGTGGATGTCTCGTAACCGGCATGGTCTCGTCAGGCCCCACCTCGCCCAGGAACACCATGCCACAACCGGCGTTGGCCGCTGCCTGGCAGTCTCGTATGTCGTCTCCAACGTAGAGCACCCGGTCGAGTCGGAAGCGAAGGTCTCCGGACGCCTGGAGGAACATGCCCGGCTCCGGCTTGCGCATGATCGAGTTCTCGTTCCAGTGGTGCGGCGAGACATAGACGGCGACGACCTCGACACCTCTCCGGGCCAGGGCCTGAACCATGTTCCTGTGTATCAGGTCCAACTCCTGCCTATCGACGAGGCCGCGTGCTACTCCAGCCTGATTGGTGATGACGACAAAGCGGAAGCCACTCCTGGACAGCGCCTCGAGAGCCGAGACCGTGTCCTCCACGAACCGGAACTTCTCCCAGTGGTCGACGTACTCGCCGCGGGGCGATTGCTCGTTGATGACACCGTCGCGATCGACGAGCAGGATCTTCTTCGGGCTCAGATAGTCGCGGGTGAGTTCGAGTCGCTCCGGATCCGAAATGCTGTGATAGCCGCCACCAATCACGAATCCGGCCACCTCGCCGCTGGAGACCATCACCTTGATCACTTCGGAGTAGTCCACATCCGGAGCGCCCTCGATCTGCCCGAGGGCAGCGAGGACGCGGTCGCGTTCGACGACCATGTACCCGATCTCCACGTGGTCGAGGCCTCCATCGGACCGATCCGGTTGGTATCGAGAAACGCGCCCGTCGCCAGGGACGGCGACATTGCCATGCGCCTTCGGTGACAGCGTCAGGGTGATGCTCGGCTCTTCCCTGAGGTGGAG
>PBSR01000143.1 GCA_002726335.1 Gemmatimonadaceae bacterium
CTGCTCCGAATCGTAACTACCCAACGTTTCTCTTCGTAGTGGGCACTTGAAGATGCCGCTCGCCTCGGCCTTGTCGCGTAGCCAAGGTCTTTCCCCCAAGTGACCAGGGCTGGCCAACTACCATTCGACTGAACAATCTATCATCACTGGACACTGCAACCGCCGCCAGATATGCCCTGCGGAACGTACTCCCTGACGAGATCACAAGCGACTGAGCCCGAAGAACATAGATATGCTACGAACGCAATCTCACCTGGGAATATACAGACCAGGATAACGCGGCCCCATGCGGGATGCCATAGCCGACCGCGTGACACCGAGAGACTCACCCTCCCACGTTCAGCACCACCCGCCAAGGCCAACGCTGTTAAGTCTTCTCCAGAGCGTGCCGCCGGATCCGGAGTGGCGGCGGGCGCGGGGTGTAGGCGACCGTCAGGTCAGCGCCAACCACCGACAGTCCACGGCCCCCGTCGAGACGGCCCTGATGGCCCGCAGGGCCGAGGGGCCGGCTCGCATTCCGAGAGAACCACCTCCACATCTACAACTCCACCGCAAACGCTGACCGTGGTCGCCGTAACCCCGCGCACGCCGCCGCGCACGAAAGACGCCGCAAAACTACAGCCGCACTTCACCACCCGTCTTTTGCGACCGGTAGATCCCATCCAGAATCGTCATCACCTGCAGCGACTGCTCCGCCGGCACCGGCGACGGCGCCCCCTCGGCGATGGCTTTGGCGAACTGCACACACTCCTCGGCGTGCGGCTCCATCCCCGGAGGCTGCAGCTTCAGCGTCTTGTTCGTGAACTGCTTCGTCGGCTTGTGACTCTCGAGGATCTCGTTCTTCGGCCAGTGGGCTCCGGCCTGGGTGCCGTAGAGCCACATCTGCATATCCTCGCCCTGAGTGTCGTGATGGAGCAGCCACGACACCTCCAGCACCAGAGTGGCTCCGGTGTCGAAACGGATGAAGGCGGCGGCGAAATCCTCGACATCGAACTCCGGAGGAATGGGCTGACCTCCGCCCCAACCGGTGAAGGCGTTATCCTGCTTGGCGATCTCCGCCTTGGCTACACCCGTAACCGACACCGGGACAGGATTTCCGAGGAACCACAGCGTCAGATCGAGAATGTGAACACCGATGTCGATGCAGGGACCACCGCCGGAGTTCTTCTTCTGGATGAAACCGAGCCCGGTGGGCGCCCCGCCCCGTCGCAGCATCCAGCTGCGGGCGTGGTAGATGTCCCCCATGATCCCAGTGTCGAGCTGGGCCTTCATGGCCCGGGAGCTGCCTTGGAAGCGGAAGTGCTGCGCCGTCATCAGCTTCTTCCCGGAGCGATCTCGCGCCTCGATCATCTGCCGGATCTCCCCCGGGGTCGGGGCCAGCGGCTTCTCGCAGATCACGTGTTTGCCCGCATCGAGGGCGGCGATCGACAGGGGGGCGTGGTACGAGCTCGGAGTGCACACATCGATGATGTCGATGTCTGGATCGTTGATCAGCTCCTTGGCATCGGTCGTCAGCTTCGATACCTCCTGCTCCCGTCCCCAGGCTTGCAGCACGTCGCCGCTGATGTCGCTACCGGCCACCAGCTCGGCGTCCGCCGATGCCCTCCATCCGGGAATGTGGGTGCCGGCGATCCCGCCGACGCCGATGATGCCGACCTTCAATGGTGCCATGTTCCTCGTTCCTTTCGGTGTCTCATTGGTGTTGAGTGGTTGATTCCCTGTCGCTGCTGGCGGCGCGCCACTGCACGCGGCCGTCCGCCGAGTAGAACTCGCAGGCTCCCGTGATCTTCTCCGTCATCTGACGCACGGCCGGACCGATCTGAATCTGCACATCGGCGAAGACCTCCTGCAGGGCGTGGACGCGGCCCCCGCTCAGCAACCGTCGTGTGTCCGCCTCGATCACATCGATCTTCGCTTGAACCTGTTCGGTCTCTTGCAGCATGTGGCGCAGCTCTTGCAGCTGGGCCTCGACCTTGTCCAGGTCGGCGGCGGATGTCCGCGCCAGCAGGTGCGCCAACTGCTCACGGTCATTTGGTGAGGTGATCCGCATGGCGGATTGCATCCGGACCGTCGCCGTGATCAGCTTCTGATGATCCTGTCGCAGCTCGGTCACCCTCGCCGCCAGCGTCGGATCGATGGCGATGCCCACAAGAGTGCGGTCGGTTTCGGGCGAACCGATGCGATGGACCTCGACGGTGGTGCCCGCAAGGACCTGTCCGCCGACGATCGAACCGCCCCGGCCGCCACCCCGATTCTCGACGCGCACGGCTCCGGCGCCGGCGCGTACACGGCCGCTGAAGATGTAGCTGCCCACGGTGACGTCGGCTGCGGCGGCGACGGAGCTGTTCTGAATGAACTTGGTGGTGACACTGCCGCCGGCGATGACCCGCGTCTTCTCCCCGACAATCCCCTGCCCCACAATGACGTCTCCCCGTGCCTGCAGCGTCGCGCCGGGTTCAGTCGTGCCGGTGACGGCGATCGTGCCGCCCGCCTTGACGGAAAAACCGGATCCCACGAGCCCCCGGATCTCCACATCACCCGGCACATCGATGTTGCCCACATCATAATCGACGTCACCAGGCACGGTGAACACGGAACGCACGTGCACGACACCCGACTCCACGGCCAGATTGCCGTCGATCTCGGCAACCAGTGCCTCCCCCGCGTCAGCGGACGCCTCGAGGCGGACGTTCTCACCCGACGTCAACTCGGGGTCCGCCCCGTTCTCCGCCTTCAGCGCCTTGCCGCGCACATCGCTGCCGTTCTGTCCCGGCGTGGAGCGCTCGATGCGGACCACGGTCTGCCCGGCGGTGACACCGACGGCACTGTTGCGTTCGCGCAGGTCGATCGAACCGTCGGGGAGCAGGAGCCCCGCCCTCTTGTCGAGGTCGACGCTGTAGTCGATACGCCCGTCGCTGCCGTGTACCGGGGGTGTGGCACAGGCGACGAGGACGGAGGCGGAAGCCACCGTGTCATCCGTCGTGGCGGGGTCACGGCAAAGCGCCTCGATGGCGGATTCGACGACGCCGTGGCAGACGCCGGCCTCCTGCACTGCCTGCTGCACCCAGTCAGGGCGCAGTTGCGGCCGGGGATACAAGGCGCGCAGACACAACAAATGCGCCTCGCTGCCGTCCTCGGCGACCCATACGGGAGAGATCACCTGCACGCAGCCGTCCACGATATGCAGGTATCCCAACTGACCAACGCGCCATTCGCTGCCTCCCCCCTCCTCGATGCCGTCACCGGCGGTCTGCCACCCGCGTTCCGCATCGGGAGTGCCCAGGCTCTGTCCAGGCACGACGAGGTCGGCAGCATGTTCGCCGCCTACGAGCTCGTCCACGGTCATGGCCAGGGTCAGGGCCTCGGCCAGAACCGTCGTCGCTGCCATCGGCGCGGTGGGTCCCCGGGACCCGGAATGTGTCTTCTCATCGGTCATGGTGGAAAGAAGATCGGGCGACCCGTCGCTGCCGGAAACTCCCGGCCCATTTTCAGGGCCGACGGACTGGCATATCAAGATATCTTGATATTGACATTCGCTTGTGTCGCTTGTATTTTCGGACACCTATGACTCAGCCCCCCTTCTCTGCCGATCATCCGCTCCGTGCCCGCCTCCAGGAGGGGATTCTTATCCTCGACGGGGCCATGGCGACGCAGATCCAGAGCCGCGGACTCACCGAGCCCGACTTCCGCGGGGACCGCTTCCACGACCATACCTCCGACCTCAACGGCTGCAACGACCTGCTCTGTCTGACTCGCCCGGACACGATCCGGGACATCCACGGGGCCTATCTTCAGGCCGGCGCCGACATCATCTCGACGAACACCTTCAATGCCACGCCGGTGTCGATGGAGGACTACGGCCTGGCCCATCTGGTGGGCGAGATCAATCGCGAGGCGGCACAGTTGGCACGTCAGGCCGCCGACGCGGCCACAGCCACAGATCCGGCCCGGCCGCGCTTTGTCGCCGGCGCCATGGGTCCGACACGGACGACACTGTCGCTGTCCCCCGATGTCGAGGATCCGGGATTCCGCACTCACACCTTCGAACAGATCGCCATGGGCTATCGCGCCCAGATCGAAGGTCTCATCGCCGGTGGTGTCGACGTCCTGCTCGCCGAAACCGTGTTCGACACGCTGACCCTGAAGGCCTGTCTCTACGCTCTGAAGGATTTCTACGACGTCGGTGGCCGCCAGGTGCCGTTGATGATCTCGGTGACGATCACGGACCGCAGTGGCCGCACCCTGTCCGGACAGACGGATGAGGCGTTCTGGTATTCAGTCGAACACGCCCCCGGGTTGCTCAGCGTCGGCGTCAACTGCTCCCTCGGCCCCGAAGCCATGCGCCCCTATGTAGAGAACCTGGGCGCCCTGTCGCCCTTGCCGATCACCTGCTACCCGAATGCCGGCCTGCCGAACGAGCTGGGGCTGTACGACGAAACACCCGAGCAGATGGCCGAGGTGATCGGTCTGTTCGCCCGCGACGGCATGCTGAACATGGTGGGCGGCTGCTGCGGTACGACACCCGGCCACATCGCTGCCATCGCGGCCGCCGTGGCCGGCGTTTCTCCGCACGTTCCTCCCTCCCCGGCGACAGACTCGCGCTACAGCGGCATCGAACCCCTCGTCATCCGCTCCGACTCGAACTTCATCATGGTCGGGGAGCGCACCAACGTCACCGGGTCGCGGCGCTTCGCTCGCCTCATCAAGAAGCGGGACTACGAGGCCGCCGTGGAGGTGGCCCGGCAGCAGGTCGAGGGCGGCGCCAACATCATCGACGTCAACATGGATGAAGGCCTGCTCGATTCGGCGCGGGAGATGCAGACCTTCCTCAACCGCATCGCCAGTGAGCCCGACATCGCCACGGTGCCGATCATGATCGACAGCTCCAGCTTCGATGTCATCGAGGCCGGCCTCTGCTGCGTCCAGGGCAAGGCGATCGTCAACTCCATCAGTCTGAAGGCCGGCGAAGAGGAATTCCGCCGGCACGCAGAAACATGCCGCCGGTACGGGGCGGCCGTCGTCGTCATGGCCTTCGATGAGGACGGGCAGGCGGTCACGGTGGAACGGCGCGTCGAGATCTTCGACCGTGCCTATCGCATCCTCGTGGACGAGTTGGGCTTCGAACCCGGTGACCTGATCTTCGACCCCAACATCCTCACCGTGGCCACGGGGATGGAGGAACACGACCACTACGCCAGGCTCTACATCGAGAGTCTGGGAGTACTGAAAGAACAGTTCCCTCAGGTGAAGCTGTCCGGCGGGGTCAGCAACATCTCCTTCTCCTTCCGTGGCAACGACACCGTGCGGGAAGCCATGCACTCGGCGTTCCTCTATCATGCGATCCGCGCCGGACTCGACATGGGCATCGTCAATGCCGGCCAGCTCGTCCTCTACCAGGACATTCCCGCCGACCTGCTCGAGCATGTCGAAGACGTGCTGCTGGCACGCCGACCCGACGCCACCGAACGTCTGCTGGTCTTTGCTGATGGCCTGCAGGACAAGGGGGGCAGTCAGCGCCGAGCCGAGGACACGGCCTGGCGTGACGCGCCACTGGCTCAGCGCATCGAAACCGCCCTGTTGCAGGGAAGAGCCGAATTCATCGAGCAGGACATGGAGGAAGCTCTCGGTGTCTATGACTCTCCCCTGCTCATCATCGAGGGGCCGTTGATGGACGGCATGAACGTCGTCGGTGATCTCTTCGGCGCCGGTAAGATGTTTCTGCCGCAGGTCGTAAAAAGTGCCCGCGTGATGAAACGTGCCGTCGCCCACCTGGAGCCCCTGATGGAGAAGGCCCGCCAGGAGGCCGCCGCCCGGGGTGAGACCCGCCAGGAGCGGAAGAAGATTCTGATGGCGACGGTGAAGGGGGATGTACACGACATCGGCAAGAACATCGTCGGCGTCGTGCTGCGCTGTAACAACTACGACGTCATCGACCTGGGCGTGATGGTGCCGGCGGAGAGGATCCTGGAGACGGCCCGCCACGAGCGCGTCGACCTGATCGGCCTGTCCGGTCTGATCACACCCTCTCTCGACGAGATGGTCCACGTGGCCCGGGAAATGCAGCGGCAGGACTTCCAGCTTCCCCTGCTCATCGGTGGCGCCACGACAAGCCGCAAGCACACGGCGGTGAAGATCGCCCCCGCCTACGCCGACGCGGTGCTGCACGTGGCCGACGCCTCACGGGCCCCGGCGGTGGTCTCCCGCCTCGTGGGCGACGACGCGCAGACGCTGATTGACGAGAACCGCGCCGAGCAGCAACGCGCGCTGGCCGCCTTCGAGGCCGGCGATGGCGACAGCTCACGCGAGCTGCTCCCCTACGAGCAGGCCCGTGAACGACGCCCTCGCCTCGACTTTTCCGGGGCCAGTGTGGCCACACCGGAGTTCACCGGTACACGCCTGCTCGATCCAGTGCCACTGGCAGACCTTGTGGACTACATCGACTGGGCGCCCTTCTTCCACACCTGGGAGCTGCGCGGCGGATTTCCGCAACTGCTCGAGGCCGACGACGAGAAGGGTGAGCAGGCGCGGACCCTGCACGCTGATGCACAGACGCTGCTGGCACGCATGATCGACGAAGAGTGGATCCGGGCTCAGGCCCTCTACGGCCTCTTCCCTGCCCGGACTCAGGGTGACGACGTTGTCCTCTTCGATGATGAGCGGCAGCGGGAGCTGTCACGCTTCCACTTCCTCCGTCAGCAGCGGCGCAAACGGGATGACAACGCGCCCATGTTGTGCCTTGCCGACTTCGTCGCCGGCAACCTCGAGGCCGGTGACCACCTGGGTGTCTTTGCCGTCACCGCCGGTCTCGGCGCCGACGAGCGCGCCAGCCAGCTGGAAGCCGGCCATGACGACTACTCGTCAATCATGGTCAAGGCGCTGGCCGATCGCTTCGCCGAAGCTCTCGCCGAGTGGCTCCACGAGCGCGCCCGTCACGACTGGGGCTATGGGCGGGACGAGGTCCTGTCGAAGGAGGACCTCATCCGCGAGGGGTACCGCGGCGTCCGTCCCGCGCCCGGGTATCCGGCCTGCCCCGACCACACCGAGAAGGGCACGCTCTTCGAGCTGCTCGACACATCCTCACGAACCGGGATCACCCTCACGGAGAATTTCGCCATGCAGCCTGCGGCCTCCGTCTCCGGGTTATACTTTCAGCATCCCGAATCACGGTATTTCTCCGTAGGCCCCGTGGGGCAGGATCAGGTGACGGACTATGCACAGCGAAAAGGCATGGCGCAGGACGTGGTCGAGCGCTGGCTGGGTCCCAGTCTGGCCTACCAGCCCCGCTAGCTCGAGGTCGGCGCGGACATGACGGAAGCCGACGCTGGCGCCGACATCGAACAGCGCCTCGACAGCGTCTATGCCGAGCGCATCGACTGCATCGAGAAGATCACCCTGCGTGGCCAACGGCCACGCGACATCGGCTACAACGCCCGAATCCCCACCCATGGCCCCCGCGTCAGTGACCCCGTCGTCCGCCTGCGCACCTCGGGTGGCGGCCATGGCATCAGCTGGTCCCGCCTGTCGCAGGAGGAAGCCGAGCAACTGGTGGGCCGCACCGTCGGCGAGTTGTTCCGTCTGCCCGAAGGCTGCAGGGCGGAGGCTGAAAACGTCGACCTGCCGTTGTGGGATCTCGTCGCCCGTCTGCTCGACATGCCGCTGTATCGACTGCTGGGCGCCCGCGGCTCGCGGCGGGTGCCGCTCTATGACGCCTCCATCTATATAGACGACCTGGAACTGGACGACGACGGCGCCCGCCGGTTGTTCGCCGACGAGGTGGCCAGCGGCTGGGAGCACGGCTACCGCCACTTCAAGATCAAGGTGGGCCGCGGCGCCCGTTGGATGGACACCGAGCCGGGCCTGCAGAGAGATGCTCTCGTGGTACGCGCTGTCCGCGACGCTGCCGGCCCTGACGCGAAGATCATGATCGACGCCAACATGGGGAACACGCTGAACACGGCGACCCGGACGCTGGAGCTGTGCGCCGACTGCGACCTCTACTGGTTCGAGGAGCCCTTCGCCGAAGATCGCGCCATCAACGAAGCTCTGAAGATGTTCATCGAGGACAACGGCTGGGACATTCTGGTCGCCGACGGCGAGTTCGCGCCACCTCCCTATTTCTTCGATCTCGTGCGCGACGGCTGGATCGATGTCGTGCAGCAGGACTTCCACGGACTGGGTCTGACCTGGTGGCGGCAGACGGCGGCCACCATAGAAGGCTGGGGTGGCCGCTGCGCACCGCACACCTGGGGCAGCTATGTCGAGCGCTACGCCCACGCCCACTTTGCCGCGTCGGTGGCCAACTACGAGTTGCTGGAAGCCAGTCCGGCGCGGATGCCGGGCGTCATCGCTGACGACTGGGTGATGGAGGACGGCTGCCTCGTCGTGCCGGATGCGCCGGGCACGGGATTCGACGTGGAGCCGAAGGTGTTTGCCGAAGGACTGGAGGTGGGTGGGTACCGGGTAAGTTGATCGATCAGTGGGAGGAACCATGAACAGCATTCTCAAGATCGTGGCCGCCCTGGCCATTTTCGTCCTTGTGGTATTGGCCGGCGGCTTCATCTGGGTGAAGTCCACGGTCGACGCCAAACTGGCCGGTAGGATAGAAGTTCATGCCGTTGCCTTCGCCGTCCCCTACCCCCTGAGTCAGGCGGAGCGGGATGAGTTGTTGCGCACGTAGGGCGCGGAGGCGGATCTCGACGCACGGGCCGGCCAACGGGCCCTCGCCCGTGGCCGGCATCTGGTGGAGGCCCGGTACGCCTGCGTCGAGTGTCACGGAAAAGACTTCAGTGGTGGGGTCATGGTGGATGATCCCGCCATCGGCCGAATCCTCGGCCCCAACATCACCAGCGGCAAGGGCGGCGTGGTATCTGGAAACACGCACGCAAAATGGAGCCAGTAGTCAGCCAAACGCGCATGTAAAATAGAGCCACGTAACCGATCTCTATAAATGAGAGTGTAACTCCTCTTATTTATAGGGAGATAGGAGATGTTAGACGTGGCTGATTACGAGCGTATCCGACGTAGAGTCCGCATTGAGGGAAAAACCCAACGCCAAGCGGCGGATGAATTGGGGCATTCCCGTAACACGATTTCGAAAGCCCTGACTCATTCGAGTCCTCCGGGTTATCGTCGAAAAAATCCCCCTCCTCGTCCCGCATTAGATCCTTTTCTTGCCCTGATCGACGCCTGGGTCAAAGCGGATCGATCCCAATCCCGTAAACAGCGCCACACGGGCACTCGGATCTATGAGCGTTTACGCGACGAGTATGGTTTTACCGGTAGTGTCAGCGCGGTGCGCCGCTATCTGGCTCACTGCAAGCAGACCCAGGGCGAGGTTTTCTTCCCTCTCCAATTCGATGCGGGCGAAGAAGGTCAAGTCGATTGGGGCCAAGCCTGGTGTCTGATCAATGGGGTGGAGCGAAAGGTTTTCCTTTTTTGCCTGCGCTTATGCTACAGCAGCGTGTCGTATGTGCGCGCCTATTTTCAGGAAGTCCAAGAGTGTTTTCTCGATGGTCATGTTAATGCTTTCTCCTTCTTAGGTGGAGTGCCGCGACAGTTGGCCTACGACAATCTCAAGAGTGCCGTCATTACGGTAGGTCAAGGACAGGACCGTCGTCTCAATCGTCACTTTGTCGCGTTGCGTAGCCACTACCTGTTTGAGACCCGCTTCTGTAATGTGGCCTCGGGCAACGAAAAAGGGCATGTAGAAAATCTAGTCAAACACAGCCAGCGTACCTTTATGACGCCGTTGCCCACGGTGGCTTCGTTGGAAGTATTGAATGACCACCTGGAAGCGCAGTGCCGCAAAGAGCTGGACAAAAAAGCGCCTCGTCGCGAGGAGACGCGAGGTGTTTTGCTGGAGGAAGAGCGTGTGCGTTTTCTGGAATTACCGCCCACACCCTTTTCAGCTTGCCGTCAGCAATCGACCTTTGCCAGCAAACAATCCACCGTGCGTTTTGATACCAACGACTACTCGCTACCCGTGCGTTGGGCGCACCATCCGGTGCAGGTCAAAGGTTTTGTTGACCGTATCGAGATCTGGACTCAAGAGCAATCCGTAGCCATCCATCCCCGATCGTATGATCGACATCAGTATGTCCTCGACCCACTTCACTAGATACCCCTATTAGAGAAAAAGCCGGGTGGGATACACCATGGCCGTCCTTTCAAAGGGGAGTCCTGGGGTAACGATTTTGCCTGTATGCGTCGTGAGTTGGAGTATCGCTATGAGGGCGAAGGCACCCGCAAATACATTGACATCCTCTTGCTGTTTACCTGCTGGCCAGTGGAAGCGGTCCATCAAGCAGTCTCGATCTGCGTACAGCGCAGAGCCTTTTCCGACGAAGCCGTCAAGAGCGTCTTGAGCTACCAACCCCCATCGCTTGGTGATGCGTTAGACCTGTCCGACCGTCCGCTCTTTCAGGTCAAGAATACGGGCATCCGTCCAGCCAGCGAATATGATGTGCTGTTGCAGGAGGAGGGTCCGTCATGAGTGTCGATATGTTGCTCAAGAGCCATCTCAAGAGCCATCTCAAGACCTTGAAACTGCCGACGATCTTGCAGGAATACACCCGCGCAGCCCGTCAATGTGCCCAGGAGAATCGTAGCTTTGAGGAATTCCTGCACTACTTGGCCGAGTTAGAAGTGGCTCAGCGTCAGCGTAAAGCCTGCCAGCGGCGACTTAAAGAAGCCGGTTTCCCCACGGAAAAAGAGATCGCCGATTTTGATTTTGTAGCCCTGCCTTCCCTTAACAAAAAACGGATACTCGATCTGGGTCAGGGCCATTTTATCCCCCAACGGGAAGGCATCGTTTTTCTGGGTCCACCGGGCGTGGGCAAGACCCACCTGGCCATTGCTTTGGGACGAGAGGCGTGTCGAAGAGGCTATCGTGTTGGTTTTTTCACTGCGACGGGGTTGGCTACAACCTATGCCGAAGCGCGAGAAGAGCGCCACCTACAAAAACTAGAACGCGCCATCGACAAACGCCATTTGATCATCGTCGATGAGTTGGGCTATGTCCCCCTGGGACAGGGCGCAGCCGAAAACCTGTTTGGCTTTTTCTCCCAATGTTACGAGCGCACTTCGCTCGTCGTGACCACCAATCTGCCCTTTAGCGAGTGGCCGCAGATCTTTGGGGATGAACGATTGACCGGGGCACTGCTCGATAGACTCACCCATCGAGTCCATATCATCGAAATGCAGGGAGAGAGTTACCGATTGAAAAAGAGCAAAACGAAAAAAGAAGGAGGAAAAACGACCAAGACAAAAAGCTGAATAGATCGGGCTGTCGCCCGGGCCGTTGACACGCGTCCTATCCGGACGCTATTCCTTAGCTCAAAGTGGCTCTATTTTGCACGCGTGAACTGGCTCCATTTTGCGTGCGTGTTTCCACTCATCGTTCCAGCCATCCAGGCAACCGCACCCCCTCCGACAGCTGCCACGCCGTCAGATAGAGACTCGCCGTGAACGCCACGGCCCGCAGTGCCCGCTCTTCGGCAAACGACTTGCCTTCCGCTGACACCGGGTCGAGCCCGTCCACCAGTTCGTAGACACGATCCGCCCGCCCGTTGCTCTCGTACACCTGCGCCATGACAGCCTCGAACAGATCCCCTTCAAAGGGGGCCACCGTGACACGGGCCGCCAGATCTGCTGGCTGCATCTCGAGCCGTTCGACGATCGAGTCGACCGTCTCGTGGATACCGGCGCCCACCTTCTCGCCTCCAGCCATGCGACCATCGTAGTGGATGGTGGCGTGCAGGGGTTGAGCTATGTCCTCGGCGTAGTGGGCGAGGATCCCGGCGTACACAAAGACCTTGGCCTGAATCGTCGCGTTTTTCGGCCACTTGCGATGTTCGGCGAAGGCGATCATCAGGCGCTGCGTGGTTTCCGTGATCGCAAAGGGGGCGTATCCGACCTTGTTAGGCGCCACATCCAGCTGGTTGCACAGCGCCATGAACTCGTGTCGTTTGGCGGGGACCTCCGCTCCCTCGAGCAGTTCCAGGTCGAAGAAATGCTCGGGGAATTCGCCGTCGTACAGATTGGGAGCGGCACGATTCTTGGCGATATCGGGATCGAAGGACATGTGCGCGGCCTGAGCACCACCGTTCCGGAAGAATGCCGGGACCTCTTGAGGCTGTGCCAGAACGGCGGCCTCAGTCAGGATACCATGGCCATTTCCCCACCAGGCCTGTGACGGCACCGCTGCCAGGCAGAACATACTGACAGCGAAGGCGCCGATCCGAACCCGCGTTGACAGACCCGCTCCCGTCTCTATTGTAGCAATCACCCGAGAACTTCGACGATCGGTCGAATACATATTCGTTTGCCCTTCCTTCTACTAGCGACAGGAGTCAGTGACCATGGCGATCCGCCTGGGCGATGAAGCACCCGACTTCACAGCGGAATCCACCGAAGGCCAGATCAGCTTCCATGAGTGGATCGGCGACAGTTGGGCGATCCTCTTCTCCCACCCCGCCGACTACACTCCCGTGTGTACTACCGAACTGGGTACGGTGGCAAAACTGAAGCCGGAGTTCGACAAGCGCAATGTCAAGGTAGTAGGACTCAGTGTCGATCCGCTGGATTCGCACAACGGCTGGGTGAAGGATATCAACGAGACACAGGATACGACGGTCAACTTCCCTATCGTCGCCGATCCGGATCGAACGGTGGCCGATCTCTACGATATGATCCACCCGAATGCACTCAACAACCTGACGGTTCGTTCTGTATTCATCATCGCCCCGGACAAGACGGTGAAACTCACCCTCACCTATCCGGCATCGACGGGTCGCAACTTCGACGAGATCCTGCGCGTCGTCGACTCGCTGCAGCTGACGGCCAACCACAGCGTGGCCACACCGGTCAACTGGCGGGACGGGGATGACTGCATCGTGGTGCCAACGCTGTCCGACGAGGAGGCGGAGAGCAAGTTTCCCAAGGGCTTCACAGTGATCAAGCCGTACCTGCGCGTGACGCCACAGCCGAACAAGTAACTGCGACAACCGCGCAGTACGCCGCGCAGCACTCCGGCTGAACAACGAACGCCCGCGAGCCTCCGAGGCTCGCGGGCGTTTTCTTGCTCAATCGATGTCGTGGGACCGAGCCGTCAGAACGGGAGGCCGTCATCCATGGCCCCGGCGCTCACCAGGCTGTCGGCATCTTCATCGATGCTGCGGCCATACAGGAGATCCAATTCGCCCGGGCCGCCGGCGCCGTCGATGAGCTTCAGGTCGCTGACGACGACCTCGGTGACGTAGTGGCGCTGTCCGCTCTCGTCCTCCCAGCTACGCGTCTGCAGCCTGCCCTCGACACGGACCTTGCTGCCTTTCTTCAGATACTGACCGGCAATCTCGGCCAGCCGTCGCCAGAGCACGAGCCGGTGCCATTCGGTACGCCGTTGTTGCTCGCCCTTGCGGTCCGTCCAGTTCTCGTCGGTGGCCAGATTGGCCGTGGTGACCTGCGTTCCGCTGGGGGTGAACCGGGTCTCGGGGTCGGCGCCGAGGTTGCCCACAAGAACCACCTTGTTGACGCATTTTGTCTGCATCGGTCGAACTCCTGCGATCACTCAGATTTGGGGATGAGGATGGGGTCGTTGCGAGTACGTATCAGGCGGCCAGGGCTGGAACCTTGCGCTTGCGGCGTGCCTGCGGGGTCTCGATGCCGTAGCGGCGACAGAGTCGCCCAAAACTCCCGGGGGCGATACCCAGAGCGAGACCGGCGTCGCGGTTGCTGGCGTAAATGCGGGCTGCGCGCTCGACGCGCTCACGATTGAATTGCTCCATGATCTGACTCCCTCCTACTGAAGATGGCAACTGCTGACAGATTCACGGTGCCCGTGCACCGTATTATGTGCACATCAGTATACTACTCACATGTGCACTATGTCAACGGTTTTCTGCCATTTCCGGAGAAACTCAACCCACGCCATCGAGGACCTCGAGAAACCGGTCCACATCCGCACTGCTGTTGTAGAGATGCCCGGAGACTCGGACCCGCCCATACTCCCCCCATACCAGCACATTCTGCCCGGCCAGACGCCGGGTCAGTCCGGCGGCGTCTCCCTCCAGGAAGCAGGTGTTTCCTGAGCGGGCCTCCCTCTCCGAGGGGGAGATGACGGTACGCCCTCTCGCCAGCAGCCCGGACTCGAGCCGTTCGGAGAGGTCGCGGGCATGGTCCTGGATCAGACCGGGGCCGAGCTCGATCAGACGCCGCAGGGCACGCTCGAGAAACAGGATGACCACCATGGCCGGATTGCCCGGTTCCAGACGCTCCGGCATCGGTTTCACCTCCACCGTCGGCGCCCGTTCCGCGCCCTGGGGCGGCCACACCGACAGGTTGTGCCAGCCGAAGGTGCTGTCGGTGACCCTGTCAGAGGCACGCTCGCTGACGTAGCAGGGCGCCGTTCCGTGGGTGGCCAGCAGCCACTTGTAGCTGCTGCTCACACAGAGGTCGGTCACCGCCGCCGGTACCTCGACGACACCGGAGGCATGCGTACTGTCCACGGCGAACAGACAGTCCGTCCACCTGGATCGCAGACCTTCGGCCAGTGCCGCGATATCCAGATTCTGCCCCGTGTAGAAGCTGACCTGACTGACGGCGAGTACGCGCGTGCGTTCGTCGACAGCGTCGAGCAGATCTGCCTCGTGGACCCGCCACTCGCGATGGGGCACCATGCGCACCTCCACGCCCCGGGCCTCGAGCTGTCTCCAGGCATAGGCAACCGATGGAAACTCGAGATTGTCGGTGACGATGTTGTCACCGGCGCGCCATGCGACGCCACGAGCGAGCCAGTTCATGCCCTCCGCCGCCGAGGGCATGAAACCGATGTGTTCCGGCACCACCCCCCAGAGCCGACCCATCGCCCCCCGACAGACCTCGCCACGCCGGTAGATCTCGGCTCTGCCTGCCAGACCGCCACTCTTGAGCCGCCCGAATTCGGCATGGACCGCATCGAACTCGCGCAGCCACGGCGCCTCGCCTCCCGTACACAGGTGGGTGACACCCTCCAGGCCAACGAAATCCGCCGGCTCGATCAACGGCCTGATCATTATATATGCTCCCTACCTCGTGTCGTCCGCAACCGGACTGCCGTGCAGGCTGAACCAGGCTGAAATGCCGGCCAGTGCGTACACGCCTGCGCCCAACAGAAAGACGCTTCCCTCCGCTCCCCCCAGCTGCAGGACCAGCCAGCCAAGGTTGGGGCCGGCGGCAGACCCGAAGTCGGACGCGGTGACATAGGAGGCTACATTGCGTGAGCCGCCGCTGCCGGCCTCCGCCTGCAGGACCACGGCCACGCCGGTGGCGGTCACGTAGAACGCCAGGACAGCCAGGACCATGAGCTCCGCAGGAATCTGCGGCGCCGCCGCCAGGCCCAGCACGACGGCTCCGGCGGAAAAATACACGGTTCCGGAGCCGCGCCTGCCGACACGATCGGCGATGTGCCCCAGGATCGGCGCCAGCAGGTCCGCGATCCACCGGGAGGCCAGCAGCATTCCCGTCAGACTGGCAACACCGAGGCCCAGGGCGCCGCCCAGTTCGATATCACCCAGTCGTGCCCCGAGAACGGCGCCGAGGGTGGCGGCGATCAACCCCTGCCCGACGCAGCCGCTGGCAAAGCCACATACCAGCAGTCCACGTGGGATCGGTCCGTTGGTCACGGTGTCCTTTGGCCGGGTCCGTGGCAGTCCGCGGCGCGACCAGGGACCCAGTGGCACGCACAGCAGCGAGGCAACGGCGAAGATCAGCAGCGTCGCCGAGAATCCCAGCAGATCGTGTCCGAGGGCGCCCAGCAGATTGCCCGAGATCGACCCCAATCGGGAGATCCCGCTGTAGAAGCCCATGGCCCTCCCGAGATGCGCCTGGCCTTCAGACTCCTCCGCCGCCGCGTCGACGACCGTCATCAGGCCGATCTGCCGGATGAAAGACCAGCAGACGCCCCACACGATCCGGGCGGCCAGCAGTCCGGGAAACCAGGTGACCGTACCGTAGGCGATATTGAGCAGGGCGCCGGTGGTCAACGTCACTGTGAGCAGCCAGGCCAGGCTCCAGCGACGGCAGCCCCGTTCGGCCAGATGGTTGGTCACGAGACGGACGATGCGGTTGGCCGACAGCAGGAACCCGACCTGGTAGGGCTGCAGCCCCAGGTCGATGTAGATCGTCGGCAGTACGGCGTATAGCATCTGGTCGCCGAGCAGGGACGAGGCCGTAGCCAGCGACACGAACCAGACGCCACGTCCCCGCTTCACGCCCCAACCTCCTCGGCTTCGCGCACGGCTTCGGCGCGCGCCGGGTCCATCAGATCTTCGTCCTTCAGCAGATGGGCGACACGCAGCTCCGGCATGCCCGCCTGCCTGGTGCCGAGGACCTCACCGGGGCCGCGCAACTCCAGATCCTTGCGCGCCAGTTCGAACCCATCGGCGGTGGCGCAGAGGGCATCGAGCCGTTGTCGCCATTCCTGGCCCTCCCCTTCCGGCGGGTAGGCGACGAGGATGCAGTAGGCGGCTTCGGCGCCTCGCCCGACACGGCCGCGCAGCTGGTGCAGTTGCGCCAGACCGAAGCGCTCGGCATGCTCGATGACCATCACCGTGGCATTGGCCACGTCGACGCCGACCTCGATGACGGTCGTCGACACGAGGACGTCCACCTCGCCAGCGGCGAAGCGTGTCATGATGTCCGCCTTGCCCTCCGTTGGCAGACGCCCGTGAATCAGCTCCACTCTGCAGCCGGCCAGCCAACCGGACCGCAGCGCCTCGAAACCGGACTGCGCCGATGTCAGATCGATCTTTTCAGAGTCTTCGATCAGGGGATAGACGACGTAGGCCTGGCGCCCGGCGGTCACCTGCTCGGCGACGAACTCGAAGATGCGGTCCCGTCGATCCGGATCGCGCCTGGCGGTACGAACCGGTTGTCGCCCGGGAGGCAGCTCGTCGATGACAGAGACCTCAAGATCGCCGTACAGCGTCAGCGCCAGCGAACGGGGAATCGGTGTGGCCGTCATGATCAACAGGTCGAGGCCGGCTCCCTTGTCGGACAGGCGGGCCCGCTGACCGACACCGAAGCGATGCTGCTCGTCGACGATGGCCAGTCCCAGACGGGCGAACTCGACGTCCGCCTCGATCAGGGCGTGGGTGCCGACGACGAGTCGGGTGGCACCCGAGGCCAGACCGTTGAGCAGCTCCCGCTTCAGTGCCGCCCTGGCTCCGCCTTTGAACAGCACCACATCGTCCAGCCCGATCGTCGACGCCAGGCGGCGCATGTTGTGGAAGTGCTGCTCGGCAAGAATCTCGGTGGGGGCCATGATGGCCACCTGGTACCCACTCTCGATCACGCGCAGGGCGGCGCACAGAGCCACGAGGGTCTTGCCGGACCCCACGTCGCCATGCAGCAGGCGTCGCATCGGCACGGCAGTCGCCAGATCGGCGCCGATCTCGTCGATGCAGCGTCGCTGTGCCGTGGTCAGCTCGAAGGGCAGGCTCTGCAACAGACGCGGCACCAGATCATCGCTTTGGCCAAACGACAGCGAATCACTGTTGCGCCGGTCACGCCGCCGGCGCTCCAGCTGGCGCTGCAGCAGAAACAGTTCCTCGAAGGCGAGCCGCCGTCGCGCCCGTTCCGCTGTCGGCACGTCCGCCGGGAAGTGCACACCCCGGAGGGCATCCCCCAGAGACATCAGAGAATGGCGAGATTCGGCGCCATCGGGCAGCTGCGTTCTCAGGCCCGTGGCGCAGGCCTTCAGTGCCACCGACAGCAGACGACGGAACCCCCGGCTCCGCAGTCCTCGCTCCTTCATGTCGGCACTCGAGCCGTAGAGCGGAATCACGCCCCCCGTATGCAGCAGTTCCCCTTCGCCGTCGTCGCTGACGAACTCATACTCGGGATGTGATACCTGGCGCTGACCGCGGAACGACTCGATGCGGCCGCTCAGGGCGATGACATCTCCCGTCTCGAAGGTGTGATACCGCCCCCCCTGAAACCAGACACATCGCAGTGTCCCCGTCTCGTCCGCCACATCCACCGAGTGCGGCGGCCCCCGACGCCCCTGGCGAAAAGGGGGTGCCGCCTTCACCGTGCGCACCTCGGCGATCAGTGTCACTTCCTCGCCGACCGGCGCCTCGGCAATGGAAACGATGCGGCTGCGATCCAGATGCCGCCGCGGAATGCGGGTCAGCAGATCGCCGACGGTGCCAATCCCCGCCTCGCGCAGAACGGCTCCACGACGAGCTCCGACACCGGACAGCTGCTCGATGGGCTGCCGGGCGAGTTCGCCGGTCAGCAGCGGCAATGAGGTAGGAATCAAGGGCGGGTTCCGTGAAGTAATGTTACTTAGTATTAATTGCTACTAAAGAATCGCCCGGGCAGGCCGATTCATAGGAACAGACCGGGACAACAGACCAGAGTCCCTTGAGCACAGATTGACATTGCAGGAGTGATGATCATGGCAGGAAACAGAGGATTCCGAGCGCATCTGCCCGATGGCATCGAGATCGGTCAGCGATTTCTGCTTCGCTTCGACGATCCGCGGGTGGAAGCAGGCGCCTATCAGGGGCGCCTGCAGGACATGAGTAAGAGTGGACTGCTGTGCTTCGACGCACCGGATGACCTGCGTCCCCCGAAGGGGACCCCGGTGACCGTACACAGCATTCGCCCGGGATCGCAGGGCGGTTCCTGCAGTTTCTCCAGTGAGATCCGTGGCCGCGGCCGCCTGCGGGGCCGACTCCCCGTACTGCTGGTGGAGCCGCCGGATCATCTCGAAGACCAGGCCCGTCGCAGCGCCCACCGGGTCAGCGTTTGCCTGCGGGGGAATGTCAGATGGCGCGAGGCCCCCCGCTGCCCCCTGCAGCAGGCCAGTGCCGTCATCACCAACCTCAGCGGTGGCGGCGCCCAGGTCTTCACACGGGAGAAACCTGAGGCCGAATACCTGGAGATCACGCTCGATGCACCCACCCCCTTCATCGAGGAGATGGCTCGTCGATCGCTGCCCAGAACAGGCCTTCAGTCGCGACGTATGTCATTGTTGCACAATCCATTCAGCGACTCATGTGAGCGTGTCCGTGAACGCTTCCAGGGAATCCGGTCACAGATCGTGTCCTGTGTCGTCCACAGCCGCGATGAGCGGGGCACGGTATACGCTGTGTCTCTCGCCTTCTGCGAGGCACAGGAAGGTTGTTTCCAACTGGTCCGCTTCCTGGAGCGACAGTCGGCGCGCAAGGGGATCGGCGAGGAGGCGGGTCCGGATCGGGCCGGCCCCGTCCGGGCCGGGCGCCGCCGGTCCATGGCGACGGCGGCCTGATCGACAACCGCAATCCTGCTTGACACCGGTTCCACAGGCCAGGCATACTTGGTCTGCCTGCCATTCCCCGGACGGCAGATCTCCTGCTCCTGAAGCCCACGGAATCAAATTGCCCAGACGGCAATCCTTTTCGCAGTTCCTCATCGGTACGGCGGCACTGGAACGTCCATCGTTCTTCTACGCCTATGCCGGCATGTGGCTGCATCTCATCGTCAGCGTGCCGCTCCTCGTCTTCTTCGCGCAGGTACCACTTCTCGAGGCCCTGTCATCCATGGCGATCGGCTCGTTGAGCCTTGGCATCCTCGTCTACAGCATCGTCTCGCGCGAATACGGCCTGCTCGTCAACATCGTTTCTTACGTGCTGAGTCTCGGCCGCGCCCTCGAACCGGTCGACCTGGGATACACCTTCCTCGTCATCGCCATCATCATCTCCATGGCCTCCGGATACCTGCTGTTGTCCAGCGAGTACCGACGGTATACACGCGAGGTGTACGACGGTGACGAAACCGGCATGCCTCTTTGGATCACCGTCTGCATCGGCACGATGCTGGTGATGCTCTTTATCTACGGCCTGCGCCTGCTGTAACCACGCCTACCTGATCTTCAACGTTGCCAGGCCGATCAGGGCCAGAATCCCGGCGACGATCCAGAAGCGGATGACGATCTTCGTATCAGCCAGCCCCTGCGCCTGGAAGTGGTGGTGTATCGGGGCTGAGCGGAAGAACCGACGCCCCAGCCAGCGCAGGCCGATCTTCTCCTGAATCACCACGGAGAGGGCCTCCCCTACGAACACCCCCCCGACGATGAGAAACAGAAACTCCTGTTTCACCAGCACCACCACTGTGCCCAGCAACCCGCCCAGAGCCATGGAACCGGTATCGCCCATGATGACGTTGGCGGGGTAAGAGTTGAACCACAGGAATCCGAGACAGGCGCCGAATACGATACAGCAGATGATGGCCACTTCCCCGGCGCCGGGCATGAAGGGAAAGATGAGGAACTCGGCGATGCGCGCGTGGCTCGCCACGTAGGCGAAGGCGCCGTAGACGGCCACGGCGAAGGCCGAAGGCACCACGGCCAGACCGTCGATCCCGTCGGCGATGTTCACCGAGTTGGCGATGGCGACCAGGGTAAACATGATAAAGGGCACGTACCCCCACCCCAGGTCGAGGACGGGTGTCTTGACGAAGGGCACGTAGAGTTGTGTCGCCAGCCCCGGCGGCAGAGGCGACAACGGCTCGAGTACGTAGATGCCGGCGAAGACGAGAGCGAAGAAACACTGGAGGACCAGCTTGGCTGATTCCGAGAGGCCCCGATCGCTGGTACCGTGCCGGATCTTCAGATGGTCATCCAGGTATCCGAGGCCGGCGAACCACACGATAGCGGACAGACTCATCAGCACGAAGGTCTCGTGCAGCTGACACCAGAGCAGGGCGCTCGACAGCACGGCCGCCACCAGCAGGGGGCCACCATAGGTCTTCGGCGTGTGGGAGCCGGCCACGGCAAAATCGAAGCTCCGTTTCGTATCGCGACTCCCCCGGCGGTAGAGGCCCAGGATGATGCGGTCACCGAACAGGATGGTGAACAGCAGGGCGGTGATGGCGCCGGCGATCGCCCGGAAACTGATCGAATCGAGCAACCGCAGGAAGGACAGCGCCTCTCCACTGTGCTGCAGGTATGTTCCCAGATAGTAGAGCACTTAGGCGCCCTCTGGCTCGTCGCGTAGGCGTCTGGCGAGGGAGTCGAGGCTGTTCTTCAGTGGGAAGACCGGCTCGAAACTCGGGGACGTGGACAGGATCTGCTCCACATCCCCGGCCACGTCCCCGTTCTGCAGAACGCCTCGCTCCAGGAGGCGCTCGAGAGCGTGAACGGTCTCCTGACGACAGCGCCAGTCACGGTGCACGTAGAACGGCCGCAGGCCCTCGAGCAGTTCCGGACGGCTGCCGATACGTCCCAGGGCCGCCAGGACCTCCACGAGCACGGCATCGGTGGGATCTTCGAGGGCGGCGCTCAGGGCGGACTCAACGTCGGCATCGCCAGGGCCGGCCTGCTGTCCCAGCAGTCTGGCTGCCGCGGCCCGGACCTCGAAATAGGGATCCTTCGCCAGTGATTCGAGAATGGCGGCGCGAACCCGAGGGCCACCGGCTTCGAGGCCGATCATGGCCAGCGGGAAGTCGATGGCGTTGCGCCGCAGAATCCCGGGGTGTCGATAGTCGCCACCCGCCCAACGCTGCATGGCCGACGCCGGGCGTCGATCGCCGAGCAGGGACAGAACCAGGTCCAGCCGCTCCTCGTAGCCGAGCAGGCCGACCAGTTTGACACCGACGTTGCGACGGCCGAGAGGGATCTCATAGAACGCCTCGGACGCCAGATGTCGATCCGCCTGGTAGCGCAGATAGGCAAGCTCCTTCGGACAGAGCTTGCTGACGCCCCCGACTTCCTTGACGCGATGGCTGACGAATCGCATCAGCCGGTTGGGATCCGTGGGTGGGCCGCCGTCAGCCACGGGAAACTCGAGGGCCAGCGGCGTCGGTCGACGCCCCTGCACGAGGCTGTCTATCTCCCGTATGAGGAGCTCGAGGCTGTCCCGGCGCTGCAGCTTGCGTGCGGCTGCTCCCATCGCAGTGCGGGCGGTCCCCTCCTGCAGCAGTTCCTGCACGATGCTGGCCAGTCGCTCCCCCCGCACTCCCATCGTCACGGCTCCATCGGCGTCGCTCCAGCCGGCCTCCTCGAACAGGACGTGGGCGGCGCCGGCGCGCTCGAGAGTCCGGGCGTTGACGGTCTGGTGATCTTCGGCGGCCGTCGACAGCGGCACGATGACGGCGGGAAGTCCGCAGACACCCACCTCGGTCAGAGTACTGATCCCGCCACGGCAGATGACGACATCGGCGGCGGCATAGGCCATCTCGATCGCATCGAAGTAGTCCTGCCGACGGTACCAGGTGTCCGTCCCGTCCAGTCCAAGGGCGGCCGCCTCGCGAGCCGTGTCGGCCACCGCGTCGTACCCGTCGCCCTGAATGCGACCGGTGCCATGCAGCACGAACAGTCCGTCCTTCTGCGCCTGCAGATGGGGCAGCGCCTCGATGACGGCACGATTGATGACGCGTGATCCCTGGGATCCACCGAAGGCGAACACGACGAACCGGTCCTCCGGAATCTGAAGGGCGACCCGGGCGGCAGCCCGATCGAGTTCGAGCAACTCGCGACGGACGGGAAACCCGACGATGGCGACACGCTTCATGTCGAACCACCGCCCGGCCTGTTCGAAGACGACGCCGATCCGGTCCGCCAGACGACCGGCGATCTGGTTCAGCAGTCCGGGCTGTGCATCCGGTGAATAGACGAAGAGTCGGGCTCTGCACAGCCCCAGCCGACGCAGAACGCCACAAGCGAACATGATGGGAGCACTGACGAAGCCTCCCGTGCCGAAGATGACGTGGGGCCGGAAGTGCAGCAGCAACACACTGGCGACCAGGATTCCGAGGCTTAGATGGAGGGCGAACCAGACCAGGGCGAAGGGCGACCTGGAACGGGGAAAGGGACGGGCGTGGACGAAACGCAGCGGGTACCCCCGTGCCGGTACCACACTCTCCTCGAGACGGCCCCGCACTCCGACATACAGGAACTTCGCCTCGGGGTCCCGACGGCGTAGTTCGTCAGCCACGGCCAGAGCGGGATAGACGTGGCCGCCGGTTCCGCCCCCGGTTAGCAGGTATTTCACGCCAGGAGCGTGTCCGAGTATGCGCTTTGTAGGCGAGGTCGCGTCATTGGGGCCGCTCGCAAGGCGCGCGAGTGACTTGAATTGAGGGATTCAGAGAGCGAGTGCAACGTGGCGAGCGGTCCCAAGGGCGCGGCCGCAGCCCAAATGGTATACTCGGACACGCTCTTAGTCCTGAATCTGATGGAAGCCGGGAGAGAGTGCCCGGCGGAGGGGGTGTTCTATTATACGGACGGCCCTAGATTACCGCGAGGACCTCGTCTGGAAGCCAGCCGCCCAGGCCGTTGGCCAGGCGCACGAGAAGCCAACCGTCTTCGCGGCGTTCGACGACGACCTTCGTGCCCTCGTGGACGACGAATACCGGTGTCTGGGCCGGTTCCGGGCCGCTGCGCGCCGTGCCCTCCTCCACCAGGACGATCGCCTCCACCAGACTCAACTCGCGCTGCAGGCGCGCACCGGTGAAGACACCGGCCGTCAGGATCCAGACCCCCAGTATGACAAGAGTCACCTGGGCCGTCGCACCGGGAAGCTGCCACAGCCGCCAGCACGCCAGCAGAAACAGACCGAGCAGACCGAGACTGGTGGCGGCGAACAACTCGTTCATCGTCGGCCACAGGTACACTCCGTAGAGGCCACCGCCCTCTCCGTCGGGGTCCTGGTCGCGTTTGACCCGACGCACGAAGCGCAGGTTGGCAAGGATATCAGGGTCTCGGGGTTCCAGTCGCTGGGCACGTTCGTACCACAACACGGCCTCCCCGAGGCGGTCGGACTTGAAACAGGCATTACCCAGGTTGTAGAACAGACGGGCATCCCGGACTCCGCTTTCCACCGCTGCCATGTAGCGCTCTCGGGCCGTGGCAAACTCGTTCTGTCGATAGAACGCATTGCCTTCGGCATACAGCCCGGCCGCTGCCGTCTGCGAGCCGGCGGGGCCGTGGGTGACGAGGACGAACAACACCAGACTCAGCGCGCCTTTCACGACAGGGCCTCCCGCAGGTGTTCGACCAGCTCTTCACCTTCGGCCAGAAGTTCCTGCCGTTCGTCGAGGCCGCTGGCACCAGGTGCGAAGCGGCCGAACTCGCAGCGTTCCAGGAGTCTGTCTATCCCGGCCACCAGCGAATCGGGCAGGCCACGCTCGGTCAGCAGACGATGGCAGGCATCCCGCGTCAGTTCCGGCGCCGGCCGATTCAGCTGATCGGCGATGAAGACGACGACGGCGTCCTGCAGGGCGCCATGGAAGCCATCACCGTCGTCGACACGGTCAGCCGCCGTCGACAGCCGCCTGGTGGCCTCGCCACGGGCACGCCGCCTCCGGGCATAGGCTTCGTCCCCCTCGAGCCGACGGCGATGGCGCTGATAGGCGAGCAGTCCCACATAGGCGAGGGGCAACAGGCCGTGCAACAGCCAGTAGAAGCCGTTGCGGTAGAGCGAGCGGCTCGCCCCCAGGTTGCTGGCATCCGGCTTGATGTGGCGGATGTCCCTGCCCAACTGTTCGATCTCACGGCGCGTCAGGTCATATGCCGGAGCCGCGCCAGCTTCTGTCTCCCCGGCCTCGATCAGGATGTCGAAGTTACTCGTAGTTGCAGTTCGGTAGCGTCTGGTGTCCGGGTCGAAGTAGGAGACCTCGACAGCGGGAATCCGCCGGCGCCCTCCCTGCTCCGGGATGAGGATGTACTCCATCTTCTTGCGCGCACCATATGCCCCGGTCGCCGTCTTGCCCTCTTCCAGTTCGACTGTGGGTGCGTACACTTCGAAGCCGCGGGGCGACATCTCCGGCTCGGCGATGGACTGCACGTTGCCGTCGCCTTCGATCTCGATGCGCAACGTGATCGGATCGCCGATGTCTACCTGTTGTGGCTGCGCCACACCGGAGACCTCGAAGTGGCCGACGGCGCCGGCAAAATCGACAGGGCGGCCCTGTTCGGGCAACGGCAGTACCTGGAGGACGATGGGTTCGCTACGCACCATCATGCTCTGCCCACGCCCGAAGATCGGGTCGTCGAACATGCTCAGAGCGTCGAGCAGACTGCCGCGGCCACGGCCCTGGGGTACCGAACACTTCACCGACAGCGACTCCACGGTGTGGGTTCCGGCACTGGTGGGAAACAGAGCGACCCGACGCAGTGGCGCCACGTCATAAGCCACGCCGTCGATCATCTCCCGCTGCGGCGCCAGGCGCTGGGCGACGAACAGCTCCTTCACCCAGAAACCGGTAAAAGTGGGGATCTCGGCAAAACCGACATCGCGCAGGTTGAAGCGGTAGCAGAGATCGAAGCGGACCACCACCTGCTGCCCCACGTAGGCCGTATCCCGCTCGGCTACGGCGCGCACGAAGATCACCTCCTCCAGGCTCGGCTTGCCATCGCCAGCCGTAGCTCCCTGCCCCTTGGCCTGCCGCCCGCCGCGGACGATTTCTACCTCGATTGTCTCCGTCGACAGGGTCGCGCCCGCCACTTCGATACTGGCCGGGCCGATACGGAACCGGCCGGTCTTGCGTCCGTAGAGAGTGTAGATGAGTTCGCGAGCGAAGGAAGAACGGCCGTTGACCAGCCCGATCCGCGTGGACACCGAGGGGCCGAAGACGTCGAAATTGCTCAGATCCAGCGTCGGCGAGGGTACGTGGTCGAGACTGCCCGTCGAGCTCAGGGTCAACGTCAGCCGGATCGCCTCGGACTGCGTCGCCCGAACCCGGTCGACGGCAGCATGAAACTCACTGCCTGCCCACGCCGTGCTGCTGAGGGAAAGAATCAGCAGAACGACAGATGGCACTCGAGGGCCCTGCATGTGCTTCACCCTACCAGTCATGCTCGCCATCGCCACGACGTTTGGGCCGATAGCGACGCTGCTGAGATTGGGCGTCGCGATCCCGCAGCGCATCCAACAGCTGTTCGGCCTCCTCTTCGTCCATACTCTCCGACTCGTCTTCAGCCGCCTGAACGCCCTCTTCCTCCTGGTCCTCGTCGCCGTTCTCCCCGGGGGTAGACTCCGGCTGCTCAGGCGGTGGTTCGCCTTCGGCTTCATCCTCACCCGCTTCGGGCTCGGCGGGCTGCTGATCTTCCGCGTCCTGCTGCTGTTCCTGCTGCTGCTGTTC
>PBSR01000144.1 GCA_002726335.1 Gemmatimonadaceae bacterium
CCCGCTCCGGTAGAACCGGCGGCAAGCCAGCCACCGGAGGAGAGCCCGGCACCGGCCGCTGCCGCGCCCACCGTTGACATGAATGCCCTCCTCGACCAGCAGGCTGGCGCCGATGCCGGTGTGCTCCAGGTCAAGGTCGGCGACCGCGTCAGCGGTGTGCTCGTCCGCCTCGGCGAGGAGAACTGCTTCGTCGATTTCGGCGGTCGAAGTGAAGGCATGATCCGCACCACGGAGATGAAGGGCGAGGATGGCGAACTGGCCTTCAAGGTCGGTGAACCCCTCGAGGCCTTTGTTGTCAGCGATGCCGACAGTGTCGTGCTCTCGCGTTTCGTCAGTGGCGAGGCACGCCAGGCTGATACCCTGTACAAGGCCTACAAGGCTGGGATCCCCATCGAGGGCAAGGTCATGGCGGTGAACAAATGGGGGATCGGCGTCGACCTGGAAGGCATGCGCGCGTTCTGTCCAGTCTCACAGGTCGACACCCAGTTCACCAAGGATCTGGAGCAGTACCGCGACAAGAAGATGACTTTCAAGATTATCCGTTTCCGTGACCACGGCCGCAGCATCGTGCTGTCGCGACGGGCTCTGCTCGAGGCCGAGCAGGAGAAGGATGCTGTCGAGATTCGCGAGAAGATCGTCGATGGGACGCAGCTCACCGGTACGGTGACCCGGCTGGAGAATTTCGGCGCCTTCGTCGACGTCGGATCGGGCGTCGAGGGGTTGATCCATGTTTCGGAGATGCGCCACGAACGCGTCAACCATCCGAAGGATGTCGTCCAGCCCGGGGAGGAGGTGACGGTGAAAGTGATCGCCGTCAAGAATCTGGGGGACCGTCGCAAGGAGCGGATCTCGCTGAGCATCAAGGCCCTCGAGAAGGATCCCTGGGACGAAGTGCGGTCGCAGTTCCCGGCGGGCACGGTGACCATGGGCAAGATCGAAGGTGTCGAAGAGTACGGTGCGTTCGTCGAGTTGGCGCCCAATGTTCGTGGCCTCATTCATGTGTCCGAGTTGGCCGAGCGCCGTGTCAATCACCCTCGTGACGTGGTCAGTGTCGGTGAAGAGGTGAAGGTTGCCGTCATGGAGGTCGACAACAAGCGCAAGCGCCTGCGGCTGTCGATTCGACGCGCCGAGCAGGTCGAGGGAGCGACGAACCTCAAGGAGTTCGCCGAGCGTCAGCGCCAGGAGAAAGAGTCAGAGGGGTCAGCGAATACGGCCATGCTCGACGCTCTGAAGCGCGCCAAACTCGTGGAGTAGGAGCGGCGTGACCGGTATTGTGACCCAAGTGGTGTGCCTACGCCGCCAGGACGAGATCGCACCCACCTGCCCAAGAACCCCCGGGGCGATCTCTCCGCAAGGCCCTTGTCGAGTAGGGGCGTGAGCCCAACCGAGAGACCGGGTACCCCCGCCTGGGAGAGGCTTCTGTTTGGCGGCGATCGGCCCGGGTACTTCGGCACGTACGGCGGCGCCTTCCTGCCCGAGATTCTGCGCACCACCCTCGATGAGCTGACTGCCGCGTTCGACGACGCCCGTCGCGATCCCGCCTTCTGGCAGACTTACACCCAGGTTCTGCAGACGTATTCCTGTCGTCCCACCCCCCTCACGTTGCTGGAGAATCTCTCCGCCGAAGTCGGCGGTGGGCGCCGTCTGTATCTCAAGCGCGAAGATCTCAACCATACCGGAGCGCACAAACTCAACAATGTCGTGGGTCAGGGCCTGCTCGTGCAGCGCATGGGCAAGACGCGGGTCATTGCCGAAACCGGCGCCGGGCAACACGGCGTGGCCACGGCGACGATGGCGGCACGCTTCGGCTTCGACTGCACCATCTACATGGGCGCCGTCGACGTCGAACGACAGCGGCCGAATGTGTTCTGGATGGAGCAGATGGGTGCTACGGTCGTCTCCGTCGAGGACGGCTCAGCGACACTGAAGGATGCCATCAACGAGACCTTCCGCGACTGGACCGACTCGATGGAGAACACCCACTACGTGCTCGGCACCGCGTGCGGTCCCCATCCGTTTCCGACGATGGTCGCCTGGCTGCAGCGAATCATCGGCGAAGAGGCGCGGGCGCAGATGCTGGAGCGCGAAGGTCGGCTGCCCGACCGGATCTACGCCTGCGTCGGCGGCGGCTCGAACGCCACGGGCATGTTCCTCGAGTTTCTCGATGACGAGGCCGTGGAACTCGTCGGTGTCGAGGCGGGTGGCCACGGCATCGCCTCCGGTGAGCATGCCGCGCGCCTCGCAGGTGGTGATGGCTCGCCAGGTGTCGCCCAGGGGTTCAAGACCTATTTCCTGCAGGACGACGACGGTCAGATGCGGCACACCCATTCGGTCTCAGCCGGACTCGACTACATCGGGGTCAGTCCCATTCTCGCCCATCTGCATGAGACAGAGCGCGTGCGCTTCGAGTCAGCCACCGACGACGAGGTCATCGCCGGGATCAGGAAGCTGATGCGCGCAGAAGGGATCATCGGTGCTCTCGAGAGCACCCACGCAGTGGCCGGTGCGCTGCGCGAGGCCCCATCCACGCCCGAGGGCAGCATCATTCTCATCAACCTCTCGGGCCGGGGTGACAAGGACATCTTCACCATCGGCGACGCCCTCGGTGATACGCGTTGGACGGATTTTCTCAAAGATAAAGCTGCAAAGCTGTGAGTGGCCTGCAGGGATACGTCCGGCAGCGACTCTCCGGAGGCGATCGGAAGATCCTGCTGATGACACACCTCGTCGTCGGGTACCCGTCCCTCGAGGCGAATCGGACGATGCTGCGGATCATGGCGGCCAATGACGTGGACCTGGTCGAGTTGCAGATGCCCTTCAGCGAGCCCGTCGCCGACGGTCCCGTCTTTGTGCGTGCCAACCAGGAGGCACTGGCCGCGGGTCTCCGGGTGGACGACTACTTCGATTTCGTCGCCGAGGCCGGGGATGTCTGTAGTTTTCCGCGGCTGTTCATGGGCTACTACAACACCGTCTTCCGCCTCGGTGCCGAGCGTTTCTGCGAGCGTCTCGCCCAAGCTGGGGCCGTCGGCTATATCCTGCCGGATCTGGCATGGGAGGAATACGGCGAGCTGACGAAGGCCAGCCAGACTCACGAGCTCGAGTCGATCCTGCTGATGACACCGACGAACACGGTGGAACGGCTGCAGAGCCTGGGGGAGCGGGCCAGCGGCTTCATCTATGCCGTGGCGCGCAAGGGAGTCACCGGCAAAGCGACGGACTTCGAGGCAGATCTTGGTTTCCTCAAGAGGTACCGCAAGGCGACCGACCTGCCCCTGGCCCTGGGATTCGGCCTGCGTCGCGGTCAAGACCTGACCGCCCTGCACGGCCGGGTCGAGATCGGCACCGTCGGTTCGGCACTGCTGGCCGCCTGGGAAGACGGCGGAGAGACCACCTACGGCGCCCTCGTTGAAGAACTGGCAGCCGCCCGCGGTTGAGGGCAGCCTGCCCCCTCAGGACGATCCGGCAGGTGTTGCCGAAGCCCTCAGCATGGAGGATCACAAGAGATGGTGAAGCGGGTGAGAGTAGGTGTGATCGGCCTCGGGTGGCCGGGTCGTGAGCACCTCAAAGGGTATGCCCAGTCCCGTCGGGCAGACGTGGTGGCCGTATGTGACATGAACCAGCCGCTGGCGGCGCAGGTAGCGGTTGAGAACGATATCGACGGCGTTTACGCCGATCACAGAGAGATGCTGCGTGAGGCAGGTGTGGACGCTGTCAGCGTCTGCCTGCCCAACTTCCTCCATGCCCCCGTGAGCCTCGACGCGCTGCGTGCCGGCAAGCATGTGATCTGCGAAAAACCGCCGGCACTGAACACGAAACAGGCCCGCAAGCTGGCCACCACCGCCACCGATGCCCAACTGACACTGATGTACGCTCTCTGCCAGCGCTTCAGTGGCCCCACGTCAACAGCGAAGAGTTACATCGAGCGGGGGGAGCTCGGCGAGATCTACTTCGGTCGCGCCGTCTACCATCGTCGTCGCGGTATCCCTCTCGGCTCGCGCTCCTGGTTCACCGACAAGAAGCGGAGCGGTGGTGGCGCCCTCATCGACATCGGTGTCCACGCCCTCGATCAGGCGTGGTGGCTGATGGGCACGCCGAAGCCAGTGTCGGTCACCGGCGCCGCCTACAGCAAGTTCGCCCACGTCGTGCCCAAGGGGAACACCTTCGACGTCGATGACGCTGCTTTCTCTCTCATTCGTTTCGCCAATGAAGCAACCCTGATTCTGGAGTGCAGCTGGGCTCTGAATCTTCCCGGTGGCGGGGGCATTCACCTGGCCGGGACAAAGGGTGGCGCCGAACTGAGTCCCTTGAGGATCTACACCGAACGTCGCGGCGTGCAGGAGGATATCACGCCGGACGTGCCCAAGCTCGACGCCTTTGCCGGTCAGACCGATCATTTCGCCGAGTGTATCCAGACGGGGAAAACGCCGCTGATGTCTGGCGAGCAGGGCGTGCAGTTGATGCAGATGCTCGATGGCATTTACAAGTCAGCGGAGACGGGCAGGGAAGTCCGGCTGCGCTGAGCTCAGACCTTCTGCGCCAGCACCGCCCGCAGGTATTCATTGTAATCGCATTTCTCAGGGTAGGTGTCGATGAGCGCCTCGAAGCCGGGGCGGTCGACGAAGCCCTGATCGAAGGCGATCTCCTCAAGGCAGGCGATCTTCAATCCCTGGCGCTTCTCGATGGCTTCGATGAAGCTGCTGGCCTCCTGCAGGCTGCCCGGCGTGCCCGTGTCGAGCCAGGCGATGCCGCGCCCCAGCTGCTCGACGCGCAGATCACCACGCTCCAGGTAGGTGCGGTTCACATCGGTGATCTCCAGCTCGCCGCGGCCTGAGGGCTTCAGGTTCTTCGTTACCTCCACCACATCGCCGTCATAGATGTAGAGACCGGGTACGGCGTAGTTGGACTTGGGTCGATCCGGCTTCTCTTCGATCCCGAGGACACGACCGTCCCCGTCGAACTCGATGACGCCGAAGTCCTCCGGGTTGGAGACGTAGTAGCAGAAGATGAGACCGCCACCGGCAAACTCACGGGCGGCCCGGACAAAGCCGGTGTCACCGTAGAAGTAGTCACCGTAGAACACGTTGTCCCCGAGCACGAGGGTGACATTGTCTCCCGCGAGAAAGTCCTCGGCCAGCAGAAAGGCCTGGGCAATACCTTCGGGGTTGGCCTGTTCGATGTAGGTGAACTCCACGCCGAGGGCGGTGCCATCACCGAGGAAGTTGCGGATGATGGGCAAGTCCTGCGGCGTCGAGATGATGCAGATCTCCCGGATGCCGCCGAGCATCAGGATCGACAGGGGGTAACAGATCATCGGCTTGTCGTACACGGGCAGCAGCTGTTTGCACACGACGCGGGTCAATGGCACCAGGCGTGTGCCGAGCCCACCGGCCAGAACGATTCCCTTCATCTTCTCTCTCGCTCCCTCTGGGGTTGTTTTCGAGATCAGTCCATCCAGAGGCCGCCGTTGACGTCGACGATCTCTCCGGTGATGTGACGCGCCTCGTCCGAGGCGAGAAACAGAGCGGCGCTGGCTACGTCCTCGGCGCGTCCCTTCTCGCCGAGGGGGATCTGCTTGGCCAGACCCACGTGGTCGGACGATCCCATGCCGCGTACCATGTCGGTGTCGATGACCCCGGGCGCCAGGCCATTGACGCGTACGCCGAAGGGGGCCATCACCTTGGCCAGGTGTACGGTAAGAGCGGAGACCCCGGCCTTGGCAGCGCCGTAGGGTGGCGCCGCGGCGACACCCCCGGTCTTGGCCGCCAGGGAGGACATGTTGACGATGGCACCCCGGCGTCGGTCGCGCATGTGGGGGAGAACGGCCTGGGCGCAGAAGAATACACCCTTCAGATTGACGTCTACCATACGATCCCAGTCCTGCTCGGTGCAGTCGAAGGCCGTGGTGTGGCGGACGAAGCCGGCATTGTTGACGAGAATGTCGAGTTGGCCCAGCTCACCTATGAGGGACTCGATGACGGCGCGACTGGTGCCGACGTCGGCAACATCGAGGCGCGCGGGGACAGGCTGAGGGCCGTCGCCACCAAGGGTGACGGCGGCAGCCTGCACGCCTTCCTCATCGATGTCAGTCATGGCCAGCCGGGCACCTTCGGCGGCGAAGCGCTCGCAGATGGCGTAGCCGATCCCACGGGCGGCGCCGGTGACCAGGGCGGTACGGCCGGCGAGTCTATCTCCCATCAGTTATCTCCCTCCTCCGTTGCCCTAAAGTTACAACACGAGCAGCAGGGCAAGCGCCCCGAGACCGGCGCCCAAGGCGCCGACGCGGCCCATCCGCTCCTTCCA
Source organism: Gemmatimonadaceae bacterium (assembly GCA_002726335.1). The sequence continues at coordinate 6,301 of PBSR01000144.1, forward strand.
CCACAGGTGGGCGAACAGGCCATCCAGCAGTACGACGAGACATCCGGTGACAGGGAAGAACAGCGTCCTGTCGAGGTGCATGAGCGCGGTGAGGGTTGTGGCCAGTGCCACGAGGTTGAACAGGCCAATGCCGACCCCCATGTGCAGGTCGCGGATCCTGGGGCGATGTCGCCGGACCAGCAGAACGAGGCCGCCCCCAGTGCCCGCCGTCGCCGCGCAGGTCATCAGCACGGTGAGGCGCTGTTCGTCGAGTCCGGCGTAGTGCACCCATCCCAGACAGATCTGCCCCACACCTTGCGTGGCGAACACCGCCAGGGCGGTGAGCAGGGCTGCGGCGCCGACGACGGGACGGCTCCGGCCAGACGAGCGCGACATCGAGATGAGCGCCAGGGCCACAAGAGCCAGACCGATTCCGCTTGCCTGAACCGCCGAAAGGGACTCTCCCCACAACCAGACCGAAACGACGACGGGAGCGAGAATGGACAGCCGGAAGGATGTGAGCACCATGCCCACGGGGAATCGTTCCAGGGCGCCCGTCATCACCAGCATGGCGACGATGAAGGACAGCCCCATGGCGCCGCCCACGATGACCGACGCTGGGACAGCGAAGTCGTTCCCCGTCCACAGGTGCCAGATGGCCAGGACCGCCGCCAGGGTGAGATAGTTGGCGCTGACCACGGTGGGCGCGTGGCAGCCACGACGCTGCGACCATTTGAACAGCTGGCCGAACCCGAGAGACGTAAGGGAGGCCAGCACCAGCCAGTACAATACGAAATCCTCGCAACTTCAAGTGGACTGAGAGTTTACGAGGTCTTCGCCGAGGCGGCAACGGCGTCTATATTCCCTGCACTATGAGCGACACACCACACGATACGCTGGCCCACGGAGGCCTGCAGGAGCGCCGCGACGTCCTGCTGACGACGACACGGGAGGCCCTCGCCGCCGCCGATGTGGCGACACTCCGTCTGGTCCTCAACAGCCAGCATGCCGTCGACCTGGCGGATCTGCTGCGTCGCCTCGATGGCGACGATCGCAGGCGCTGCATGGCCTTGCTGGCCGAGTCCCTGGCTGCCGGTGTCCTGGCCGAGTTCGATGCCACCACCGTGGTCAGCGTGGCCGAAGAGCTGGACGATCAGGCGCTGTCGGGCATCCTCGAGGAGATGGCGCCGGACGATGCCGCGGACGTGCTCGCAGATCTTCCCGATGAGCACAGCGAGCGCGTGCTGTCGCTGATGGAAGTGGAGGAGGCGGACGAGGTCCGCGAACTGATGGAGCATCCCGAGGATTCGGGGGGCGGCATCATGACTTCGCGCCTGGTGGCGGTCACGGACAACGTCACCGTGGCCGGCGCTATCGACCATCTGCGGACCCGTGCCGGTGACCATGCGGAGGAGCCGCTTGCGGTATTCGTCGTCGATGACAGGGACCGTCTCGTCGGCAGCGTGTCCCTGCACAGCATGCTTCTGGCTGACAGGGAGGCACAACTGTCCTCGGTGGCCGACCATGAACCGATCACGGTGCGTGCCGACATGGACCAGGAGGAGATCGCCGAGATCTTTGCCGACTACGATCTGCTCGCCCTGCCCGTGGTCGATGCGGCGGGTATCCTCGTCGGGCAGGTGACGGTAGACGACATCGTCGACGTCATCCAGGAGGAAGCCACGGAAGACAACCTGAAGATGGCGGCCACCAGCTCCGCGGAAATGGAGGATCGCAGCGTCATCGGTGTCATGCGCCGCCGTCTGCCATGGCTGCTGTTCTGTCTGCTGGGTACGCTGTTGTCCGGCGGTGTCCTCGACCTCTTCTCCGGCGTGTTGGCGGCTCTGAGTCCGCTGGTCCTCTTCGTGCCGGCGATCATGGCCATGGGAGGCAACTCCGGTATCCAGACCTCCACGGTGACGGTGCGCAGCCTGGCCACCGGGATCCTGCAGCCGGAGGAGGTCCGACGGGCCCTGTGGCGTGAATTCCGCGTCGCCGCACTGATGGGCACGTTTCTCGGCCTCGTCGTCTTTGTCGTGGCCTGGCTGTGGACGGGTGGCTCTCCCGTGGCGCCCTGCGCCGGCGTCGCCATGTTTGCCGCCGTTGTGCTGTCCGCCGTGCTCGGGGCGACGATTCCCATCCTGTTCCGCACTTTCGGCATCGACCCGGCCGTCGCCTCCGGTCCCCTGATCACGACGGTGAACGACATTCTCTCACTGTGCATCTATTTCGGTGTGGCCACGGCTCTGCTGCAACTGCTCACAGGCTGAGGCGGGGCAGCGTGAGGATCTGTTACCCGGTCCTGGCCTCTGTTCTGATCATGGGGTGCGGGGCGCTGTCGTCCGGCGAACATCTGCTCCCAGCCGACCACAGTGTGGCTGTACGGCGGGCCTTGCGCGGCCTGTCAGAGCCGGCCGACAGGCGGGGCCGGCAACGTGATGCGTGGTTGCGCAGCTTCTATCAGCGGCGCGACGGCCAGCCGGCCTGGACGGGCCTCCACGGCGTACACGCCCGGGCAGACGAGCTGCTGGCAGAGCTTGCCGGCGCCCGCAACCATGGCCTCGATGCTGACATCTACGGCCATCCCGATCTTCGTTCCGCCGTCACCCGGCTGCGTGCAGACCGGGACGCAAGTCCGGCACGGGCAGCGCGCCTCGACATCGGCCTCACCGCCGCATTTCTCGCCTATGCCGACGATCTGCGCCGCGGCGCCGTCGACCCGTCGACGATCAGCATCTCCTGGCAGGTGCGCCGGCCACCGGCGGATCTGTCCGGATTGCTGGCCACGGCGATCGGCCTCGATCAGGTGGGAGTGAATCTGCGCCGGCTGGCGCCGATGGGAGTAGAGTACCGCAGACTGCAGCAGGCGCTGGAGGGATTGGCCGTCGGCACGGATGGAGAAGACAGACTGCGGGCCAATCTCGAACGCTGGCGCTGGCTGCCGCGTGATCTGGGCAGTCGTTATCTGCTGGTGCGCATCGCCGACTTTGAACTCGACTACGTCGTCGACGGTCGTCGGCAGATGCACCGGGTCATCGTCGGCGAGCGGTACCGGCAGACGCCCCAGTTTGCCAGCGAGGTGACCCACGTCGTCGTACACCCATCGTGGCATGTACCGCCCCGGATATCTGATGAAGAGCTTGCCATCGGCCTCACAGACGGGGGCCGCGCACTGTCGTTGAGGCAGCGCGGGTTCGAAGCCTGGACGCATGCGGGAAAAAAAGCAAATCTGGACAGTCTCGTCTGGGATCGAGCCTCCGGGTTCTCATCAAAATACCGGTTCGTGCAGCGTCCCGGCGGCAGCAATCCGCTGGGGCGGGTGAAACTGGATCTGCTCAATCCCTTTGCCATTTACCTGCACGACACGCCAGGGACCGACCTGTTCAGCAGTCAGGCGCGAGATCTGAGTCACGGCTGCGTGCGTGTGGAAGGCATCGTCGAACTCGTCGAACAGTTGCTGGCCTCATCTCCCTCCGGTCGTCGGCGCTTCGACCGCCTGCTGGCAGCGGGTGAGACGGGCCGCATCGATCTGCCCGTACCGCTACCGACCTACATCCTCTACTGGACTGCAAGCGTTGCACCCGACGGGCAGATTCGTGCCACCGAGGATCTCTACGACGTCGATACCCGGCTGCTCCGGGCGCTGAATCAGGCCGAGGGTGCACGTCACTGGGTTGATGCCTCGCGGGATTGAGGCGCACTCGGTTCGGTCCCGGCAACGCCGTAGAACAGGTCAGCAGCGTCCGGTGTGCTCAGGTCACGTCCTGCACCCTGGCCTCATGGAGAGACGCTGTTCGGGCCAGGGTCGCCTGCACTTCCTCGAGTTCACCGAAGGGCTTCTGCAAGCGGAAGTCGAAGCTGGCCAACCGCGGGTCGTCATCGGGCAGTGACCATCCCGTGATCAGCACCGTGGCGATCGTCGGGTCCACCTTCCGGAGCTGATCGGCGACCTGGTCGCCCGGCAAGCCTGGCAGCCCCAGGTCGATGAGAGCGATGTCGTATTTCCCCGGTGCCATCCGCTGTGTGGCCTCCTGACCGGTGTGGGAAAAGTCGACCCTGTTGACGAGTCCCAGCAGGCGATCGAGCACGCGGCAGACGACCTCGTCGTCTTCGACGACCAGGATCGTGCTCGGTGGCGCCTGAGCCCCTTCCTGTGCCGGTTCGGCGGAGTTCGGTGTCGAATGTGCCCACACCGGCAGCCGCAACGAGAAGGTCGTGCCCACGCCCGGTGTAGAGACGACCGCCATTTCGCCGCCCCATTGCTTCACCGAGCCGTACGCGGTGGACAGCCCCAGGCCGCTGCCGACATCGGCCTTGGTCGTGAAGAAGGGCTCGAACACACGTTGCCGGGTCGCAGCATCCATCCCGACCCCGGTATCTTCGACCTCAAGAATCGTGCAGCCCGCGCCGCGCCGCGTGCGGAAGGTGATCTGTCCGCCCTGGGGCATGGCATCCACGGCGTTGAACAACAGATTGCTCAGCACTTCGTTCAGCTCCCCCGAACTGCCCTGAATGGGTGCGATGTCGCCAAATTCTGTGAACACCCGGATCTGGCAGCCGCGGGCCTCCGCCTCGTCCTTCCAGCGCGGCCGGGTCATTTCGATCGCCTCGACGATGCATTCGTTGAGCTGGATCCCCACCAGTTTTTTCTCCGGCCCCTGCCGGACCGCGCGGTTGAGGCGCTGGACGATCTCGGTGGCCCTCTTGCCGGATGTTTCAATCTCGGCTGCAAGCTCAAGGATCTCCGCATCGTCGGTGATCATCTGCAGGAACTGCACAGGCGCCAGGACACCGGTGAGGATGTTGTTGAGGTTGTGGCTGACGCCGGCTGACAGCTCACCCATGGCGCGCAGCCGGTGGCTGGCGACGAGCTCCTGCTCCATGCGCTTGCGATCGGTGATATCGGTGAAGACCACGGCGAACTGCCCGTCCGCCGGCCGGTATGCGATGACGGAGAACCACTTGCCCAGCACGTCCGAGTAGTTCTCGAAAGCGGTACTCTTTCCCGTCCGCACCACGGCGCCGTAGGTGCCGATCCAGTCGGCGGGGTCCCTTTCGATGCCGGGAAGGGCTGCCGTCGCCCGCCGGCCGATCAGGTCCTGGCGTCTGAGTGTGGTGTGTCTCTCAAAGGCGTCGTTGACCTCCAGGAAGACGTAGTCGACGGGCTCACCGGCATCATCCAACACCATCTCGTGCAGAGCGCAGCCGTTCTCCATGCTGTCGAAGAGCGACCGGTAGCGGGATTCGCTCACCACCAGGGCTTCTTCAGTCTGCCGGCGTGCCTGGACCTCCTCCTCCAGGGCGCGGTTCCGCTGCTGCAGGGCCTGCAGGTCACCCATGCGGGTGACCCCCTCGGACAGTACCTGAGTCATCGCTTCGATGATTTCCAGGTCTTCGGCGTCAAAGGCATCCGGCAGTGTGCTGTTCACCGCGAGGGTGCCGTGGGGAAAGGGGACATCGACGACGGAGCGGACGGCATGCCCGAGGCTGTGCTCGATCTGCCCTGCCTCGCCGTAGAGATCCTCCCGCTGCAGGTCACGGCGATAGGCAACCGTCCCCGAGGACCAGATCTGCCGCACGACATCGGCGCCGTGCTCCGAGCCGCCGGCGATCCAGGCCTCTTGCTCGGCAGCGTAGAACCGTACCATCGGGAGGCCCTCGAAGGGCGTCACGAGATTGAGGCCGCAGTCGGTGAACTGCAGGCCGGCGGCTCGAAGCCCCTCACCAAGACTCTTCATGACCTTCACCAGGTCTCTCTCGACCTCCATCCCCCACACCTGCTCACGAACGCCGGCGACGGCGTCGCGCAGTCGGGCTTGACGCTGGCTCCGGGCGATCTCCTCGAGGCGCTGGTGGCCCTCGGACATGACCTGGGCGAACTGCGACAGGATGTGGATGTCCTGCTCGTCGAAGGCGTCCTCCCCGATGGCACTGACGGTGAGGGTGCCGCCCCGGAAGGGCACTGACGGTGAGGGAATGGGCCTGAGGGTTGATATCCTCTCCGAGAGCGTCCATCTCGGCACGGTTGTGCCGGTACACCGGCACCTGCAGGTCCAGCGCCTGCTTCAGCGACGCCGGCAGCGAGTCGTGGTCCACCAGCTTCACCGATCCATCCGGGAGGATGTTGCACGACTGGTACGTTTCTGCCTCGCGGTCGATCAGGGTCAGGCCGCCGCCCAGGTAGTCCATCAGGCCGTCCAGCTCGCCGCGCAGAGCGGTCAGCACGTTGCCCCAGTCCTGCTCGAATTCCATCTGTAGGATCTGGTTGCGCACACGCTGCACACACAGGGAGATCGTCTGCTCGCGCTCCGCCCGGGTGCGCCGTTCGATCTCGTGACGGGCGGTCTGATACAGCTGGGCGTGCTGCAGGGCGGCTGCCACCTGGTCGAAGAGGGGCCGCATGGCCTCGATCCGACGCAACATCTCCTGTCTGGCATCAGCGCCGCTGCCGGTGGTCAGCACGGCCTGGGCCTGGCCGCCATGCAGGATGGGGATGAAGAACGAGAGGTCCGAGTCATCGTCTTCTGCCTCGACGACGGCAACCTCGCCGCTGTGTGCCACCTGGGCGGTCATGCTGGCGTCGTCGACGGCGTAGGTGGGACCGACGGTGCCGGTGCCACGCAGTTGTGCCCTGGAGACGACGGTGATGTTCCTGGCACCAGTGAGGGGATCGACGATCCGACCGTCCTCCGGTGGCCCCTCGACGGCCAGGACATCCCGGACCACCTGCACCGTACCGGCATCGCGATCGACGATGGCCACCATGAGGCTGCGGAAGAGACCAGCGGTGAGAATCTCCTCCGAGACCCGGTCGAGGATTTCTTCCAGGTCGAGGGAGTGCAGGACCTTGCCGATGATGCCGTGGATCCCCGACAGGAGGCGGCCAGTCTCGGCCAGCTCCCGGTTCTGCTGCTCCAGTTGGCGCAGGTCCTGCCAGCGTCCGAAGGCCTCCGTCAGGACATCGGCAACCGCCTGCAGGTGGCTGATGTCCCGAGGTGAGAAGGCGTCTGGCCTGGCGCTGTTGACGGCCAGGGTGCCGAAGCCGAAGGGCACGTCCAGCACGGAGCGGGCCGGCGAGGTGACCTGCCGTATGGTGGCCTGCTCGTGGTCGGGATCTTCGCGATCGAGATCACGCCGGTAGGTGGGCTCGCCGCGCCGCCACATGCGCAGGATGATGCCGTCGTTGCCGATGGTCCCCACCGTGACCTCGTCGCCGTCCGCCAGCATTTCGTAGTAGCTGACTCTGGGGGGATCCTCCGATACCACGACATTGATGGCGCAGACATCATAGTCGATACGTAGTTCGCGCAGACCATCCTGCAGACTCTCGACGACGTGGACGACATCGTCAGAGTTCTCCATCCGCCACACCGCGTTCCTGATCTGCAGCTGCACGCGGTTTTGGGTCTCTGCCCGTCCGGATTCGTCCTCGTGTCCCGTCACCTTCGCTGCCGGACACGCTGTCGGTCCGTGGGAAGAGCTGTTCTGTTCCTCTCTGATGCCGTCGCGCATCCTGTCACCTCGCAGGTTGGCGAGCACGCTGTCCTCCATCCGGCTTCTGCCTAGAAACAAGGAACCCGTCTGTCAGGCGGCAAACAGGTGCTGGGCTTGCGCCCCGGGCGGGGTCACGTCGATCTTTCCTGATATGGATGGAATCGACCATGCGTAACGTCATCGGCGTAATCCTCGGGGGAGGGCAGGGGGCCCGCCTGTTCCCCCTCACTCAAGTCCGGTCCAAGCCGGCGGTGCCTATCGGCGGCAAGTACCGGCTGATCGACATTCCCATCAGCAACTGCATTCACTCGGGTGTGGACAAGATGTTCGTCCTCACCCAGTTCAACTCGGCCTCCCTCAACCGTCACGTGTCCGCCACGTACCGCTTCGACAGCTTCTCCGGCGGCTTCGTCGAGATCCTCGCGGCGGAGCAGACGATGGACTCACCCGACTGGTACCAGGGTACCGCAGACGCGGTGCGCAAGCAGCTGCGCCGCATCCACTCGCGCCGTGGTCACGAGGTGCTCATCCTCTCCGGTGATCACCTCTATCGCATGGACTACCGCGGCTTCGTTGGTGAACACCGGCAACGTCAGGCAGACGTGTCGATTGCGGTCAAGCCGGTGCGACGTGAGGAGGCGTCTGGCCTCGGAATCCTCAAGGTCGACGCTGAGGGACGGATCGTCACCTTCTGTGAGAAGCCGACGACGGACGCCGAGCTGGACGACCTCGAGTTGCCCGAAGCTCCGGGAGAAGATCCGGAGGCGAGATACCTGGCTTCCATGGGGATCTACGTCTTCGAGCCCCAGGTTCTGACCAGCCTGCTGATGGGAGATCAGCAGGACGACTTCGGCAAGCACATTATCCCGGCAGCCATCGAGAAGCTCAACGTCTTCGCTCATACCTTCGACGGCTACTGGGCCGACATCGGCACCATCAGTGCCTTCTATCGCGCCAACCTGGAACTCACCGATGCCGAGCCCAGGTTCTCGTTCTATCAGCCCGATACGCCCATCTTCACCCACCAGCGCTTCCTGGCCGGTACACGTATGCACGGCTGTCGCGTCGACCACGGCATCGTATCCGAGGGGTGCACGATGGTGGATGCGGAAGTCGAGCAGTCCGTCGTCGGTGTACGGACCGTGCTGCGAGCCGGCGTGCGCCTCTATCAGTCCGTCGTGATGGGCGCCGATGTGTACGAATCGGATGCCGACAGAGAGCGTAATGCCGAGCGCGGCGTGCCGGACATCGGTATCGGCTCCGGCAGCGTGATCCATCGGGCCATCATCGACAAGAACGCCCGCATCGGCGAAGGGGTCATCATCAGCAACGATGGACGCGTAGCCGAAGCCGACGGCGACGGCTATCACATTCGCGAGGGTATCGTCGTCATACCGAAGGACGCCGTCATTCCTGCCGGCACCCGGATCTGAATCACTCTCCAGTTCATGACGTTTCCCGCGCCCATGCAAGCGTGAGGGCAATTGCGGTAGTGTTGCTGTCGGCACTTCTGGCATGCCCCCTGCTGGCCCACCAGGTCAACACCAGCTACTCGACCCTGATCGTCGGGGAGGGCGCAGCCAACCTCATGCTTGCCTTCGACGAGGGGGACCTGCTGCTGTTGTTCGGTGCGGATCTGGACACCAACGGCGATGGCGCCCTGTGGGCCGACGAGGTGCTGACCGCCGCCGTTGAGACTCAGTCGTGGCTGGGGGACCGTATCGTGATCCGTGCCGACGGAGAACCGCTGCCGCTGCGCCCCGACCGTCCCCGCGTCGAGAGTGACGCCGACGGCAACCTGTTCCTGAAGGTGTCCTACGCCCTGGACCTGCCCGCCGACCCGGTGCGTGTGCAGGTCGATTTTTCTCAGCTGCTGCAGCCGCCCCTGCTGGCGGTCCACAGGAATCTGCTGAAGCTGTCGGTTTCGGGGCGCACCGAGGGGCTCGCCGTTCTGTCCGCCGAGGATCCGGTCCACGAAGTCGGACTCCGGGAGGCGCCGGTCAGCCTCTGGACGCAGGCTGGGCGTTTTGTCTGGCTGGGCGTGGAGCACATCTGGATCGGCTACGATCACATCATGTTCCTGCTGGCCCTGATCATCATCGGCTCACGCCTGGGTCCGCTGGTCAAGATCGTCTCCGCATTCACCGTGGCCCACAGTATCACCCTCATACTGGCAACCCTCGAGTGGGTCGTGCTGCCCCAACGCCTCGTGGAATCCGGCATCGCCCTGAGCATCGCCTATGTTGCGGCGGAGAACCTCTGGCTGCGGGACACCCGCCACCGCTGGATCCTGACCTTTGGCTTCGGCCTCGTCCACGGTTTCGGCTTCGCCAACGTGTTGCGGGATCTGGGGCTGCCGTCCGAGGGGTTGATCGTGTCGCTGTTGGCCTTCAACGTCGGTGTCGAGATCGGCCAGGTGACCATCGTCGTGCTTCTGCTGCCGCTGATTCTGTGGTTGTCCGTGCAGAGCTTCCATGAGCGGGTGGTGCAGCTGGCCTCCGCCCTCATCCTGCTGTTCGGGCTCGGGTGGCTGGTGGAACGGGTCTTCGACCTGTCCTACATGCCGCTGTAGGGACAGCTACGCCGTCGGCAGATCGTCGTCATCGACGATGGGGGGGCGTCGGGATGGGCCACGCCCCGGCCGCCAGCAGACTGCAGTTGGTGTTCGTAGACACTGCGGACGATTTCCTTCTCCACCGGTGTCGGCAGGTCGTCGAAGGTCATCTTGATCCGTCGCATGGAGTTATCATGTGTTCCGGGCGCCGCCTCGGTGCTCACCGGAACACAGGTGATGCCGGCCAGGGGAAAAGGTCCCTCGAAGGCGGGGTCGATGACCCATGCCGTGTCCTCGTTGGCCAGTGGACCGGTGAGGGGCACATCGATGGCCACCCCCCCGGCGCTCAGATTGACGACATACCCTGTGACACGTGTGGCGCCGGCGAAGGGATCGCTGTCTTCGAGTTCGTCACCGGACGTCGACGCGTCGACGGCCGACGCGTCGACGGTCGACGAGTCGGCTATGCGGATATCGTCTTCGTCCTGTGTCCGGTCGAGCAGACCGATGGCGGCCTCGCCATGGACGTCCTCTGCCCCATCCTCCCGTTCTGCCTGGCGCGGAATAACCAGGAAGTCGGCGTCGAAACCGACGTCGATACGGTAGAAGTCACGGTGCTGCATGCGCTTGACGGCGGCGTGTTCTACCGCCACCGCGTGAGCGGTGCGCGCCTTGCCGATGACCTCGGTGACGAAGCTGTACTCCGTGTCTCCCTCGCGCCAGGGCACGAAGCCCTCCAGCTCGTCCTCCTCCTCGCCATCGACCCAGATCCTCAGCGTCTGTCCGCGATCGACCTGGCGGGTGGAGGAGAGAGCCTGATCGATGTCGAGTTCGTCGAAGCCCAGGATCTCCCGGATGTTGCCGATGGCGTCGAGCTCAGGATGTTCGCGATCGCCCCTGACCAGGCCGGTGGCGTAGCGGCCCACCTGACGGTCGAAGACGTGAGCGGAGCTCAACAGGCGAGGGGGAGACTGCATACGGCGATGCCGGGCGATGCGGTAGAGCAGAGCGATCTGCCGGGGACTCAGTCCCGCGTCACGGGCAAGTTCTTCGAACTCTTCCAGCCGCCGTCGCCGCAGACGGACCCAGCGGATGATGTAGAGGCCGAGGAGGATCGCCAGACCGGCCCAGAGCAGGTACCACACCGTCTGACTGAACAGCGTCGGCTCGGCGCTGCGCGGTCGCAGCAGCGGCAGGATGTCACGGATCTTGTCCCCGTTCACGGCGGTCCCGGTTCACAGGTGATAGGACGGTAGGGGAGTGGGATGGGGTGCTGCAAGTGCTTGGCGGGGTTGCTCTTATATACGATGACTCCGGATCCCCGTCAACGTGCCGTCGTCAGATATCGTTGATGGAATCGTCCTCGGGGTGGCGCCGCATAGAGCGCAGTCGCCAATCGGTCAGACGGTGGGCTTCGAGGCCGTCGGGGTCGATCTCGATCCCCAGACCGGGTCCCTGGGGAATGGCGACGAAACCGTCCTCGAACAGAAGAGGCTCGGTGAACAGGCCATCCCCGGCGCCGCCGCCGAACTCCTGGATCAGGAAATTCGGGGTCCCGGCCATGGCATGCAGGGAAGCGACAACACCCACGGCGTCGGCAGCCGAGTGGGGAGCCATGGCCAGATAGTGGATCTCGGCCAGGGCCGCGATCTTCTTCATCTCGAGAATGCCGCCGCAGTGGCGGATGTCCGGCTGCAGGATGGCGGCGGCCTTCTTCTCGCAGATCTCGCGGAACCCCCATCTGGTCGTGTTGCGCTCCCCCGTGGCGATGGGGATATGGGTCGATCGCGTAATCTCCAGCAGGGCGTCAACATTCTCGGGGTGAGTCGGTTCCTCGACGAACAGAGGCTGTATGGGTTCGAGTTCCTTGATCAGGATCTTCGCCATGGCAGGACTCACGGCCCGATGGAAGTCGATAGCGATATCTATCTCTGGCCCAACGGCTTGGCGCGTGGCCTCCACGCGCGAGACGATACTTCGTGTCATAGCGGGCGTATCGATGTAGCGAACCGGGTCGGGGAAAGGGGTCATCTTGAGTGCGGTGAAGCCGCGGGCCACGGCGGCGGCCGCGTTCTCAGCGTACCGCTCCGGTTCGGGGCCGCCGATCCCGCTGTAGACGCGGATCCGGTCGCGCACGGTACCGCCGAGCAGTCGCCAGACAGGAGCGTCGAGGGACTTTCCCAGAATATCGAGACAGGCCATCTCCAGGCCGCTGAGAGCGGACAACAGGATGGGCATCTGCCGACTGTAGGAGGAACGGAACAGTACCTGCCAATGGTCCTCGATCTGACGGGGATCGCGACCTATCAGGTAGTCGGCCATGTCGAGCAGAGCCCGTTCCACCGTCCGGCCATGCTCGTAGTTCATCGGCGATCCGTAGCCGACGAGTCCCTCGTCCGTGAATACCTGCAGCAGCAGGCCGCGATTCTTCAGGGGGGTGACATCGAGGCTGGTAATCTTCACGTCTGCTTCAGTTCCCTCCGAGAGCCAATTGGACTTCATCAAGACTGGGAATGGACACCCGGGCTCCGGCTCGGGTGACGCAGATGCCCGCGGCTGTGGCGGCGCGCAGGAGACAGCTCTCGGAGGATTCTCCTCCGGTTCTGGCCGCCAGGAAGTAGCCGATGAACGTATCGCCAGCGGCGGTCGTGTCGATGGGGCTGCCAGCATGGACCGCCTCGGTCCGAACGCGACCGTCAGGCCCGGAGAGAATGGCACCCCGCTCGCCGAGGGTGAGAAGTATCTCCGCCCGGGGCCACCTGACGTGCAGGGCGTCGATCAGTGACTCCGGTTCGGCCCCCACGCCGCTCTGCGCCAGTCCCACCGCTTCGGTCTCGTTGACGATCAGCACATCCACCAGATCCAATGGCCAGTCGAGCACCTGCGAATGGAAGGGCGCCGGGTTCAGGTACACGGGGTACCCTTCGTTTGCGGCTTGCACGATCACATCGGATGTTGCGTTTATCTCATTCTGTAACAACACGATAGAGCCAGTTGGCATCTGGCTGAACACGGCCCGCATCGACTCTGGTGAGATTCTGTGATTGCCCCCGGGGTACAGGAAGATCGCGTTCTCTCCGGAGTCTGATTCCACTTGAATCACCGCATGCCCGGTCGCGGTCTCAGGGTCCACGGTGATGTGGGAGACATCCACTCCGAGCTGCTCGAGACCCTCCCGCAACCAGAGGCCATCCGCGCCGATGCACCCCACATGGGACACTGCTGCACCGGCCCGGGCCAGGGCGGCGGACTGATTGCCCCCCTTACCCCCGGCAAACATCCCGTACCCGTTGCCTGCCACCGTCTCTCCCGGGCGGACGATGTGATCGACGCCGTAGACATGGTCGATGTTCAACGAGCCGACGTTGTAGATGCCCGTCATCGAATCAGTCAACCGGATCCGGTCGCCATCATCTCCGTCATGCGTCCGGCCACCCATTCGACGGCGGTGTCGATCATGAGGCGTCCCTTGTGCGGCGTCGCCAGATCACGCGCTGCGCGGGCGTAACGGGGATCCTGCTCGCGGTAGCTCTCGCTCTGGATATCGAAAGTCTCGGCGTCGTAGTCGACACCCTCCCAGTGGGCGTTTTCGGGAAAGGCGGCCAAGGCGACGGAGGTCTCGAATTCGGCGGCATGAGCCGGGCAGTCACCGGATTCCAGGTGTTCGGCGACGAACTCCTTTGAATACGCCTCCCAGTAGGAGTGGAACTGGATATCGATGCCCAGTTTCTCCCCGAAGCCGGCCACCTCGTTGCGCAGCGGGCCGTTGCCGGCGTGGCCATTGCAGATCAGCACGTGTTCAATGCCGTGTCGGGCGAGGCTCTCGCAGGTGTCATAGGCGACCTGGAAGAACGTCTCCGGCCGCAGGCTCAGGGTTCCGGGCCACTCCATCCAGTGTTCGCTGATCCCCACGGCCATCGGCGTGGCCAGCACCACCTGTGGGAACAGCCCCAGCGCCGCCTGATGGGCGACATGCAGGGCGCTGGCCGTGTCATGCTCCATCTCCAGATGCTCGTTGTGCTGTTCGGTGCTTCCCGTCGGCAGGATCGCGCCCTTCACCTGACCGGTGGCCAACCGTTCGCGCACGTGCTTGCGCGTCATCTTCCACAGCCTGACTTCACCTGTAATCACCGTGACCTTCGCCTTTCATTGACCCTCCTCTGAGGGGCCGCTATTATGCGAAATCATCACAGAAAGGACAATGAACATGGCAGAGGCAGACAACAGGGCAAACAGCACGGCTGCCACCGAGTACCGCTACAATCGCCTGAGTTGGCCGGAACTCGATGAGGCGATTGGACTTCAGAAGGTCGTCCTGCTGCCCACCGGATCGACCGAACAGCACGGTCGACACCTGCCTCTCGATGTCGATGTCTTCCTGAGCGAGGAGGTCTGTCTCGAGATCGGTCGGCGGGCACCCGATCGGGTCCTCGTGCTGCCACCGGTGGCCTACACATTGAGCCCGAGGTCTTCATCGCGTTCTGCGTCAACATCACCAAGTCGGTGGCCTACCACGGTTTTGAGAAGATGTTCATCGTCAACGGCCACGGCTCCAACCAGCCCCTGATCGATCTGATCGCGCGCAAGACGGTGCTGGAAACGGACTCGCTCTGTTTTGCCGCCGGCTATTTCAACTTTCTCATGGAAGCCTTCGAGGGCGTGCGCGAGAGCGACGTCACCGCCCACGCCGACGAGTTCGAGACGTCCCTCTACCTGCACCTGGCTCCCGAGGGCGTGCAGATGGACAAGGCAGCGAAGGGGGACGACCGTCAGGGGGAGTTCGTCAGCTCCGACTCGACCTCCCCCTACGTCCGCTTCAACGACTACTGGGGACGTTGGACCCAGCTGGGTGTACACGGCGATCCGACGGTGGCGACAGCTGAGAAGGGCAAGATCATTTTCGAGGCCGCCGTGGAAGGCATGATCCGGGCGATCGATGAGATCAAGGGCTGGCCTATCGAAGAGCGACGCGACATGCACACGCATCCGGTACAGAAGGGAATACGATGGTAGTCGATCCATGACGGACGAACTGCGCCAGCGATTGAAGACGGTGCACGCCTATGCCGTGACCCCCTTCCGACCGGACGATCTGATGACGATCGATCGCGAGGCGTTCCTCGGCAATCTGCGGTATCTCGTGGAGGCCGGCGTGCAGGTCATCGCCGTCGGCGGCGGCACCGGCGAGATCGACGCGTTGCGGGCCGATGAACTGGAGTGGCTGGCCCGGCGGGCACTGGACGAGGTCGGGGGGAAGGCGCTGGTGATTCCCACGCTGCCGGGCAACACGGGGGTGGCGGTGGAACTGGCGTCCAGCTATCAGCGCTTCGGCGCAGAAGTCTGTCTGGCCATGCCGCCCTACCAGCGCAACGGTGTCCCTGATGACCTTACCGGCGTCACCGATCACTTGCGCCTGATCTCAGCGGCGGCGCCGGCTCTGCAACTGTTGCCGTACAATACTCAAGGCTGGAGCGTGGAGTTCTTCGAGCAGCTGGCCACAGTCGAGGCGGTGATCGGAGTCAAGGATCCGTGCTTCGACGACCATCCTCTGTTTCGTGCTATCCAGCGCCTTGGTGATCGCTTCGTCTGGATCGGCAACAAGCGCCATGACCCGGGCGTTCTGCATCTGCGCTACCAGGCCGGGATCGATGGTTTTACTGCAGGCTTCATCAACTTTCTGCCCGAACCAGAACTCGAGCTGGAGCGCCTCTCACACGACAGGGACTGGGAGGCCATGGTCGCTATTCAACGGCGATTGGCGCCGCTGGAGCGGCTACGCAACCGGTTTGGCGATGCGCTGATCAAGGCGGGGCTGGATGCCGTCGGTCTGGTGGGAGGCGCCGTGCGCCCGCCGCGGGTCGACGTCAGCGACAAAGGTCGCGCTGCCCTTGGAGCCGAGCTGGAAAAGGGCTGGGGGATACAGATTCACACTTGACTCTGATGCGTTTCACGGGGTAGGCTTGCACAACACTCAAGAACACGGAACGCCCGGCCGATAACAACACCATGCTGAACACCACGAACCGTCTCTATTTTGCCCCCTTCTACTTTGTCGACCCACATGCGGGAGTCGAAGGGACCGGATCGTAGGTTGTAGCAAACTCAACTACACCACGCCAAGCCCCCGACTCCTGATGGAGCCGGGGGCTTTTTTTGTTCTCCCGCAAAAGGAAGGATGCGACCTCATGCTCGCAACACAGGATCTGCACGTGACCGCAACTCAGGCTCTCATATCCCCCCGTCAGCTGAAAGAGGATCTGGTCATGTCGGAAGCTGCGAACCGGACCGTCATCGCGGGTCGCGCTGCAGTGGGGGAGATTCTCCGCGGTGAGGATGACCGGTTGCTCGTCATCACCGGGCCCTGCTCGATCCATGACCCGCAGTCTGCCCTCGAATACGCGAGGCGACTGCGGGAGTTGAGCACAGAACTGGCCGATCGCATGTGCCTCGTCATGCGTGTCTACTTCGAAAAACCCCGCACGACGGTCGGTTGGAAAGGCCTGCTGAGCGATCCGCGGCTGGATGGTTCGCAGGATATGACGGAGGGACTGCGGGTCGCTCGCAAGCTCCTGCTCGACATCAACGAGATCGGTCTGCCAGCCGCGACGGAATCCCTGGATCCGATCACGCCTCAGTATGTCTCGGATCTGGTGAGCTGGGCGGCCATCGGGGCGCGCACCACCGAATCTCAGACCCATCGTGAGATGGCGAGTGGCATGTCCATGCCGGTGGGCTTCAAGAATTCCACGTCGGGGGATCTGCAGGTTGCCGTGGATGCCATGGAGTCCGCCCGCCATCCACACAGTTTTCTCGGCATCGACGTCGACGGCCGCACGGCCGTTATCCGCACGGGCGGCAAGACCCTGGGACATCTCGTGCTTCGTGGCGGAGTCGATGGTCCGAACTATCACGCCGACGATCTTGCCACCGCCGCCAGTCTGATACGGACCGGCACGGGCCGTCTGCCCGCCATCATCGTCGACTGCAGCCACGCCAATTCCGGCAAACAGCACAGCCAGCAGGAAGGAGTATGGGAAGCGGTCGTCGAGCAGCGGGTCGGAGGCAATGAGTCGATCGTCGGACTGATGGTGGAGAGTCACCTCGAGGAAGGCAGTCAGACGCTCGGTGCACAGGGGAGCGAAGGACTGCGCTACGGCGTCTCGATCACCGATGAGTGTGTCGGCTGGCAGACGACGGAGCGCATGCTGCGCGGCGGGTACGAGGCTCTCGGCAGGAGTGCGTCGAAAGCGGCGTGATGCGGTGGGTCACGGGGTGGTGGTGATCAGGCGATCGCAATCGCCGGTCGGGTCACGGGGTGGTGGTGATCAGGCGATCGATCTCAAGTTTTAGTACATCGAGTACTTCGTCGTAGCCGAACTTGCCGATCAACTCTCCACCCCTCTTGAGGTTGACGAAGGTCGGGGCGCACCACATGCCGAGATCGGCATCGTCCGTCTCGCCGGGGCCGTTCACCCGGCAGCCCATCACGGCGATGGTGAGGCAGTGCATCCTGGCATACTCAGTCACCTCCCTCACTCTGTGCGCCAGGTCGATGAAGGCCTCGTTCTCGACCCGGGAGCAGGAGGGGCAGGAGATGATGTTGAGCCCCTCCGGGCGGTATTCGGGAACCGAAAGGTAGCGGCCGGCCTCGATGTCGTGAAGGATCTGGCGACCCGCGATGATCTCCTCGCCCTTGTCGTCGAAGGGCAGGGTGAGTGATACGCGGATGGTGTCGCCGATACCGGCCGACAGCAACTGCTCGAAGGCGATGCGGGTCTTGACGATGCCCTCAGGAGGCATGCCGGCCTCGGTGACTCCGAGATGGAGCGGGACCTCCGGGCGCTGGTCGGCGAAACGTCTGTTGGCGTCGATCACCTTGTTGGGATCGGAGTCCTTCAGCGACACGCAGTAGCGGGTGAAGCCGATCTCATCGAGCATCTCGCAGTGTTCGAACGCCGATGCCAGCATGGGCCCGATAGAATCACCGGCGGGGAACTGTGCCACCTTGTCCGGATCGACGGATCCGGCGTTGACGCCCACCCGCATGGCGCAATCGTTGCTGCCGGCGATCTCGGCCAGGTACCGCACCTTGTCGCGGATCGAACGCTCCGGCTCGTGATGGTAGAGATGGCCCGGATTGTAGCGGATCTTCTGTACGTGAGGCGCGATCACCTCGGCGAGCCGGTAGTGCTCCTGCAGGTCGACGCTCAAGGGGCGTTCGGCCACCTCCGTGATCTGTGTCAGAGCCTCTGTGTCCCGGCGACTGTCGACGGCGATACGGATGATATCCGCCTTGGCGTTCTGCAGCAGGCGGATCTGTCGGGTCGTGGCTTCGATATCCTGTGTCCTGGTGGCAGCCATGCTCTGCACCGCCACGGGATGGTCACCGCCGATGGTGACATCGCCGATTCGGACTTCGCGGGTGGGGTTTCTCGGTTGCCTGCTCACAGCGGCCAGTATACGGGCGGGTTTCGGGGCGAGCAAGGCGGAGTCCGGACTGCCCGGAGAGACCCGTGGGCACAAACCCCTTGCGAACGTAAGCGATCGTTTACTTATATTTGTCCCCATGAACACGGGACGGAAAAACCGACGTGGTGAAATCGTCGACGCCACGGTGCGTCTCGTGGCAAGGCAGGGCGTTTCAGGCGCTTCGATCCGGCAGATCGCCAGCGAGGCGGGGGTAACCGAGGGCGCCCTGTATCGCCACTTCGCCAGCAAGGACGATCTCTGCCAGCAGGCCTATCAGCAGATCGTGGCAGACATGGTGGCGGAGAAGGAGCAGATGCTGCGGCTACGGGCGGATTCGCTCTCGGTGCTGCTGCGCCATTGGATCCGCCTGTCCTTCGAGTATTTCGACCGCTACCCCGAGGCTTTCACCTACGTCCTGCTCACAACATATGACTTCACCGAGAGCGATATCACCCGTCGTCAGGGCAGGATGTTTTCGGAGTTGCTCGCCGAGGCCACCCGGGCGGGCGAGTTCCCCGAAATGGATCCCGTTCTCGCTATGAGTCACTTCAGCGGCCTCATGTTGAACATTCCTCGACTCATCAACGAGGGCACTCTGGCCCCACCGGCGCTGCAGTACGTCGATTCTGTCTCGTCAGCGGTGAACGCCGTGTTCGGTCTGCGGACCAAGCCGGAGTAACTGAGAAGGGCGGCACCGAGAGCCAATTGCTTGAGAAGGCAGGGAGGGGCCGTGGACACACATGTCCATGACTCCCCTTCTCGAGCGAGGGGGTCGGTGCCGCCTGCTTATTTCGTTACCCTCTGTAATCGATTTTCGTCTCCTTGAGAACGGTCGGGTTGATGCGTGTTCTGGTGACGGGGGCCAACGGCTTCGTCGGACATCATCTGTGTCGACGTCTGCTCGGTAACGGCGTCAGAGTCTCGGCTCTGATCCACCAGGGACAGGAGCGCCTGCCAGAGGTCACCAGCCTGTTGACCCTCACGGGAGACGTCAGGGACGCTGACGGCATGGTCGCCTCACTGACGGGACACGACCCGGTAGATGCCATCGCCCACCTGGCGACACAGCCGCCCGGCGCCGGTCCCAGATGCGGGACGAATGAACAGGGGACGACGAACGTACTGCTCGCCGCACGTGGCGCAGGGGTGGGCCGCGTCGTCTTCACCTCGACGATGAGTGTCTTCGACTTTCTCCATGACGAACCACAGCCGCCGCTCGACGAAGATCACCCACCAGACCCGCGCGACGCCTATGGCGCGGAAAAGCTGGCGGCGGAACATCGTTGTCGAGCCGAAGAGGGCGGCGGCCTCTGTGTCCCCATCCTCCTGCTGGCCGGCCTTTTCGGTCCCGGGAAACGTGCCGGTGCCGTGTACAACTTTCGACGCTCCGCCCTGCTGGACGAAGAGATCATCATCGCCGCGGACCGCCGCGTTGATCTGCTGTGGGTCGAGGATGCCGTGTCCGCCGTGGTAGAGGCACTGTCGCCGGAGGGACCGACGGGGACATATCATATCGGGTCCGGCGTTGCTCAGTCCCTGTCCAGCATCGCACGGATGGCCGTCGAGGTGGCTGGCAGTACAACGGCGGTGACCGTACAGGGCCCCGGTAATTCGTTCTGTCTCGACATCCACCGGGCCCGCCAGCAGCTTGGCCTGACGCCGACGCCGATGGCCGTTGCCCTTGCCCGGTTCCTGCCGTACGTGGCCGACGATCTGAAGCAGGAACGTCCATGACCCAACCCTCGCTGCAGAAGGCCAAGCCCCACCTTCCGGCAGAGGATGTGCCGGCCCTGCTGGCGGACTTCGAGCAGATCCTGCGTTCCGGTGTACTCACCATGGGACCGTTTCTGTCCCGCTTAGGGCTCTCCGAGAAATAAGTACTAGACTTCATGATGTAGTTGGAGTCATGTTTGGAGCGTGGATATCGAAACGCTCCGAA
>PBSR01000145.1 GCA_002726335.1 Gemmatimonadaceae bacterium
CACGACCTGATCTACAAGGGAGAGCTCTACGACACGATCGTGCGCGTGCCGCTGATGGTGAAGGCGCCGGGCGTGACACCGCAGTTCCGGCGCGAGGATCTGGTGTCACACATGGATGTTGTGCAGTACATCCTCGACATGGCCGGCGCCGATGGCGAAGGCCTGCACGGCGTGTCGCTGCGGACGGCTGTCGAGGAAGGAAGCGAGCACCCGAATCGCTATGTCTTTGCCGAGGAAGTGCCCGGACCAGGACTTGTGTCGTGGTCACCTCCTTCTCCTTGCCGAACAGGGGAAGGTAGCGGATCGGTGGAATCGTCCGCAGGGCGCAACCGCCCAGGGTCAGAGCCAGCAGGACACAAAGAGGGCCCAGCAGTCGTTGTGCCAAGTTGTTCATAGTAGTAGTATCGGAAGATTCGCCAGAACCTCCAGCGCGGTCACCGGCGGAGGCGGGGCAGGCTGAATTCGTCACGCTCGATGGCGGCTTCCAACTCCACCCGGAACAGGCTGTCCAGATGGGTAGTAATCCTCCAGCCTTCTGCCTCGTACAGAAAGTAGTAGAACGGGGCGCGCCCGGGTCCGACGGTGGAAGGATCAAACTGGAGAAAGGCGAGACGATCGTTGATCTCCGTCTCCTGACCGATTTCGAGGCGGTCTACCTCCCGGCTCACACTCGGGCCTTCGATGTGAGCCGCCCAGCGGTCCGCATTGCCCTCGAATTCGAGTTGACGGTAGCCGCTGCTCAGACACAGCCAGGACGTTTCGGCGTCGCCGCGGGTCAGCGCCTCACGGTAGGTGCGGAACGTTGTGGCAGGGGTGGAAAAACGGAGATCTTCGCCGGCGCAGGACAGCAGCAGCAGAGCCAGAAGGAGCCCCGCGGGATGGCGACCAGTCGGCACGTTCAGCCGCCGGATCAGGTCTGGGCGCTCTTGACGCGCTCGATTTCGTCGCGCAGCATGGCCGCTTCCTCGTACTCCTCGCAGATGACGGCCTGTTCCAGCTTGTGCTGCAGGTCGGAGAGGTGGTCGCGCGGCGCGTCCTCCACAACGGGAGTGGCCGGAGCGTCGTCAGCCTCCAGGGCCGCGGCGCGGGCGGCATCCTCAGCGGCCGTATCACCGAGAATCTGCGGCTCCAGTTCGTAGAAGCGACTGATGGTCCGGTCCAGATCGGCGCAGTCCGGGGCGCTGGAAATGCTGGCCATGTCGAGCAGTTCACCACTGATGAAGATGGAGGCGTCGGTACGCAACGCCAGGGCGACAGCGTCGGATGGCCGACAGTCGATCTCGCGCAGCCGGCCCTGCCGCTCGACGACGGCAGCGGCGTGGAATACCTGGCCCTCGACGGAGTGGATGACGACCCTGCGGACGGGCACCGACAGTTCATCGAGGAACGCCGCGAACAGGTCGTAGGAAATAGGTCGTAGAGGCCGTTCGCCACTGAGTTGCATCTGGATCGCTGCCGCTTCGAATTCACCCACCGCAATCGGCAGCAGACGCGGTTCGTCTGCGTCCTTTTCGCACAACCACATCAGTGGTTTCTCAGCTCGCAGGTAGGGACTCGCCTTCACCACTGTCATCTCCACCAGGGCTCGGCGCTTGCGCGATGTGCTGCGGTTCTCGGTCATGGCAGTCGGGACATCGTCCTGGTTGTCAGTCTTTCGCCATCTGGGAGAGGCGGTCACGCAGACGCGCCGCCTCCTCATATGCCTCTTCGGCCACAGCTTGCTGCAGTCGCTTCTCGAGTTCCTCACGCTCCGTCACGGGATGCTCGGACTCAGCCAGCAGTTCGTCAAGGGTCACTGCGCCGGCCGGTGGTTCCTCGTCGACACTGGGCCCGGACAGATCGGTGGCCAATTCGAGCTCCTCGTCGACACTGGGCCCGGACAGATCGGTGGCCAATTCGAGCTCCTCGTCCCAGTCCTCTTCTTCGTCCTCCAACACGGACTCATCGGCAAAGATCGGCGCATCACTGCGCAGCGCAAGGGCGATGGCATCACTGGGACGAGAATCGACGACCCGCTTGCGCCCGTCCTCATCCAGCAGACGGATTTCAGCGTAGTAGATGCCGTCCTGCAGGTCGATGATCGCCACTTGCTCGATACGGGCACCCGCTTCGTCCAGCAGCGCGTGGGCCATATCGTAGCTGAGAGGCCGGGAGGGCTTCTGACCACGGTGTGCCATGGAGATGGCGCGCGCTTCGATCGGACCGATGACGATGTGCAGATTCGCCTCGCCCTCCTTGGCGTGCAGAACAACCCGGTGATAGGCCCTGGAGGATACCTGAACCCGGTGAACTTCCATTTCAACCATCGGTCTGCGACATCCCTGTTTGCGAAAGGAGGTGTGAATATAGCGACGCTCGAAACCGTGACAACAGGTCAGCTCCCGTCGCGGGTCGAAGCCGCGGCACGTACTTCGAGCGCCTCCACCGATGCCTGCAGTTCGTCGTTGCGGCGGGCGATACGGAACACGTAGCCGGCGAGCAGGGCGAAGAATCCGCCGTAGGCGATGGCCAGATAGGTCAGTCCGGTTTCCACTGAGAGTACTCCCCTTAGGCGTGTGATGCCTACTGCAGTACCTGAAGTCTCGCCGCCTGGCGTTCCTGCTGAAGCCGCAGGCGGAATAACAGAAAGTACAGACAGGCGAAGGCGAAGTAACAGATCAGCTTCGTCTGCTGCATGGCCGGGTCGAGTTCGACCTGCACCGGGTGCTGCTGCTGGTCGGCGGCCCACATGTTGATCGAATAATGCACCAACGGCACGTTGACGAAGGCGATGACGCCGACAACGGCGGCGAAACGTTGTGTTCGTTCACCCGGCTCTCCGTAGGAGCGGACCATCAGGTAGGCCACATAGATGGTGAAGGTGATCAGCATCGTCGTCAGCCGCGGCTCCCAGCGCCAGAAAACGCCCCAGATCGGCCGGGCCCAGATCGGACCACTGAAGAGCACGAAGGCAGAGAACAGAACGCCAAGCTCGGCGCTGATCCCGGCGAAGCGGTCCCAGCGGTCGGCGCGCGTGCGCAGATACTGAACGCTGCCGACGAACACCAGCACGTAAGATATGCCTGCCGACAGCGCGGCAGATACGTGGAAGTAGAAGATGCGCTGCACGTACGGCCAGGTACTGCCCATCTGTGGCGGAGTGTCCGCGGGGGCGTAGAGAAACACGGCACCGATGGCGATGAGCATGGACAGGGAAGCCAGTGCTGCGGGGAGCGATATCACGCCTTATTCCTCGATGACGAAGTCGAACAACATCCAGGCCAGTGTCGTGAAGACCACGGCGAACAATCCAAGCATACCGACGTGCACGGTCAATTCCGGCGGCCACATGGCGGGACTGTGCCCGGGGATCCGGGCCGCCAGAATCACTCCCGTGGCGGCAACGCAGGAGATCAACGCGGGAATCAGCACGGGGAGTACGAGCAGAGGCAGCAGGAACTCGCGCAGGCGCGAATGGCCGGCCATGGCCGCAAACAGGGTTCCCACGGAGGCCACGCTCGCTGAGCCGAGAGCAAAGACCGGCAGCAAGGGCAATAGATAGAGACCGGGCGTGAGGTTGAAGAAGAGCCCGAAAAGAGGCAGGGTCAGCAGCTGTACAGCGAGAAGGAACAGCACGTTGCCCAGCATCTTGGCAAGATACAGGGCGCCCCGCTCGACGGGGGCCACCAGGATCGCGTCGAGGCAGTCGTTGGTACTCTCGGCGGCAAAGGTGCGCTGCAATCCGAAGAGGCTGGCAAAGACAAAGGAAGACCAGAGCACGCCGGGGCCGATCTCCCACAGCGCGGCACCGCCCAGCTCGAAGCCGAAGTTGTAGACCAGCAGGACGAGAAGGACGAAGAACACCATCGGACTCAAGCGTTCCTTGGTGCGCCATTCGGAAACCAGGTCCTTGCGCAGCAGGAGCTTCACGTGGCCCCAGGTTCCCGGCAGGGCCTTCATGGGGTCTCGGTCTCCTGGTGGTGGTCGCACAGTGCCTGCAGCTCAGAGCCGTCACCATCCGCCCATGGCTCATCACAGACGATCCGCCCGCCGCGCAACACGACGACGCGGTTCACGAAGTGGGTCGCCTCCTCGACGTTGTGCGTTACCAGCACCGAAGAAACGCCGGCCTCGCCGGTGCGCTCCAGGAGGCGGCAGGACAGGGCCCGGGCCGAACTCCGATCGAGTCCGGTAAAGGGCTCGTCGAGCAGCAACACTCGCGGCGCATGCAGCGTCGCCCGCGCCAGGGCGAGCCGCTGCTTCATGCCTCGCGAGAAACCACCGACACGAGCCTGGGCATACTCTCCGAGTTCGACACTGGCCAGCGCCGCGATGACAGTGTCTGCGGGCAATCCGTAGAGGCCGGCAAAGAAACGCAGGTTCTCCGCCGCGGTGAGATCATCGTAGAGCAATGTCTGATGCGACAGCAGACCCAGAAGCTGCCGCCGACTCGTGGACCGACGGGGGTCTTCACCATCGATCGTCACGTGTCCCTCGGTCGGACCGGTGAGACCCGCCAGCAACCGCAGAAGAGTCGTCTTGCCGGCACCGTTGGCGCCCGCCAGCAGCAGATGGGTACCGGCGCCGGCGGTCAGGTCGACGCCGGCCAGGGCTACGGCCGGGCCGTAGCGCTTGTGCACCCCTTCCACGCACAGGTCCAAGGCAGGTTGCTCCGCGTGTTTCAGCCCGTGGTGTCGTCGAGCTGTCGATAGAGGAGGGTGACCTGCTTCTTCAGCTGCTGACGCTGTTGCTGCAAGGTGAAGACCCCACGCTCATCGGCCGTGTCGAGCCGGTCGTCAATGTCGGCCAGCTGGGCGATCAACTGCTCGCACTGGGATCTGGTCGCCCCTGCCGGCGGCGCCGCAGCGGCGGGTCGGGTCAGGGCCACCGCTGCTGCCAGCAAGGCCGGAACGAGGACGAGCATCGCCCACTTCAGAGACCAGCGCAGGGGCTGTGAATAGGGCAGTGGGATCGCCACCGTACGACCGCGATCCAGGTCCCGCATCCGGTAATGTCGGTAGCCCTGGTCGTGCAGGTGGATCTCACCATGATCCTCAAACTGGCTGGCTGGCAACTCGATGTCGGTTGGTTGCACGAATACCTCGAGACGGCTGGTGGGATAGAGCACTTCGTGTTCGTAGGACCCGTCGAAGTCGTCGCCGCGAAGCTGAATCGTGAAGGCTATCTGCGACCGTCCGGGGGGCAATGGTGTGGTGGTGAACAGCCGTGTTGGCCCGGCGCGCAACACCTGTCCGGAATGGCCCTGTGGAGCCAGACTGCCAGCGGGGACCTGCATCTGGAACACCCGCCGTTCGTCACCGAAGGCACGTCCGATGTAGGTCGAGGCACCATCGTTGTCGATATGCACGAGCTGGGCCACATCGACTCCCGCTTTGGTGATGGCGAGGAAGAGGTGATGTCCGTCCAGACGGATCTGGCCGTCGTCCTCGGTGCCGTCGAAGACCTCGATGATCACCTGATCCTGCATCCCCACCTGCAACGGCTCGGTGTCGTACTCCAGGCCCTCGTGGTGGGCTACCAGGACGAAGGTGGTACCCGGCGTGAGGAAGGGCCCGGAGAAGGAGAAGGCTCCCTCTTCGTCCGTCCGGCGGCGAACCATCTCCGTCAGACCTTCCTCGCCGCCGACGAGAAAGGCCACCTCAATACCAACCAGCCGCTGTTCGGTTTGCGTGTCGAGGACGTAGCCGGACACGGTATCGGCAGCCAACGGCAGGCAGGCCAGCATGATGGTAGTGGCTAGGCGCCACAGCAGACTCATGGCGTGAAGGACTGACCACAATGTGGACAGAAGTGATGGTCGGGACGGCGCGGTTCGCCACAGCCGTGACAGAATCCCTGTTTCCGGGGTTCGTCGCCGCGACCGCGGCGAGCCGCCACTTCGGTTTCGATGCGCGCCTCGAGATCGTCTGTTGCGTCGCCGCTGTCTTCGAGTCGATCGAGGTGGCGCAACACCTCGACGGCTTCTGCTTCCAGGTCCTGGCGAACCACTTCGAGGTCCTCTGGCGACATCTTGCCCAGCGAGTGATCGAACTCCAGTTCCTTGATGGAGGCGTAGAGCTGCTCCTTGCGCTCCGTCAACTCCAGCCGCAGCCGACGTGATCCGGTGGCGCGTCGCCAGACGTGCCGCCGCGTCAGAATCGGGTGAATGGCGGCGGCGGCGAACAGACAGACCAGAGCCATGCAGGCGATAGTGGTCAGGACTGACATCGTCAGGCTTCGAACTCTTCGAGGTCGCGCCGCAACCTGTCGTCGAAGCTGCTGGTCTTCACCGTTCCCTCGCCGCCTGGCGTCGTCGTCGCCGGCCGCTCACCACGCCAGTAGACCAGTACCTGCCGGACACCGAGCACGCCGGCCCCGAGCATGACAAAGGGCACCACCCAGACCAGATCATAGCCTTCCGGGGGGTTGGCCAGTCCCATCGGTCCGAAGCGGCCCACGTAGCTGTCGACGATCTGTTGTCGCGTCTGGCCCCCTTCGAGCATTTCACCGATGGCATCCCGCTCGGAGGTGGCGAAGCCGCATAGACAGGTGGACAGGGACTCACGATTGCACGTGCCACAGAGACAGACCAGGTCGGCAGCGACATCCTTGACCTGTTCCGGCGTCGGCGCCGCGTCGCCGGGTACCACCACCAGCAGCAGGCCGGCGACGAGCAGGGCGCTGCAGCGCATCACGAAGTGGCCCCTGAGAGCGGTGTATCCCAGGACTCGGCCGGCGACGACTCGCGGTCGAGGCGCGCCATGCGTCGATCCCGGGCCGAGGGCCACATGGTCCACAGGGAACTGAGGACGAATAACACCGACCCCCACCACACACAACCGACCAACGGGTTGATGTAGATCTGGAACTTGGCAGATCCGTCATCATCGGCCGAGCCGACGAAGATGAGGTAGAAATCCTCGAACCAGCGCGAATAGATGGAGACCTCGGTCGTATTCTGCTCTGCCCGCTTATAGAAATGCCGCTCGGGAACCAGGGTTGCCAGGAAGCGACCCTCGTGTTCCAGAGCCAGGGCGGCAGCAGACACGGCCTTGGTGTCGTCGTCGCCAACAGCCAGCGTTTCAAAGGTGATCGTGTAGTCGCCGATGGTCGCTGACTGCCCGCGGTGGAGAACAACTTCGCGGTCCGTGGAAAAGGCGTTGCCCGTAAAGCCCACGAAGAGCAGGACCATGGCCACATGGACAAGGTAGCCACCGTATCTTCGACGGCTTTTGGCCAGCAGTGTGTAGCACGCCACGAGGGCCGATTCGTCCGTGGTCCGCCGTCGCGCGGCAATACCTCGCCAGAACTCGAGGACCACGGATCCGCCGACGAAGCCGCAAAGACTCAATGACATGAGGGCGTAGATGTCACGCACGCCAGCCGCAGCGACGGCCATCAGCGAGATCGCTGCCCAGAGTGCGGGGACGCCGAAGTTGCGCCGGAAGCCTTCCCGCGACGTACGGCGCCAGGCAAACAGCGGGCCGGCCCCGGTGAGGAACAACAGAACCAGCCCCATAGGGATGCTGACCTGATTGAAGAAGGGCGCCCCCACGGTGATCTTTTCGCCGGTAAAGGCCTCGGAGAAGACTGGGAACAGCGTTCCCCATAGAACCGCGAACAGCAGGGCCAGCAGTATCCAGTTGTTGAGCAGGAAGGCGCTTTCGCGGGAGGCGAAAGATTCCAGGTGATTCTCCGCCTTCAGATCCGGCAGTCGGCGCAGCAGCAGCAGCGACGAGCCGAGGACGATGAGGATCAGATAGACGACGAAGTAGTCCCCCACGCTTGATTGAGCGAAGGCGTGTACGGACGAGACGATGCCGGATCTGGTCAGGAAAGTACCGAAGATCGTCATGCCGAAGGTGAAAAACAGCAAGACCATATTCCACACCTTCAGCATGCCCTTGCGTTCCTGAATCATCACCGAGTGCAGCAAGGCGGTGGCTGCCAGCCAGGGCATGAGGGAGGCGTTTTCCACCGGATCCCAGCCCCAGTATCCTCCCCAGCCCAGTTCGACATAGGCCCATTTTCCTCCCAGCAACAGACCGGCACCCAGAAACGTCCAGGGTATCAGCAGCCAGCGGCGCATGGCTCGCAGCCACGTGTTGTCGAGCTGCCGGGCGGCGAGGGCGGCGATGCCGAAGGCATAGGGCACTGTCATGCCGATCATGCCGGCGTAGAGCAGCGGCGGATGGATGGCCATGTAGGGATGCTGCAGGATCGGATTCAGGCCGCTGCCATCCTGCGGCGTGAAGGATAGTCGCACAAACGGGTCGGCAGCGAAGACGTTGAGCACGGCGAAGAAGAAACAGGAGCCGGCCAGCACGGCCACGGCGTACGGCATCAGCGAACGGTAGCGGTGCCGGTTCAGCAGAACGGTGGCACCGGTGAAGAGCGACAGCACCCAGCCCCAGAACAGAATCGAGCCGTTCTGACCACCCCAAAGAGAAGCGAGCACGTAGTGCGCCGGCATGGCCAGGCTCGTGTTCTCGGCCACGTACTGCACCTGAAAGTCCTTGGTGAAGATCGCATACCAGAGACCGAGAGCCGACACCGTGAACAACGCACACACCGCCAGCGCCGCATTCTCGCCGGAACGGATCAGGCCCTCATGGTGGCGGTGGACGCCGAGCAGGGAGGCAAAGACCGAGTACCCGCCGGCAGCCAGGGCCAGGCACAGAGCGAAGTAGCCGATGTCGACCACGGTACGGGCTCAGCTCCCCGTCACGGTCTCTACAGCCTGGGCTGAGCGATGGTCGTCGTAATTCTGACCTTCGTATTTCGACGGACACTTGGCCATCACGACTTCGGCTTCGAAGCGATCCTGGTCCGGCAGGAAGCGTCCTTCCATCACCAGCTGGGCCCGATCCTGGAAGGTATCGGGAAGCACGGCGTTGCCCGTATAACGTACCTGCATGTGACGGGTACCGTCGGTGATCTGAAAGACGGGGCGATGGCGGTATTCGTCCCACTCGATCGTGCCGGGAACGACGGTGCATCCAGCCAGTTGGATGCGGCGACCGGAGATCTCTGCGGCTGGCAGCTCTACCATGACATCGAGGGTCACGTGTCTGGAGGACGATTGCCGCACCCCCAGAATCATCAAGGCGATGACACCGAGAGCGACGATGGCGGAGCCGACTAGGAGTTTGGTTCTCATCTGTAGCTCAATTCGAGCAAGGGGGAGACCTTCTGGCGCACCTGCCACTGAGGAAAGTCCCCAATGTCAACGAGGATCGCAAATGAACACGACCGGCCGTTCGCTGACCCGCGTACACACGAGGGAGACGACCTGAGAGCCAGTTTCACCCGCGCCACGCAGATCGCGCCTGAGGGCGGGTGGATCGACGGGGAAGCGCCGCCGCAGGATCTCGCCCACGTGCCAGCCTTCGGCGTCGAGCCGTTGCCGCAGCCGTCGGAGGCCGAAGGTCACCTGAGCCAGTACGCGGAAGCAGCGAGCAAAGGGCGTGGCCTGTTCGGTTGCCGAAGTCAGATAGGCGACCTGATCGGTGACGAGCGTGGCACTGAGCTGGCGCGCCAGCAGGCCCACCAGGTGGGAGCGTACGACCGCCGGATCCGGGTCGTAGAGGTAGGCTTCCGGGGGGCCGACTTCAGCACTGGGGGGTGCCGCTTCGTCCCAGCGCAGATCGCCGCCATCGATGACCGTCGCCCGTCGTCGCGCCGTCGCCGCTGATCCGAACCACAGAACGGCCTCGCGACACTGACCGCGCCAGGAGACGTACTCCACTTCATCCACTGAAGCGGGGATCTGCTCTTCGTCGAGGGCGGGAGAGACCTTGACGGCCAGAGTGGTCAGTCGGGGACGCGGTGCGACGATCTCGGCCAACGTCGGTGAGTAGTCGTTGCCGCGACGCACCCGGCGTCCCGCCTCGGTGCGCCTGGCAGGGTCGGCGAACAACGCCTGGCAGCGGCTGGCGGGCACCCGGGCGTCGGCCCGGGCAACCACCAGTCGAGAGCCCACACCGGTGACCTCGGCGTTGTGCCGGGTCATCCACAGGCGCGCCGGGTCCACATCGCTGGCGGCCACCGGACCCCGCCGCGCCAGAGCCAGACAATCACCACCGATGCCGCAGGTCACATCAGCAACCGCTTCGTCAGCGGCGAAACGGGCGGCGCGATGCTGGGCCACCGGAGCGCCGCTGGCCATCTGCAAGGCCTCGGTGTCGAAGAACATCTGCGCGGCGTCGGCACCGAACTTGTCGCCAGCCGCCTTGCGGGCGTCGCTGACAGAGACCGCTGCCCGACAG
>PBSR01000146.1 GCA_002726335.1 Gemmatimonadaceae bacterium
ATTCGGCCAGGTAGGAGTTCGTCGCCAACCCCTCCGTGGCCACTCCGTACTGTTCCCGAACGTACTCGACGGCCATTTCGAGCGTGAACGTGTATGGCAAGGTCTCGGGCATGTCTGCGCGCTTCAGCCGCTCCAGCTCTCGACGTCCAACACTCCCGCCCCCGCGTCCTTCACCGACGTCTCGTACATACGTGATGGCCTCCTCGCTGTATTCGTAGATGTCGGCGGCAGTGGGCTCCAGGCCGTAGTTCCGCGGGTTCAGATTCGTATTAAAGCTCTGCCACTGGCCGCTGGTCGGATCGAGGAAGTTGATGCACACTCGTGGCGTGTCGATGCCCAGCGAGCGGGCCTCCGTGAACAGCATGCCGGCCACATCGCGCAGATCGTCCGGTGAGTTCATCGCCATGGCTGCGGCGCGCACGCGCTCGGCCGCGGCTTCGATGGCCCGCCGACGGGCGCTGTCCTCCGCGGCCTTGAGCTCGAGAAAACGGCTGTAGGCGAAACCGAAGACCTCGGCGAAACGGCTGGCTTCGGAGAGGGCGTCTTCAGACAGTTCCGAATTGGCAATGACTTGCAGGTGGCCATGGGCGTGGAAGACCACGTGGCGGTAGGTGTCCTCGTCACCTTCGCTGAATGAGTAGTCTATGACTCGGCGCCCCGCCTCTTCCTCCCATAGCGCCAGACTTCGCCTCAGGGACTCGCGGTTGTCAGCGGCGGAGAGGCGGACTATGCAGTGGGGTAACCCTCGATCTCTGGCATCGAGTTGCAGATCTGAAATCCAGTTCAGTGGGCCGAGCGCCTGCCGCCACCGCTCGAGGCTGACCCACGGGCCTGCCAGGAATCCCCATTCCGGACGGTCGGCCTCGTCGGTATCGACCTTCTTGGCCCCCCAATACTCAAACCCGTTTCGGTCAAAGATGCCGACCCCCGCGAACCCGATCTCATGACCGAGTCCCTCGAACTCCTGGTAGACCGCCGACGCCACCTCAAGGATCTCTTCTGTCTCCCGCATCGTC
Organism: Gemmatimonadaceae bacterium; assembly: GCA_002726335.1. The sequence goes on from PBSR01000146.1 coordinate 1,017, forward strand.
AGCGCCCGGGCCCGCACGCGCTCCAGTGCGTTCTGAACCGTCAGCTCGCGGTTCTGTTGCTCGAGGCGTCGAAAATCGAGGAAGCGCACGAAGCCCAGCTCGATGCCCCGCGCCAGCTCGGCTACAATTTCGTCGTGTTCGGGGGAATGCTGGCGCTCGCGGTAGCCGATCATGCCGGAACGGAAGGGCACGTTGGTGACGGACCAGCGTCCGGCAAGCGGGGGAAGCAGCATTCGTGATTCTGCTTCAGTCAGGCCGAGGTACAGGCCGAGGAACTCCAAAGTGCGGTTTGACCCACCAGGTACCGTGTTGGTCTCGAATGTCTGTGGGATGCCCACATCCCATGTGGCCAGATCGGGGAGTACGATCTGGCCATCTAACGCATTTGCCCCGCGGAGGAAATCTGCCTGGGTCATAGTTGGCAGGCCTACCGCGTACACATCGCCCAAGAAAACCACTTCCCCGGACGCCCGGTCGGGCGACCAGTCGACATCCGCGTGGTTCGGGCAGAAGTTGGCCACGTAGTGGAACACCGAGTCAACCGGCCTGTCGAAGAACGTGATCGTCGCAGAGGTCGTCTCGATCCCCAGGTCGACCATCTCCCGAAAAACCACAGCCACCACCTGGCGCAGGTCGTCGGTGACGCGCATCTCAAGTGCGGCGGCGCGCACACGTTCGACGGCGAGATCCAGCTTCTCTCGCGGAGTGTCACCTGTGTCAGTCATCGAGTCTCAGCCGATTCGGGGGAATTGCTCGACTTCAAACAGTAGCAGGTTGGCCGGCACCCACCCAAGCGTTCCCAGCCAACCCGCTACCACCGCTATGATCTCATGCAGCCTTGCGACAGACCGCCAGGGCGCGTCGTCGTCGGGCATAGGGCGTCTCGATCTCGAAGCGTTTGCACAGCCGACTGAAGCTGCGCAGGGTGATGCCGAGGGCGCTGCACGCATCGTTGTTGTGGTGATACACGCGCGCAGCGCGCTCGACGTGTTCACGTGGGATTCCGTTCATGTCCTGTTGATCCTCTCGTCAGCTGCTGAGGGCAGCGATGGTGTAGAAGGGAAGGGCGAAGAAGCCGGCCAGCAGCACGACGGGCATGGCGATTTCGTTGAGAGTGCGAGTGATGTTGCGCATGGTTCTGGTTCTCCTTGCGAGTGAACGTCAGGCGGCGCGGGTCAGCGCCAACCGGTAAGCTGTCTGTGGCGCGTTTTCGTCGACGTGCCGCAGGGCGAGGAAAGTGAGAAGGGTGATGGCACCGGCGATCACCCACCGCCAGCTGGCAGGTGTGGTGGTCGGCGCCGGCACGGTTTTCAGGGCCTCGACGATGTCACGATGACCGTAGCCCTGTGCCAGGCTCAGAGCCGTGGCTCCCGCCTGATTGCGCAGACCAGCAGAGGCGCCGCTGTCGAGGAGCAGGTGGGCGACGTCGGTATGTCCTTCCTGTGCGGCCAGCATCAGCGGCGTCCGGCCCAGGTCATCCTGAGTGTTGACACCGGCTCCGTGTGCGATCAGTTCGCGAGTCAGGTCCGTGTACCCGTAGCCGGCGGCCAGGTGCAGGGCGGTCAGACCGCGGTCCGTGGTCGCTTCGACATCGGTGCCCTGCAGCAGGGCCTGAACCAGCGCCAGGTCGTTCTGGCGGGCGGCGTCGAGCAGGTCGTCGGTGCCACCAGCGAAGAGCGTGGCGGGCAGCAGAGCGAGGGCGGCGGTAACGGTGAAGCGTGTCATGGTGTGTTGCCTCCTGAAGGCGGCGACCTGGTGAATGTCACCATGCCCTATTGCAAGGGGTGTACCACCGTGCCTCGAGTCGTAGCAAAAGAACCGTAATACATTGAAATAGCAAACAGTTACGGAGAATACACAGTCTCGAACCGCGCAACGGCGAGAACGACAACTCTCTTGCCGTCTGGATCTACAGTCTGCCTGGAAGCTTTGTGAAAACAGACAGTTAGAAGTGAGCGACAAGAACGTTGACAGCAGAGGCAACAGACTGGTCACCGGATCCGCCACAGGTTCCATCGGTTGACATCACCCTCAGAGCGTTCGTTCATGTGAACCACACGCCGTTCCTATAGATGAAGAGGAAGCCATGATCATCGACTCGCACTCACATGCCTGGGAATTCTGGCCGTACGAACCGCCCGTGCCCGACCACGAGAGCCGGGGGCAGGCGGAGATGATGTTGTGGGAGATGGACCGCAACGGCGTCGATCAGGCGGTGCTGGTGTGTGCCCGCATCGAGCACAATCCCGGCAACAACGACTATGTGCACGATGTGGTGCGCCGGCATCCGGACCGCTTCATCCAGTTCGCCGATGTCGACTGCGCCTGGTCGGACACCTACCACACGCCCGGCGCCGCCGCTCGCCTGCGCGAAGCGGTCGAGCGCTACCACCTGAAGGGGTTCACCCACTACGTGAAGTCGGACACGGAGTGGTTTTCCTCCGACGAGGGGTTGGCCTTCTTCGAGACGGCGGCGGAGCTGAAGCTGATTGCCAGCCTCTCTCTCGGGCCTCAATGGCAACCGGCACTGCAGGAGCTGGCGCGGAAGTTTCCCACGGTGCCCTTCCTGTGCCATCACATGGCCGGGGCCCGTGTGGGCGACGGTGAGCGGCTGACGCAGATCACGGATTCCGCCTCGGTGCCCAACATCTGCATCAAGATGTCGGGTTTCCACTACGTGGCGCCCGTGACCTGGGAATACCCCTATCACGACACGCACGATGTGGTGCGCGGCCTCTACCATGCCTTCGGTGCCGATCGCCTTTTCTGGGGGTCGGACTATCCAGTGGTACGCAGACACATGACCCACCAGCACGCCCTCGAGGCATTCCGCACCCACTGCACCTTCATCCCGGAAGCGGACCGGCAGAAGATCCTCGGTCCGAGCCTGCAATACCTGCTCAAGGCTGCCACCTGAATACTTGGGCCTGAACACCCGGATCTTTGTCTATATTTCCCATGCCATGACAACTGCTGCTGCCCATCAAGACGCGCTGCCCAGCGAGCTGAAGGTCGAACTGTGGAAACGGATCGACCGGCGACTGCGCAATGGTGAGGTGCTGATCACCAATGAGCAATTCTACAAGATCATGGCACGTGACTTCAGCCGTCTCATCGGCGTCACCCCCGACCACGCGACGAAGGTCCACCTGCTCGAAATGATCATGCAGGTCAACGACAAACATCCCGAGACCTACCTGAGCACCGGCATCAAGAACGCCGTCGATGCCTTCTTCAAGTCCACCGGTGACAACGCCGACGAGGCGCGCGAGATGATCGTGCGCATGGTCAAAGAGGGACGGACCGCCATGTGGCTGGAGGGCATGGGGATCGAGGTGGACGCACGGACGCTGACGGGCCGGGTCGAGCAGGCGATCATCCGTATCACCGAGGGGCAGAAGCTGAGGGCGCCGCCGCCACGTCGAGAGAACCGCAAGCGCCGGTCCCGTCGCGGTGTGCCCATGATCGGGGTCAGTCAGACCAGCGTCGAGCCGTCCGCAGACGAGGCCGCCGATCCTTCGGTCTACGAGCCGGCACCGACGGAAGAGGAGCAGGCCCAGCGGATCGCAGAAGAGAAAGCGCGCACAGAGGAACTGGCGGGCGAGGAGCTGCAGCGGGCGCCACGCAATCTCGGATCGTACATGCAGCAGAAGCTGTTGAGCGAAGAGGAGGTGACAGACCTCAAGAAGCTCTATGGCATCGACAAGCGGCTGGCCGACGGGGAGATCGACGAAACCGAAGCCAACCGGCTGCGCAGCGAGATCTCAGACGTGGTCCGGGAGAAGCTGCAGAGCCGCTTGCGCGAGGCGGTGGACAACTCGGTGCACTACATCAACGTATTCGAGGCGTTGCGCCGCATACCGGCGGATCGCGACAACGCCCTGGCTCTGCTCATCCGGCACAAGAATCAGGTGACGGCCGATGATCCCGAGGTCAATCTCAGCATCGTCACGCGCACCCTCGACGAGGACGAAGAGCTGCTTGACGAGCTCGGTACGCTGATGGAACGCAAGGATCACGAGATGCGCATGATGGCGGCCAACATGCCGCCGTACCGGCATGTCTACACGCCGGATCAGGCGATCGGCAAGTTTTCGGTACAGGATGCCTTCGTCGACGAACTGCGGGAGCTGAGTCGCGACGATCTGTCCGAACGCCTCAACTCGGAGGACACCGACGAGCGTATCAAGACGGCGGCGGATATCAAGTGCATGGTCGCCCTGCTGACGACGCTGCTGAAGACGACGACTCCCTTCCACAAGGAGGTGCGTCGCCTGCGCATCGTGCTGCGTATGAAGCGACTGTTCAACGGCTCCGTCGACGAGCGCGACGGCCGCAACCGCGTGCAACAGTTCCTCAAACGGCGGCTGCACAACCTCTACCCCGATCTGACCAAGGAAGAGCGCGGCGAGATCGAGGCACTGGGTCAGAACATCATGGAGGGCCGGGGCAGTGGGGATGACGAGGAAGGCGGCGACAAGGCAAAGCGTGTCTACCGCGTCTGATATGATCACCCGTTTTCCGTTGTTTGTCCTGCTTGGCGTCCTCCTGCTCGCGACTCAACCGTCGTACGCCCAGTGGTCGACGGCGCCCGCCGACAGTGCCAGCCAGGATTTCCGCCGCCGTCTGCTGGAGGCCCTCGATCTGACCGCCGGACAGCAGGACACGCTGCGCTTTCTTCGCAGTCGCCTGCTGACGGACATCGAGGTGCTGCGCGCCCAGATCGAAGACGGCATCATCCTGGCCGAAGAGGGACGGTTGCGCTACGGTGAGGCCATCGAAGCGTACCGCACCACCCGCGACTCGGTGTTGACCGTGGAGCAGCAGCAACTGCTGGCGCGGGCTCGCACCTACCAGCGGGAACAGGCCCTGTATGACGGCCTGGCCAGACCGGATGAGCCGCAACGGCTGGCCGATGCGCTCGAGCTGGACGACCTGCAGCGCCGACGCTGGTTGTCCCTGCTGGCGCGACTTCGTGATCAGGTCGCCCAACTCCGTTCCAGCGGTGAGATGTTGACGACGGAAGACTACCGGCGGCTGCGCGAGGAGTACTTCCTCTCCTTCGAAACTCTCCTGCTCCCCGACCAGCGGTTGGAACTGGAGCGGGTGCGCCTGGCACGCGCGCGGGAGCAGGAGGAGTTGGAGGCGGCACAGCTGGAGCTGTTCGACGAGTTGGCGGGCGAACAGGTGGAGGACAGCTGGGAGTTGCTGGAATCGGAGCTCGGGGAAGACGACGACGACCCTTAAGAAGTACACACGGACGTCCAAGGAACGGGGGCTGCACGAGTGTGCTGCCCCCGTTTTCATAGGAGACGCATGACATGCTGCAGCCCTGGATCAGAATCGGTCAGCCCCTCGAGGATGTGGTCGACGACTACGAGCGCATCTTCGACGCCTGGGAAGCGGGCGGCATCCGTGGCCTCGTCTTCGGCAGGCTGCTGTTCGCCGATGACGATGGCGGGTTCACGGTGCCGGCGTACCGCTCCGATCCCGAGATTTTCCGCCGACGGGGAATCGAGCTGGAGACCACCGACGCGCCGCTGAACGCCGACAAGGAAAAGCGGCTGCAGAATATGCTCGACAACGCCAGGGCCCGCGGCTGGGGGGTGCTGATTTTCTGCCCGGGTCAGGGCACGCACCGGGCATCGGGTCTGCCCATCGAGGAAGATCCTCACGGGGCGCAGCTGCAAGCGGCTATCTGGGAAGATGTGTTCGCCGCGTTTCCGCAGGCCGACGGTGGTTTGATGGACGGCTGGACGGAGTCGCCGTACGAGTTGACCTACCATCACGGCAATGCCGTGTTCCGCGAGCTACGGGATCCCGAGAAGGAGACGGCCACGGCTCGAGGATGGGATGCGGCCAGACTCGAAGCCGGCCGGGCCCATGTGCACCGCCGTTTCCAGAGCTTTACCTCGAAGATGGTCGGCTACTATGGCGACCACGGATTCCTGCAGGGCATCAATCTTTTCGACCTGACGGAGGATGCCCTCTACTGGTTGCGCTGGCGGCGGGACGACGGTCTGGCCACGGCTCGTGCTTTCCGCGACGAACTCGACAAGCTGCCGCGCAAGCTGCTGCTCGGAAACGGCCTGCGCTCCGCCGTCTTCAGCGGCATGACGGCCATCGACTATACCGCCTGGGATGGGATTCTCGACATCTTCCAGGTGAAGCATTACTTCTGGCACCGTGGCTTCGACGGCCTGTATGGCACCGTAGCGCGCTGGGTGCAGCAGATCCAGGCGTGGAATCCAGGCCTGTCCGAAACCGAGTGCTTCACCGTGGCCCGCGCCTGGCTCGGGGTGCACCTGCCCGAGGTGGAGTCACTGGCGGATATGGAGCTCGGATTTCCGCAGGCGTTCTTTGACGAGGTCGTGCGGGAAGAAACCGAACGCGCCCTGGCCGCGGTAAGCGACCCGAACAAGATCCTGCCCTGGGTGGACACGGGGCGCATGCCTCACGCCGGTGACCCGATGACGTCGGGGGATCTTTACCGGATTCTGACGGCCTCGGCCGAGGCGGGGCTGCAGCGTTTCCTGTTCCACAATCACGCTCATCTGACAGCGGCCGAGTGGAAGGTGATCTCGCGTATGTGTGGTACGGAGTGGGATGAAGATCCGGCCGGGTACTGGCCGCCGGCGACGCCGAAGCCTGCTGCGTTCGGGTAGTGGGCCGGTTCCGCAGGAGCGTCGATTCCATGAAGGAGCGCTTCCAAGGAGGCCTGGCGGAGCTGGCGTTACTCGTCATCCTCGTCTGCGCCTGGTACGCTCTCAGCTCGTGCGAGCTGCAGATTGGCTTCTCTCGCCACGTCCTTTCCATGTCTGCCGATCTGGGAGCATGGTCCCAGGGTGTCTGGGTGCCCTGGGCACTGTGTCTCACGTTCGCGTTCGCCACATGGTTGATGGACACCACCGACCTGACGGCGCGCTGGTCGCGGCTGCTGGCGATCCTTATCACCATGCGGCTGTTGTCGCTGTGGCAGGTGGTGGGCGCAACGTTTCCCGTGGTGGCGATGTTGTGGGCGCCCGAGGTGGACTGGGCGCTGGTGTTGGCACTTGCATGGGGCGGCGTGTCGAGAATCAGGTGTGGTCGAATTGCCGTTGGACCACCCAGGCGATCTCTGACTGTCATGCCTCAGCTGTTTCTGGCCACCTCGGGGATTTATCTGGCTTACACCCTCTATTTCTGCCAGATGGTCATGCCGCACGGAGATGAGAGTCAGTACCTGCGCGTGACACAGAGTCTGATCCATGACGGTGACACGGATCTGGCGAACAATCTCAAACGCGGCTTCACCAGGGAGTTTCATCCCACAGAGTCCCCGGTGGAAGCGGCACCGTCATCTCCTGCAGGCAAGGTTTACTCCCTTCATCCTGTGGGACTGTCAGTCGCTCTGGTGCCGGCCTATGGTCTGGCTCTCGACCTGTTCGCCAACCCACGCCTGGGCGGCGCTCTGTTCATGGCCATTCTCACCGCGCTTGCTGTGGCGGCAACGTATGCGTTCCTGCGCAGGATCGGGTTCTCTGCCACCACAACCTGGATAACGACCATCTGCGCCGCGTCGACGCCGCCTCTGCTGACTCACAGTTCGCAGATGTATCCCGATGTGGTCGGGTTGCTCATTGCCCTCATGTGCCTTGCGGCCCTTTCTCACTGGTTGATACCCAAGGGCCGGTAGAGGGATCCTGGCGCCACGGAACCTCTGTTGCTTGTGGTGATTGTCTCCACGCTGGCCTGCCTGCCCTTTCTCCACCCAAGAATGCTCTTCATGGCTCTGCCTCTGGCAGGGCTGGTGCTCTGTCAGGCATGGTCAAGTCCTCGGAGATCCCACTGTCTCCTGGCCATTTCCGTCCCTGCAATACTTGGCGTCGCCGGATTGCTGACCTACAACCTGCAAGTCAGTGATGACTGGCTTGGCCACTTGAGACCGGGAAATGCCATCCCGGAAGACGCTGCTGACCTCAGTGCTCTGACAAGCACAATTCCACGCTACTGGCTCAGCGGCGGAATGGGTCTCGCCAATAGCGCGCCATTCTATCTCCTTGCCTGGTTGGGCTGGGGGATCCTCTTATGGCGTCGCGATCGAAGGCTGGCAACATGCCTGGTGCTCTGGGCGACGACAGGTGCAGTCAGCGGTCTGCTGCCCTATTGGGATGAGGGGGTCACGCTTCCGGGTCGACTGCTCATCACGGCGCTTCCCTCGGCGTTCATCGGCGTGGCGGCTGCAGTCGATGGACTGCGCCGGCATGTCACAGGTCATCTCATGTTCGCGGCCGCCCTCGTCCTGAGCTGGGAATCGGTACTGACCATGTTGCCCGTACCTGAGCTGGGATTTCGAGGCGGGCAGCTCGCGCTTCGTTCCATCGGACGGCTGTATCCGTGGGAGGCCCATTTTCTGGACTTCGGTCAGGACGTGACGCCAACGGATCTGATTCTGTGGACCGGTTTGCTGAGCGCCCTGTGGTGCCTTCTGTTCCACAACGAGCTGGCCCCGTGGATCCGCAGGAGTCTGGTCGTGGGCGCACTGGGCATGCCCACACTATGGGGGCACTCGCCTGCCGCTACGAGGCTGGGCACGACCGACCTCCCACGGCTGGGGACTATGGATGGCAATTCGCCTGGCCCGGCCCCCATCATCTCCGCAATCGCTGCCCTATCGAGCCCGGATGGTCCACCGATGGCCGTACGGACCGCCAAGGCCAACCACCTCCCTGTTCTGGCACCTGGAACGGGGCAGGTCATGGTCCTGGACGATACGTCGCGTTCGGAGCCATCCGCGGTTGCGCGATTCCTCTATGTAACCCAGCGGGCGACCCTGCCAGCGATGACTCCATGGGAAACACGCTACCACTGGCCGATCCTCTCCGGATCCTTCGGCGCCGCATTCCCAGTGACCGACTCCGGTTACGGTACCGCCGGTGTAGTCTTCGCGGATCCATCGGATTCGATGATAGACTCGAGCCGAATCTTCGTACGCGTAGTGGATATGGGTGCAGTCTACCAGGAGCAAGAGGTGAAGCTCGCCACGTCCCCCACTATCTCCCAGGAGCGTGGTTTTTTTGCCACATCGCCGGAAGCCATCGCGGCAGGTCGGTACCGGGCAGTTTTCGAGACCCAGGGCCAAGCATGGCAAGGATGGTTGCTACGAGATCCGCCTGTTGTGATGATGGCAGTCCTGGCGATGAACTCCCACGAAGACACCCGGCTGCATGACGCGATGCGGCGCTGGATCTCGCCGGATCGCCCTGCGGCGTATAAAACCGTACTCGAGTTCCTGCCCCCGCTTGTGGAGAAGACCGAGGCCAGCTGGTGGACGACACTGCCCTTCGCCGGGTCGGCGTACTCCATCGACTTCGTTCTCGATCGATCACAGTCTGTCAGTTTCCTGGCAAAGTGGGGCGGAGAACAGACGTCGGTGGCATCACTGCGACTGGTCCGTCTGATACAGACTGGAGTCCATCATGAGGGAGGCTGAGATGAGCAGGCTGGATCTGCCGGTTCGGTGGTATGGGGGCGCCGGGTACTACTCTGGCGAGCATGAGGGGGATGGGCATGTGTTCGATACGCTGGAGCTCGAGCTGGAGCGGACGGCGTTCATGGTGGTGGACTCGGACTGCGGCGAGGGAAACCCGTATGTCGAGGAGGGGATCGCGCCGGCACTGGTGGCGGCGCGGCAGGTGGGGATGCATGTGATCTTCATTCACAATGACTTCTCGCTGGCCGATGAACCGGGCAGTATCAAGCGGGAGATCCACGGGACGCGGTGGGGGAATGCGGGAGCTGCCGAGCGGAGCGCACCACCGCGCGGGCCGGTGGTGCCGAAGTACTCGCCTTCGATTCAGCCGCTGGCGACGGAGCCCGACTTTCCGAAGCGGGAATGGTCGGGGTTCCACGAGACGCATGTGGACTACCACCTGCGCTGTCACGACATCAGGACGCTGATCGCCGTGGGCTTCTCGCAGCGGGCCTGTCTGTATCAGACGTGTGCCGGCGCTGTGGAGCACAACTACCGTGTGGTATTACTGCGCGACTGCACGCACTCGGCGGAGTACCCGGACACGGTGGACGAGTCGCTGGAGGAGGGTGGCTGGCTGCGGAAGATCATGTTCCGCAACTTCGAGCACGTCATCGGGTACACGTCGACGAGTGCCTGTTTCATCCAGGCATGCGGCGCGGACGAATAACCCTACGCCAGCAGATCCCGGGGGGCGACGAGGACGCCGTCTTCGTCGCAGTAGACGTAGTTGCCGGGGGTGAAGGTGATGCCGGCGAAGCGTACGGGCAGGTCGCGCTGACCGACGTTGGACTTGATGCTTCGCCGGGGGACCGTGCCGAGAGCCTGCAGGCCGATGTGGATACCGGCGATGGCGCGGCTGTCTCTGACGGCGCCGAAGATGAGCAGACCGGCCCAGCCGCTGTCGCAGGCGGTCTGAGCGACATTGTCGCCGACGATCGAGCAGCGCAGCGACCCGCCAGCGTCGACGACGAGGACGCGGCCTTTTCCGGAGGCGGTCGCGGTCTGGGCGACGTAGGAGTTGTCCTCGAAGACCTTCAAGGTGACGATGGGACCACCGAAGGATCGTCGGCCACCGTAGCTGGTGAACATCGGTTCGGCCACGTCAACGAGGCTTTCGTGCTCGTCGCAGAGATCCGCGGTATGGAAGTCGATCACGTGGTCTCCTTCGTGCGTGCCGCCAGCGCCTCGTCGACGGTTACACAGGCCTGGGACCAGTAGTCGACGTCGCTCTCGAAACCGACGAAGTCCACTCCCAGCTGTACGCAGGCCACCGCCGATGAGCCGATGCCGAGGAAGGGATCGGCGACACGGCGGGTGCGATCCAGTCCATGGAGCCGCACGCACATCTCCGGGATCTTCACCGGGAAGGTTGCCGGGTGCGGCCGCTGCTTGTCACGGCTCTGAATCGTTCGGTAGGGGACGAACCAGGTGTTGCCCCGACAACGTACGTCCTCCTTGGCGCCATTCCAGCGGGCGACGTTCGACTTGTCCTGGTATTCCACTCCCACGGCGAGCCGATCCAGCGGCACATTGCCCGTCTTCGTCAGGTGGAAGATGTACTCGTGGCAGTCGTTGACGTACCGGGGGCTGTTGATGGGCTTGTAGTGGCCGACGGAGACATTGCCGGTGATCCCCGGATAACGACCAACGTCTTCTTTCTGGATGGCGATGGACTTGATCCAGTGGATGACGTTCTGCAGTTCGAAGTGTTGGCGCAGCTTCATCAACACTTCGAAGGGTCCCCACGGATCGGAGGGTTTGCCGCCG
>PBSR01000147.1 GCA_002726335.1 Gemmatimonadaceae bacterium
AGACCGAGGGCGACCTGGAGCAGGCGGTCGACCACCTGCGGAAGAAGGGCATGGCCGCCGTTGAGAAGCGCGCCGGTCGGGATGCCAACGAAGGTGTCGTCATGTCCTATATTCATCCGGGCAGCCGGTTGGGCGTGCTGGTCGAGGTCAACTGCGAGACCGACTTCGTGGCCAGGACAGACGACTTCCAGGATTTCGCCCGGGGTGTGGCCATGCACATCGCCGCCGAGGGACCGGTGGCCGTGTCGCGCGAGGATATCGACCCGGCCGTTGTGGAGAAGGAGAAGGAGATCTATCTCGAGCAGGCCAAGAACGAAGGCAAGCCGGAGCACATCGCCGAGAAGATCGTCACCGGGAGACTCGACAAGTACTTTCAGGAAGTCTGCCTCGTGGAGCAGTCCTTCGTCAAAGATCCGGATAAGACGATCCAGGATCTGCTCACAGAGTTGACGGCCAAGATCGGCGAGAAGATCTCGATTCAGCGTTTCTCCTGTTTCCGTCTTGGCGAATCCTGACAACGGAGATCGGCCCACATGGGGTCGGGAGGGTGACTCATGATCGATGAAATCCTCAGTGAGACCGAGCAGCACATGGCGACGGCGCTGCAGGCGATGCAACGCGATCTGGCCGGAATCCGCACGGGGCGGGCCACCACGTCCTTGCTCGACGGCGTCCGCGTCGACTACTACGGCACGGCCACGCCCCTGAATCAGCTCTCGACGGTGAGCGCCCCCGAGCCGCGCCTGCTGATGATCAAGCCGTACGAGGCCAGCATCATCGGCGAGATCGAGAAGACGATCCGGGCCGACGCCACCCTCGGACTGAATCCCAGCAACGACGGCCAGGTCATCCGCCTGCCGATTCCGGAGTTGACCGAAGAGCGGCGTATCGACCTGACGAAGGTCGCCCGGCACCGGGCCGAGGAGGGGCGGGTCGCGGTGCGGCACGCGCGGCGGGACAGTCTCGATCTCATCGACGAGGCCCAGAAGGGCGGCGAGGTCTCAGAGGATGAGTCCCGGGGGGCGCACGACCGCATTCAGATCATCACCGACGACTTCGTCAAACGCATCGACGAGATCATCAAGAGCAAGGAAGCGGAGATCCTGGAAGTGTAGGAAACTCCAGCGACGCGGTCGGCAACAGCAGATCGGTGGCAGTACAGAGGGCGGCTTCCAGGGTTCCGGAAGTCGCCTGCGTTCGTTTCTGGGCCGCGGTCAGCGCCTCAGTTGCGTCGACGCCGTCGCCGGGGTTTCGGCGTATCTTCGCGTTGCTGCAGCGTCTCGAGGAACCGATCCTCGAGCTGTTCGCGCTGGTCGATGATCGAGCCGTCGGATCCGACCTGTGGCGGCGCCGGTTGCTGAGGAATCTGCGTCGACAGCTCCTGATGCCGGTGTCGCAGGATCGCCAGCTGGTGCTGCTGCAGGTGGGCCAGGTCCTGCAGGTTCTGTAGATGGGCCTCGCGGTCGAGCAACGCTATGTGGATGCCATCGAGGACCGAGTCCGCGGCGCGTCGATCGGCAGCTAGTTCCTCAGGTTTCAACCTTGACAGCCGCTCACTGCGCGAGTCGACCTCTTCGCCGAGGAGGCGTCGGCGTCCCGCGAGCAGGCGCAGCTGCAGCCGGTTGCTACGGCGCTGGCGCTGGCGCCACGCGGCGACGCCGGCCACCAACCCGATGAGGGCGAAGGCTACGGGTAGAATCCAGAGTGTCAGGGGTTGTCTTTCTTGCGGGATCGTGTTGTCTGAGTGTAATTTAGCTTCTCTCCGGTAGAACCCGCAAACATTCGAATCGCAGGCACGGGAATGACGGAACCATCTGGCGACAATACGGTGCCCAAACTTCAGGCGGAGATCGCCCGCCTGAAGGATGAGAACAACAAACTTCGGGCCAGCAATCGACGCTGGATGCGTATCGCCGGGACCGATTCTCACACCGGACTTCCAAACAAAGTCTTCTTCACCACCGCCATGTTGCCGCAGGCGATCAGCACCGCCAATGCCGAAGGGCTGCCGTTGGGATGCGTGATGATGGCGCCGGACAATCTCGGCGAACACAATGCCAAGTATGGTCGCAAAGGCGGCGATCAGATCGTAGAAGGTGTCGCCAACTTCCTGTCTGACAACGTCGAGGAGGAGGAGAAACTCGTCCACCTCGATGGCGCCAACTTCATCCTCCTCGTGCCGAACGGCGACGTCACGCGGGTCAAGCGTCGGTCGCTGACCCTGCGGGCACGTGTCATGAACCGTCAGTTCGAATGTGGCAGTGATCAGATATCACTGACACTGAGCTTCGGCGTTGTCTCCAGAAAGCCGACACCGGAGGGTGCCAAGGTGGTCGTCAAGGAGCTGGTGGAGGATTTTCTGCGTCGGCTGGCGATCGCTCTCGATAAGGCCAAGGAGATGGGTCCGGATCGCACGTTCGAGGACCCGGAGACCGAATTCTGAAGGTAGCCGAAGAGGCTGACGCCGGGCGGGCGGACGCTGAACGGGCGTTGCGGTGATTGTACCACTCCTCCGAACGACTCGACCTCGACAGTGGGTGAAGAACGGCGTCGTCCTGGCGGCAGTCGTGTTTTCCCAACACCTGCTCGACCCGCCATATCTGGTGACGGCCCTGCTGGCGACCGTCGTCTTCGTACTGCTCAGTTCGGCCGTCTATCTGGTAAACGACCTGGCAGACGCCCAAGCCGACCGTCTGCACCCCGCCAAGAGCAGTCGCCCTATCGCCAGTGGCGATCTGTCACGTCCAGTGGCGCTCTTTGGTGCCATTGTGCTGTTCGCCGGTGGGCTGGTGGGCGCTGCTCTGTTGCATCCCGACTTCGCTGTCGTCTGTCTGATCTACGTGTCGATAAACCTGGCCTACACGCTGCGCTTGAAGCGCGTCGCCCTCGTCGACATTCTGATCGTCGCTTCAGGCTTCCTGCTCCGTGCTGTCGGTGGGGCTGTCGTCATCGCCGTGGACATCTCCACATGGTTCATTCTCTGCACCTTCACCCTGACACTGTTTCTCGCCGCCGCCAAGCGCCGCGGCGAACTCGTTCGTCTGGAGGCCGATGCGGCCCAACACAGGGAGTCGCTGGGCGCCTACGACGTGGTCTATCTCGACCAGGTCATGTCCGTTCTGGCCTCAGCCACTGTCGTCTGCTACGCCCTGTACGCCATGGGAGTGGGCGAAGGGGGCGTCACGGCCAGCCGGCAGATGCAGTGGACGATTCCCTTCGTGCTCTACGGCGTTCTCCGCTATCTCTATCTGGTACATCGAGGCGAGGAGGACGATCCCACCGTCTGGCTCTGGCGGGATCGCGCCCTGCAGTTGAATCTGTTGCTCTGGGGCCTGGTCAGTATGGGGCTGGTCTACGGGGCCCGATGACGGAGACGTTCGCCATCGCCCGCAGCGGCCTGGTCTCATAGGAGAAAGCGATGCCACCGGCTAGCATCACTCGTCGATGGATTCGAAGATGTACAGGCTTTGGTGGGGGCTGTCGAGAAGAGGCCTGAACCGTTGGGGGCACGAGCGCAGGATGGCCAGCCTGGCTCTCTCGGTGTCGTTGAGCTCGTCCGGTGACTCGGGATCTCCCGGAGCGACGAGGAAGTATCGGACGTTACACTTCTGCGCCACGGAGTGAAGATTGCCGATGGCAGATGACGATGGCCAGGCGACGGTCGGACGGCCGAAGTGTATGTGCCTCTCGAGAGGGTACGAAGCCATGATCATCGCGTCAGGAGCCGAATTCGCCCTGAACCAGTCCATCCCTCGGGAATAGTCGACGAATCCACGACCGGAGACGGAACGGGAGCTTCCCATTGGGTCTGCGATACGGTAGACGTTGTGGGCTACCGAAACCGGCAAAATGGCCACCATGGCTGCGATGGCGAGGCGCTCTGACGATCCCGACATGAGGGCGGCCAACCGCCTTGCACCGATGAACAGACCCAGGTAGAGGAATGGCAGCACCGGAACCAGGAATCGGAGTTGGATGCCCCAAGGTCCGCTCAGGAAGTTGAGCATGGCTCCGGCATACAAGAACAGGTAGACCCCGATCACACGGTAGCTACGCCGGCCCTGATCGGGGACAGACCACAGGCCCAGAGTGATAACGCTGAGCAGGCAGAAGCCGAGAAGCGACGTGGCAACGACGTAGACGCCTTCGAGTCCACGAGATGCAGCCATGGCCTGCAAGCGATCGCCGAAGGCAGGAACGAGGGCTGCAGGCAGCTGCTTCAGGTACGCCGTGAAGTGATGTGCGGCTGAGAAGACCCGAGCGACAGCGTCATCGCCGTGCTCGAACACCTGGACATGGTAGCCCTGGGAGATCAGGTCGCCTCCCGTTGCCCAGATCTGTGGCGCCAGCGCCAACGCCACTGCAGGGGCGAGCACGCAGAATCGACGCCAGTCTCGTCTCAGCAAGAGGTCCGCAAGCACCGCGCTGATCAGAGACAGGCCGACGGTCCGTACACTGGCGCTCAATCCCAGTAGCGCAGCGACGGCAAATGTATGCAATGAGATTGCCGGTCGGCTACGCCATGTCACATACGCGAGCGTCGCCGCCAGCGAACAGGAAGCATAGACGGCCTCGCTGAGGACTCGATTCGAGTAGGCGATCGTCCAGGGGTTGAGGAGTGCAAGGCTCACGAGCACCAGGCGCCCCGTTGGCGATACCAGCGGTTGGAGAAGCTTGAAAAGCAGGATCGCCGTAACGAGCGTCGCTGCGACCGACAGGAGCTTGAGTGCTGAGGTGGACGTCGGCGCTACCCAGGCGACGGCGCTAAGTACGAGTGGATAGCCAAGGGGGAACAACTGACGAAGATGATAGGAGGTACAGTCGCCCAGATGGATGGCTGGACCACGCCCCTCGGAGAGCGAGCGGGCCAACTCCGTGTAGACCGCGTCATCGGTGATGGAGCCCACGACATACTCGTCGAAACGGAGGGCGATCACGCCGAGGCCGAAGGCCAGCGACGCGAACCAGAGCCACCGGTTGGCCGGGCAAGTCAGAGGCGCTACTGGCTCGTCCCTTGCTGTCGTCATTACCCTCAGTTGCTTTCTTTGCTGAACCGCGCTCCGCAAACCCTTGTAGTCGTGAGCTGCTTTCGACGCCCACGGGGATGAGATAAGAATGGCCTCAGGCGGTATCGGCGATCCGTCTTCGATGCAGTCTCACAACAGGAGCTACGCCGCCGCCTTGACGGAGACGTTCACGCTTCACCGGATCTTGGTTTCGTGTGCGGTCAACGGGGTCATCCTGCTTTGGTTGGCCCTCGATCCTCAAAGTGCATTGACGATCGAACAGTCTGACATAGCCGACCTCGGAAATCCGCAGCCCTTTTTGCAGTCGACGGAGATCGCAGCAGATCTGGCTGTTCCGTTGCTGATAGAGTCTCACAAGCGGCCAGACAATCCGCATCAGTACGAACGCCTTGAGCAGTTCTCCGAGGATACAGACTACGATCATCTTGACGCCGTATTCTGGGACCTCGCTGCCATGGTTTCTGACATTCGACCCACCGTGGCAACGCTGTTGCTGCGAAACTACGTCATGTACTTGATGGCAGTCTGGCTGTTCAGCGTACTGTTGTCGGTCTACCACGGCAACTGGCTGCTCCATCCCACGATCTTCGCAACCAGCGCAAGCCTGCTCTTCTCGTACAGAACGCAGACGCTGTTCACCATGGACTACCCCATCCAGGGGATGGTGACCGTCGCGCCTTTGCTCGCCGGCATCTTCTGTATCATGCTGTGTCAGGTCTTCAGACACAGACCCCAGAGCATGCGGTACTGGCTCGGTGCGTTCCTCCTGCTCGCGTTCTTCCTCCGCTACATCTCGGTGATCCACAGCGCCAACCGCTCCGTCATACTGATCGTGATTGGCATCTGCGCACCGCTGTTCTTCCTACGATTCGCAAGACCAGCCAAGACCCTGGTCCAAATCCTGGTGGTCTCACTTCTCGGTGTTGCTGGCTTTGACCTGTTCGTTGAAGGACTCCGGGGATACCGAGACCGCCAAATGGGGTTTGAGCACGTGCGGCCCCAATATGACAACCACGCGACGTTCTCGATGGTGTATCTGGGCATAGGGGTCTTCGAGAACTCCCTTGGCATCGACGACACAGACAAGTTTGTCTGGAACAGAGACCTGATCGAAGCGAAGGCGAGGGAGCTCGAGGTGGCCATCTCGGAGGCAGACCGTGCCATTATCGGCGGCGCACCGAAGGCGGATCATCTCTTCTTCCGCATGTGGATGAAGTATGTATCCCTCTATCCGTGGGAGTATCTCAAGAACAAGGTGAAGGCGAATGCATGGATCATCGCCCGCATGGCTTTGAGGGACATCTACCCCTTGCTCTCACCTGGCGAGCAGTCTGTCTGGTGCGTTGTGGCCACGCTATCCTGGGTGGGGTTTGGGGCGTTTTTTGGAGTGTATCTGAGACTCAAGCCACCACTGGAATCCCTAGTGATCTTCGTTGCCGGCTTCATTGCCCTGTCGTTGATGGGGATTCTGTGGCATCCCGTTCGGGGGGCCTTTGCTGCCATGCCGGCCGCACTAGGGGCGATCTCCGCGTTTGCCCTCGTGTGCCACCGAGTGCTTCAGGTGCCGAACCCGAAGTCCCTATTCCGGAGCACACTCGTGCGCTGGAGATCGAGGGGGTCTACCGTCACAGCTGAAACGGATGAGTGAGTCGGATCAGGGCAAGTTGGCCGGCTTGATAGCGCTGGCCAGGATCAAGGCTCCCGTCCCCCTCAGCCATCGGCGCTCCCACTGGTGTAGCCTTACTCCGAGACGCCAGGAAAGCGCCGTGGCAAAGGGCGCCAGGGTGAAGAACGACGAGACTTGGGTCACGCCGAAGCCGGCCTCTTCGATGACCCGCCGCGCCGTCATCGGATTGAATCGGCTGATGTGCTGCTCTTCGTAGCTGATCCCGCCCAGGCGGTTCACCACCACCTCGAGCAGGGGCCACAGGCTGCGGTAGTTGGGGGTCGTCAGGATCAACGTGCCACCGGGTCTCAATAGACGGAACGCTTCTGCCAGGGAGGCTCGGACCTCGGGCTCCGGCAGGTGCTCCAGGATCTCTACCAGCGTGACGACATCCACACTCTCATCGGCAAACGGCAGGTGCGGCAGCCGGGAGACGCAGAAGCGTGTCGCCGAATCGCCGTACTCCTTGGCCGCGTAGTCGATCTGCCCCAGAGCGACGTCCGTCCCGAATCTCTGCAGACCGGTCTGGTGTGCGATAGACATGAGAGAGCCCGGCCCACACGCCACGTCGAGCAGGCTCCTGGCCCCCGCAGGAACCATCTCCGAAACGCATTGGAACTTGTAGCGGTGCCAGAAGCGGCGGACCTGAGAGCCTTCCCGGTACACGCGATCATAGAAGCCAGCGGGAATTGCCGAATACTGGTACGCTTCGTGCCCTTTGCTCATGCGCTCTGTTGAGGTCAGTACTCGCTGCGCAGTGGCGTCTACGTCTGCAGATGCCAAAAGAGAAGCCCCGCATGGACGAGAGTCCAGCGGGGTGGCTTGTAACTGGTGGAGCAGATCGGGATCGAACCGACGACCTCAGGCTTGCAAAGCCCGCGCTCTCCCAACTGAGCTACTGCCCCAACAACATTACCGCGCTCAGCTAGTCGCCGTCTCGTCCTCGTCGTCGGCGCCGCCTTCTTCGAAGCGCAGCAGGATCGTCGATGCGATGAAAAACGAGAAGAACGCGAAGCCGAACAGATCAGCGCGAACGTGATCCCATGCCAGGCCCACCCGGTCGATGGTATATCCACCCAGGCAGATCAGGTAGAGAACGATGCTGCCCAACTGCAATCGTTCGAGAAAGTCCTTGCTCTTCGCCCAGGCCATGTCGCCGGCGCACTCCTCACGCAGTAGTTCTTAAGTACATGTAATTTTCGTAAGATAGATACGTGCATAAACCTGGTCAATCAGATGTAAGGAGAGCCGGATGGCTGAGGCGGTGATCGCCAGCGCGGTGCGCAGCGCGATCGGAACGTACGGCGGCGCCCTGCGCGACGTCACCCCCGTCACGTTGGGTCAGGTAGCCGTCGAGGCGGCGATTTCGCGGTCTGCCGTTGCCGCGGAGGCCGTGAACGAGGTAATCCTCGGCATGATCTACCAGGGCGGCCAGGGGCCGAATCCGGCGCGGCAGGCGGCCGTCAAGTCGGGCGTGCCTTACTCCGCGCCGGCCATGACGGTGAACAAGATGTGCGGTTCCGGGCTGAAGGCCATCGCCTTGGCGGCAGCTGCCGTGCGTTCAGGGGACGCCCAGGTCGTCGTAGCCGGTGGCATGGAGAGCATGAGCGGTGTCGTCTACGGGCTGGCCGGGTCGCGTTGGGGCGAGCGTATGGGGCACTCGCAGGTGACGGATCTGATGATCATGGACGGTCTGTGGGACTGCTTCTACGACTGCCACATGGGTACCACTGCGGAGAATCTGGCCAGCGAATACGGTATCTCGCGCCAGGAGCAGGATCGATACGCCCTCTTGAGCCAGGACCGTTATTCTGCGGCTCACGCAGCGGGCCGCTTTGCCGACGAGATCGTCCCCCTGGAGATTCCGCAGCGCCGGGGTGAGCCGACGGTGTTCGACGTCGACGAGCACCCCCGAAAGGACGTCTCTCTGGAAGGGCTGGGTCAGCTACGCCCCGCCTTTGACAAGCAGGGCACGGTCACGGCCGGCAATGCCTCCGGTCTGAACGACGGTGCCGCGGCGATGACGGTGATCTCCGAGGCCGTGGCCGAGACTGCCGGCATCGAACCACTGGCCCGTGTCGTCGACTCGGTGTCGGTGGGGGTAGATCCACGGGTGATGGGGATCGGACCGGCCCCGGCCATAGAGCAATTGCTGCAGCGTAACGATCTGACGTTGGACGACATCGACCTGCTGGAAGTCAACGAAGCCTTCGCGGCACAGGTTCTGGCCGTGGGGCGTCGACTCGACTGGGATGTGGATCGGGTCAATGTCAACGGCGGCGCGATCGCCCTGGGACATCCGGTGGGAGCCAGCGGTGCCCGTGTCGCTGTGACCCTGCTGCACGAGATGCGCCGACGCCAGGTGCGCCGCGGGATCGCCGCGCTCTGCATTGGCGGCGGCATGGGTATCGCGGTCCTGTTTGAGTGCTGATGTTTCGCAGGGCCGACGGAGGCGAGTTTCACCGCCTCCGCCGGTGGGGAGAGTCAGGCGGCCAGCTCCAGCTCTTCGCTTTCCGTCTCCACTTCGTCTTCGATCTCTCCGTCGGCTTGGGCCGTGCCGTTGGCTCCCGACGGGATGCGTTCGAGAACTTGGAGAGTACGCGCCTGAATCTCGACGAGGTAGTGAGAGTTCTCGTCGTCATCCCGCCAGCTGTACGAGCGCAGCCGGCCACTGAGAAATACGGGAGTGCCTTTCTCCAACCGGTCGGCGAGTCGCTCGGCCAGCTGCCGCCAGACGACGATGTTGAAGAAGGAGGTCTCCTCCTGCCATTCGTCGTTGCGGTCGCGGTAGGCGCGGTTGACGGCGATGCGGCTCGTCAGCCGTGCCGTGCCGTTGTCGGTGATACGAAACTCGGGGTCCTGCACGAGGCGCCCGGCAAGGGCCACCTGGTTGATGGCCGGCATCCTGAGTTCGGACATACGATCCTCCGATCGAAGGGAGTGAGTGGAATGGGCGGCAGGACATTCCAGCGAGCGTTCTGCCGACTGTCCGCCACGCAGACTGAATGCAGCACTCATGCCAGTCAGGACGAAAGGTGACGGAAGCGATTGTGACACAATCAGTTGAGAGTTATGAAATGAATGATCACGTGAATATCCTCAGGCACTTCGATGGGAGTCTGGGGTAACGACGGTGGGGGCGATCGCACACAGCGACCAGGTCATTCCGGCGGCACGCCGTCGGCGTCGGGGCCACACGGCTCCTCACGGGCAGTTCTTTACGCTTACCGAGGTCGCCCGCTTCCTGTGGCACGTCGTCGAGATGCTGGCCCCGGCCTCACAGCGGCGCGTGATCGATCTGGCAGCGGGGGACGGGATCCTGCTCGACGAGGGGTGTCGTGGTGGTTTTACGACCCGGCTCGATGTCCTGGGCCTGGAACTCGACGCCCATGTCCTTCACGCCCGAAGCGCGGAGGGTGCCCGTGTCGAGGCAGGAGATGGTCTGCTCGATGCCGGCCAGCGTCTGTCCGACTGGCGTGCCGACGTCGCTGTGGGCAATCCACCCTTTGGCCGCAGTCGTGACCTGCTGACCGATGGACAACGCCGACGCCTGCTGGCCGAGCCAGCCGCACCGCACCAGATCTGGGGCTCACGTGCCGTTGGCCAGGATGGTCGGTTCACCGACCCGGCCGGCAACTGTCGAGTGGAGGAGCTGTTCCTGGAACGCGCCCTGAGGCTGGTCCGGTCCGGGGGACTGGTCGCCTACATCCTCTCCGATGGGGTCCTGAGCAATCGCCGAGAGCAGGTCGCCCGAGACTGGGTGGGGGGCCAGGCCCAACTGCTGGCGGCCATCGCCCTGCCGGCCAGTGCCTTCCGACGGGCCGGCCTCAACGCTCTGGCCCATCTCATCGTTCTGCGCCGCGTCCCGGAGATCGACATGATCCCTCAACCACCCGCGCTGATGATGGAGCGTCGGCATGCCGGGCGTGGCAAGTTGCCCCAGGTCCTGGAGGCCATGCGGCAGGATCTGGTCCGCCTGCACCAGGGTCAGGATGTAACCGGCGCCGCCGTCGTCTCAGGTAGGGATCTGGGTGGGTGTCGCTGGGATCCGGGTTTCTGGGTGGGAAAACAGACTCTGGCCCGCGTCCGGCGTGACCTCGACGACGCCCCTGAGCTCGGCGACTTCATCGAACTGCTTACCTACGGGCCGATCGTCACTGGCGGGCAGCCCGTGCCGGTCGTCGACGGCATCGCCTCGATCCGACAGGGGGACTTTGCCGAGACCGGCCTCCACGCCTCGCGGTCTCTGCGTGTCTTGCCAGACAGCGCCCACGATCCCCGGCGCAGTCGCGTTCGCGCCGGAGACGTGCTGCTGCCTCGTTCCGGTGGCGGTGCCCTCGGACGCAACAGAGTGGCCGTCTACGAGGAGGATGAGCCCGCCAACATCGGCTGTTTCGTCGACCTCATCCGCCTCCGACCCGGACTCAATCCCTACTACCTGTGGATCTTTCTGCGCTCGCGACTCGGATGGGGCCAGATCCGCAGTCTCATCAATGGTGTGGGTACGCCGAACATCAGCTTTGTCGAAATCCGCTCGTTGCGTGTGCCGCTGCTCGGACTGGAGGAGCAGGCGGCCTACGAGCATGCCTACGTGGAGGACGTGCGGCCGCTGCACAGGCAGTCGACTGGCAGCCACGAGGCGGGCCAGTTCGCGGAGCGTCAGTTCCAGGCGCTGGTGAGCCGACTCGATGCTCGGCTCGCCGATGATTGTCCACCGTACAGAGCATCCTTAAATTCGACTACCCACTCGTTCTCTCCTTGAGTTGCCTCCCTTCCAGGCGCCCGGCCGTTGCCAGATAACCCCGTCGCCGTCCCTCACGCCAATCGCCTGGCCAGCGAGACGAGTCCCTATCTGCAGCAGCATGCCCACAACCCTGTCGACTGGTATCCTTGGGGAGAAGAGGCGCTGAATCGGGCTGCGGAAGAGGATCTTCCCATCCTGCTGTCTGTCGGTTACTCGGCCTGCCACTGGTGTCATGTGATGGAACGGGAGTCTTTCGAGAACTCGGAGATCGCGGCGCAGATGAACGCCAGGTTCGTCAACATCAAGGTGGACCGTGAGGAGCGTCCGGACGTCGACGAGATCTACATGAGTGCCGTACAGGCGATGACGGGACAGGGTGGCTGGCCGATGACGGTCTTCCTCACGCCGGACCTGCGGCCCTTCCATGGGGGAACATACTATCCCCCGGAGGACAGCCACGGCCGACCGGGATTCCGTCGCGTGCTGCAGGCCGTCAGTGAGCACTATGCACGGCAGCGGGATCGTGTCGAGGATCAGGCGGAGAAATTGCGTTCCTTTCTCCGGCAGAATGCCGATCCGCTGGATGGCGGCGATGACCTCGACGATGATCGTTGCCAGGATATCCTGGATGCGGCGGTACAGGCTCTGATCGATCAGCATGACGGGCGCTGCGGCGGCTTCAGCCTGCAAGGGCCGAAGTTTCCCAACAGCGCCGCACTGTCGCTGCTGCTCAGGCACTGGCACGCCACCGGTGACGATGCGGTGCTGCAGGTGGCAGTGCACACGCTGACTCACATGGCGCGGGGGGGAATCTTCGACCAGCTCGGGGGTGGCTTCCACCGGTATTCGGTGGATGAGCGATGGCTGGTCCCGCATTTCGAGAAGATGCTTTACGACAACGCCCTCCTCGTTCCGGTCTACGTGGATGCCTGGCAGGCGACAGGCAAGCCGCTGTTCGGCCGGGTTGTGCGTGAAACACTCGACTACGTGGTGCGCGAGATGACGAGCGCCGAGGGCGGCTACTGTGCCGCACAGGATGCCGACAGCGAAGGGGAGGAGGGCAGGTTCTTTGTCTGGACCCCGGAAGCGGTAGAGGATGTCATCGACGATGAGCACACGGCGAAGCGGGTGTGCGCCTATTACGACATCACACCCGAGGGCAATTTCGAAGGTGACTCGGTGCTTCATGTCAGCGCCGACATCGACGAGCAGGCGCGTCTTCTCGGTGTCAGCCGAACGGAATTGCAGTCGGCCATCGACGATGGACGTCGGCGACTGTTCGAGGCCCGAGCCTGGCGCTGTGCCCCAGGGCGGGACGACAAAGTGCTGGCAGCATGGAATGGTCTGATGATCAGCGCCATGGCCCGGGGGTATGAAGCCTTCGGCGAGAGCGCCTGGCTCGATTCAGCGACAATGGCTGCCCGGTTTCTTCTCGAGCATCTCGTCGTCGACGGCTCTCTGCGCCACGGCTGGAAGGATGGTCAGGCCTCCGTCCATGCCTTTCAGGACGACTACGCCGCCCTCGTGGGCGGACTCGTGGATCTGTACGAGGCCACTTTCGAGCCTCGCTGGCTGGCCTCCGCCGTCGATCTGGCAGAGCAGATGATCGAACGCTTCTGGGATACGGACGGGGAGGGTGGCTTCTACTACGCCGAGGCCGACAGGTCTGACCTCATCGTGCGGACGAAGAATCCCTTCGATGGTGCCACTCCCTCCGGGAACTCCCTCGCCGCTCTCGCCCTGTTGCGCCTGGCGACTCTCACCGACGTGAACCGTTTCCGCGATTGCGCCGAGGCCACGTTGCGGGCCTATGGCGGGTTGCTGCAGAGTTCTCCCCTGGCCTGCTGTCATATGGCATGTGCTCTCTCACAGTTCCGCTGCGGGCCTCTGGAACTGACCTTCATGGGAGCTGCCGAGGCGCGACGGCCGTTTCTTCGCACCACCCACGAAAGCTATCTGCCAAATCGCGTGATCTCCGGCGCCGAGACTGCATCGGACGACTCGACTACAGACCTGTTGCCACTGCTGCGTGAGCGACATCTGCCCGCCGATGGCAGCCTTCACGTCTACGTCTGTCGCAATTCCAGCTGTTCGGCGCCACTGACGGATGTGGCCGAATTCAGCCGCACGCTGGCACCCGACATTCGAGCCGCCGGATGACCCGAATCCCGGAATCCACCGACCCCGTGTTCCGTCGTCTCGTGGACGGGGGACTGCTGTACGATTCTGTGGCAGGATGCATTCACCATCTGAACGAGACGGCCGCAGTGATCTGTGAGTGTTGGCGCCAGCCGATGTCGGAAGAGGAGATCGTGCAGGTCCTGATGGAGCGTTTCGAGGTGGACGCCAGCGTCGCGCTGTTGCACGTACGATCGACCATCGGTCGCCTCCGAGGGGCGGGAGCGGGAGAATGAGGCAAGTCGAACAGGCACTCGAAATGGCCCGACTGGGCGTCGTCGGTGGCGCCTGGCCGGTCGGCGTCGAAGAGGCCATCGTGACCGAGGGACTGGAAGGCCTGTTCGTGGCCAGGGCCGGCGGCGACAGGCCGGTGCCGGCCGCGTGGTATCGTGCCCATGCCAGCACGGCGACGACGACGACGGTTGCCTTGCAGGAATTGGCCGAGGCGTTGCGGATCCTGGAGCAGCAGGGCCATGACCTGGTGCTTCTGCCTGGCGCTGCTCTGTTGCGTTTCTATCCGGACGCCGGGTGCCGTCCGATGGACGATGTCGATCTACTCTGTCCCGAGGGGCGCACGGCCGACGTGACTGACGCGCTGACAGAACTGGGGTGGACGACGACGCCTCGTTATCCCGACCTGCTCAACGGCCGGCACGTGGGCATCGATCTGCACGATGATCTGTTCCACTGTCAACGCATTGCCGCCCGGCGCCGTGCCGGATGGCTCGACCCCGAGCAGATCTGGGCACACCGGCGCAGAGTGCAGGTGGAGGGGCTCCAGTTCTGGGGGTTGAGCGCCGAAGACGAGGTCCTCTATACTGCAGCGCATGCACTGCGGCACAGCTACCGACGAGTCACCTGGCTTGTGGATCTGGCTTTGCAGCTGGGTGACAGGACTCTCGACGGGGGGCGTCTGCGATACCGGGCTGAGGCCAGCGGGCTGAACCTGCCGTTACTCTATGGCCTGACGCTGTTGCACGCCGCCCGCGTGGACCTGCCAGCGAGCGTTCGGGACTGGTATGCGGAATGTGCGCCAGGCCGAACTTCGAGGCGGGTGCTGCAGTGGGTTCTCGGCAGCCGGCATTCGACCTGCGTCGGCGAGGTCCTGTGGAACTGGACCTGTCCGCACCGTGGCGACCGGCTGCGACTGATGCGGGAGTTCATGTTTCCCAGGACCGACGTGCTGCTGCAGGTGTTTCCCCGGGTGCCGCGGCGGCTGGCACCCCTGACGTACGGATTGCGCTGCGGTCAGCTCCTGCTGCGGCTGGCACAAGAACTGGCGACGACGATCCCGGGTCCCCTGAGTCGAAGAATGAGGCGAGGA
Source organism: Gemmatimonadaceae bacterium (assembly GCA_002726335.1). The sequence goes on from PBSR01000147.1 coordinate 14,940, forward strand.
TGATGTTGATGTGGAGGAGTATCTGGTGTCCGGGTCTCAGGAATCTCGGAAGGGTCCTGGCCGTTGCCATGATCGCCGGCTGTGGCTCGTCGTCGCCCTCGGTAACGGATGTCTCAGCGATCCCGGAGGCGCCGCCCGCCCGCGCCGCGATTCCCACCGACCCGATTCGTCAGGCGTATACCGAGCGCGGCGGCTTCCCGGAGTATCTGCTCGGCGTCG
>PBSR01000148.1 GCA_002726335.1 Gemmatimonadaceae bacterium
CCGCCTGGCAGAAGCCTGATGAGATCGTCTCCCGTCTGGATTTGCAGGAAGGGGCTGTCGTAGCCGAGATCGGCCCCGGGACGGGGTACTTTACTGTGCGCCTGGCTGCGGCGGTGGGCCCCAAAGGCAGGATTCACGCTCTCGACCTGCAGGCGGAGATGCGAGCTGCTCTCAAGGAGCGGTTGACAGCTGCGGGGATCGACCACGTGGATGTGGGTGGGTGCGGTCCGGTGGAGACGGGGTTGGAGGACGCTTCGGTGGATCTGGTCTTCCTGGCCAATCTGACCCACGAATACGATGACCTGACCGCCGGACTGCGGGAGTGTGCTCGCATCACACGGCCGGGCGGCCGCATCGTCGTGGTGGACTGGAAGGCGGAGGAGATGGACACCGGTCCGCCCCTCGATCACCGTGTGTCGGAGGAGACTGTCATCGGAATCGCGGAAGGTCTCGGGTTGTCACTGTCGGCAAGTGAGACGATCCTGCCCTACCACTACTTTCTGCTGTTTGGTGTGTGAGAACAGGAACGTCTCTTGCGAATCACCGATTTCAGCCACATCGTGCCGGTGTCGAAGATCGACATCACGGTAGGCACCCGTGCACCAAAGGTGGCGGAGGTGGACCGGACGACGACGGTGCCGAGGACGGCCGACATCCGGCCGCGGGGGATGGGCCTGGCTGTTGAACCCCCGCGCGAGGGCCCGTTCCCGTCGGTTGCCCCACATCTTGGATTTCGCCTCGACGTCTTCGCCTGAGGTGCCGCAGTCTACACCATCTGCTTGAGGAATCGTCCGGTGTGACTCGCCTTGCAGCGGGCCACATCCTTCGGTGTGCCTTCCACCAGGACTCTCCCGCCCCCGCGCCCACCCTCCGGCCCCAGGTCGATGACGTGGTCGGCTGTCTTGATGACATCGAGATGGTGCTCGATGACGATCACCGTGTGACCGGCAGCGACCAGCCGATGGAGGCAGTCCAGCAACCTTGATATGTCGGCCAGGTGCAGACCTGTCGTCGGTTCGTCGAGGATGTAGAGCACATGACCACGCCGCTGCAGCTTGCTCAGTTCCGTGGCCAGCTTGATGCGCTGGGCCTCACCACCCGACAACGTCGTCGCAGACTGACCGAGAGTGAGGTACCCCAGCCCGAGGTCATCGAGGATGGCGACCTTGGGGCCGATGGCTTTCTCCCCGGAGAAGAACTCGGCGCCTTCCTCGATGGACATGTCGAGGATATCAGCGATGGTACGGTCGTTCCACATCACCTGCAGCGTGTCGGCATTGTAGCGCTTGCCTTTACAGGCGGCGCACAGCACCTCGACATCGGGCATGAAGTACATCTTGGTGCGGATCGAGCCCTCGCCCTGGCACTCCTCGCAGCGCCCGCCCTTCACGTTGAAGCTGAAGCGGCCTGGTTTGTAACCGCGTGACTGAGCCGCGTCGGTGGCGGCGAAGAGGGAGCGGATGTTGTCGTAGAAGCCGATGTAGGTCGCCGGGTTGGAGCGGGAGTTGCGGCCGATGGGGGACTGGTCAATGGCGATGACGCGGGTGACGTGATCGATACCATCGACGGCGTCATGGTCGCCGGCCAGCGTACGGGTGTCGACGAGCTCCTTCCACAGTCGTTTGTAGAGGATGTCGCTGACCAGGGTCGACTTGCCCGAGCCGGAGGCGCCGGTGACAGCGATGAAGCTGCCGAGAGGGAACTCGACGGTGAGATCCTGCAGGTTGTTCTCACGGGCGCCGTGCACGATGAGAGCCTTGCCGTTGTCGTGTCCGTTCGTCCGCGGCGCGGCGGCAACTCGATCGTTCGTCGACCCGACAGGTACTGCCCTGTGGGGGACTCCTTGCATTTGAGGATCTGGCTGAGCGTACCCTGTGCAACCACCTCGCCCCCGTGGATCCCGGGCCCCGGCCCCATCTCGATGACGTGATCGGCGGCGCGGATCGTCGACTCGTCGTGCTCGACGACGACGACGGTGTTGCCGAGATCGCGCAGTGACTTCAGGGTGGCGATCATCTTGGCGTTGTCCTTGGGATGCAGCCCGATGGAGGGCTCGCCGAGGACGTAGAGCATACCCATCAGGCCGGAGCCGATCTGCGTCGACAGGCGGATGCGCTGGGCTTCGCCGCCCGAGAGAGTGCCCGATGCCCGGTTGAATGTGAGGTAATCGAGGCCGATGCCGAGCAGCAGCCTGAGTCGGCTCCGGATCTCGTTGAGGACCTGCCTGCCGGCGTCGGCCCCTTTCCCCCTGGGCTTGAGTTTGTCCATGAACTCGGCGAGTTCGTCGAAATGCAGGTCACCAAAGTCATGTACGGTGCGTCCCTCCACCTTGAACAGCAGCCGCGTGTGACGCAGCCGGGAGCCGTGGCAGTCCTGGCAGGGGGAGTCCACCATGACGCTGTTGAGCCAGCGCTCCATGCCCGAGTTGGCCACGTCTCTCTGACGGTACCGGCGGTAGTTGCGCTCGATGTTGTTGCAGATGCCACGAAACTGTGCCTTGTGCCGCAACCAGCGTTCCTTTTTCTCCTTGGCATCCGGCGGCATCATCAGCTTGAAAGGCTTGTCCAGTCCGAAGAGGATCGTGTTGCGGACCTTCTGTGGCAGGTTCTCCCAGGGCTCGTCGAGGTCGAATTTCAGCCGCTGCGACAAGGTGTAGATGACGTGACCCCACCAGTTGTCGGGCCTGTAGGTGAAGGCCTCGCGGATGAAGCAGCCGCCGCGGATGCTGCGTCTGGTATCGGGCACCAGCAGGTCGGGGTGGGTCTTCTTGTCCATGCCGATACCGCCGCACGTGCGGCAGGCGCTCTCGGGGTTGTTGAACATGAAGAACTCGGGTGAGATGTCCCCGTAGACGAAGTGGTGGGTCCGGCTGCCGAAGTTCTTGTGGAATCTGGCTTGCGTGGTTTTGCCGACGCCGTCGAGGATGTGCACGGCCAGCAGACCGTCGCCGACGAGCAGAGCGTGCTGGATCCCCGCCTTCAGCTGCTTGTCGACGTCCGGACCGATGACGAAGCGGTCGACGAGGACGTCCATCTCACCGACAGAGGACTCGTCCAGATCCACTTCGTCGGACAGGTCGACGACCTTGCCATCCACAAGGACACGGCGGCAGCCCTGCTTGCGGATGTCGTTGAAGAGGGTCTCGAGCTCTTCATCGTAGTAGGGGAACACAGGGGCGCGCAGCTCGACGGTGGCGCCCTTGGGCAAGGCCATCACGGCATCGAGGATGCGCCCCGTGGTGACCACCGGCGTGGGCTCGCCCGTGCGTGGGCACTCGGCCTCGGCAACGGTGGCGAACAGCAGGTTGAGATACCCGGCGATGTCGGTGAGGGTGCCGACGGTGGAGCGCGGGTTGCGACCCACCGTCTTCTGCTCGATGGAGATCACCGGTGACAGACCGTGGACGAAGTCGACGTCGGGCTTTTCCACCTGGGCGATGAAGCGTTTGGCGTAGGTGGACAGAGACTCCATGTAGCGCCGTTGGCCTTCGGCATAGAGAGTGTCGAAAGCCAGGGACGACTTGCCGGAGCCGGACAGGCCGGTGACGACGACGAGTTGGTCTCGCGGCACCTCGAGGGAGACGTTCTTCAGATTGTGCACGCGGGCGCCGTGGATGGCGACAGTGGCGCGGCGTTCGGTCCCGGGGCGCGCCTTCGTCCTGGCCATGGTCAGTCCTCGTTGTAGAAGAAGGCGAGCTCGTCGACGTCGATCTGGCTGCGAGTGGTCAGTCGTACAGGTGTAGAGACCTTATCGATGAGGCCGATGTCGGCAAGGTACTCGCAGCCTGCCACGACCTGGTTGACGTCGTGGGTGCGATCGAAGTGGTGGTCGATCGCCGTGGCCGAGCAGGCATCCCCCGCGGCTCGGAGATACTCGAAGACCGGCTTGAACAGCCGTTTCGCCTTGCGTTCCAGGTAGGCGTCGGCCGTGTCCAGCGCCTGGCCAACCGCCTTCTTTGTCTTCTTCCTGTTCAGCAGATCGGTGTAGATGACCTCGAACAGTTCCGGGTTGAGGCGCTGTCCCTGGGGAAGGACCTCACGGCCGATAATCTCGCCGGCAAGACCGGCCTCGATCTGAGCGAGAAATTCTGCTGCACGGATGAGCCAGATCGCAGTCAGCTCGAGATCGCCGCGGGTGACGAGCCACTTGCGCGCCTTGTAGAGGTTGTAGGCGGCGCCAGCGCCGGAGCGCAGCAGCTGGAAATCGGTATCGCGCGAGCCGATGTGGTGCAGCTGGTCGAACAGGGACTCGATGGTGGGGTCCTTGGTGAACAGCAGCTTGCTCTTGGCGTACGTCGAGTGGGAGAAGGAGTTCGTCGACGCCCCCTCGATGCTCTTCTTGAAGCTGTCCCTGGGGGTGACGGAGGTGTGGATATTGATGTCGTCCACGACCAGCGACACCCCATGGCCTTTGGTCTTCTTGTCGTCGGTGCAGATGAGGACGAGATCGATGTCGGACTTGTCGTAGACCTCGTCGTGAGAGAGGCTGCCGCAGAGAATGGCGGCGAGGATGTGCCGGTCCTGCTGGACCTGTTCGATCAGCTGGTCGAGGGCCGCTTCGAAGCGCTGGCGGGCGTTGGGGGGTCTTCTCACCATGCCGTCACGGTATGGTGTGGATCGAACACGGGCAAGACTGCTGTCGGGTCACCGTCCAGGTCCCGCGGGCGCGGGGCCTGGACTGAATGATCAGCCTGTCGGGACCCGCTCCGGCAGAGATGACGTGGCCAGTTCTCGGCCAGCGGCAAGGGCCGCCAGATTGAGGTCGGCCGTTCCCGGCGGCACAAGCTCCCGCACGGACTGCTCCAGGCTCTGGCGTCGCACGATGTCGGTACGTCCAACGCCATAGCCGAGGGCTACCATATTGGCGACGATGGCCCGTTCGAAGCGATCCTGGGCGATCTGTGTGAAGGGTTCACCACAAGCCCGGTCCCGCAGGGCGACAGGCACATCGGGTACCAGTTCGCTCTCGGTGATGAGCTGACCCTCAGGGGTCAAGTCGCCGCCGTACTTATGGCATGCCAGCTGCGACATCACCACCATGAGGTCCGGCTGCGTGACCTCCGTGTAGAGGATGGGCACGTCGGCAAAGATGACCTCTGCCCGCGCGCCGCCCCCACGTGCCTCGGCGCCATAGGACTGGTTCTGCACAACCTGTCTGCCGTCGAGCATGCCGGCTCGGGCCAGCACAATACCGGCGAGCACCACCCCTTGGCCGCCGAAACCGGCGATCCGGATCTCCTGACGTCCCTGTTCCATGACGCTATCGCTCCCCCCCGGTGGTGGCGCCCACGAGTTCGCCAACAACCCACTTGTCCTGGAGTTGCCCGGGTGAAAGGCTGGCCGCCTGGCGCAAGGGCACGGACTGGTCCTGCATGATCTCGTGCATGCGTACGGCGGAGCCCTCGCCTGAGAGCTTGCCGAAATGGACCGGGCACTGGCTCATGACTTCGATGAAGGCAAAGCCCTCGTGAGTCAGGGCTCGCTTGACGGAACGCGTAATGAAGCGCGGCTGCGCCGTCGTCCAGCGCGACACGTAGGTCGCTCCCGCCGCCTCCACAAGCCGACACAGATCAAAGGGGCGGCCCTCCGCGCCGTAGGGCGTCGTCACCGTCCCCACACCTTCCGGTGTCGTCGGCGCCACCTGGCCGCCCGTCATGCCGTAGATGCGGTTGTTGACGCAGATCACCGTGAGATCGAGATCGCGCCGCGCCGCGTGGATGAGGTGATTGCCGCCGATGGCTGAGAGATCGCCATCGCCGCTGATGACGATGACACCCGCCTGCGGCCTGGCCAGCTTGACGCCGGTAGCGAAGGCCAGGGGCCGGCCGTGTGTCGTATGCAAGGTGTCGGCGTGGAAGTAGGGGCTGGGGATCCAGCCGGCGCAGCCGATGCCGCAGACGAAGACGAAGTCGTCCATGTCGGCGCCGTCGTCATCAATAGCACGCAGGACACTGTGGGCGATGACGCCATCGCCGCAACCGGGGCAGAAGGTGGTGGCCTCGGCGCCTGGTCGCAGGTACTTCCCCATGGGGTGTTGAGTTGATGTCGTCATGCCGCCACCGCCTGCAGTACGTCCTCGGGACGATGCAGCGTGCCGAGAATCCGAGGGGGCAGGCCATCGACCTCCGACCGGCGTCCCACGGCTGCCTGCACATAGGGCAGCATCTGCCCGAGGTTGTTCTCCAGGACCAGCACACGTTTGGCATCCTGGCAGAGCGCTGCCAGTTCGGTGTCGGCGAAAGGCCACACGGTGATAGGGCGGATCCAGCCGACGGCCTGACCCGCCTCCCGGGCACGGGTGGCGATGGCCTGAGCGGCGCGTCCCACACCTCCCCAGCCGATGAGGATGACCTCAGCATCCTCAGTATCGCCTGAGCGGACGTCCATCAGATCGTCCCGGGCGTGGCGGATCTTGCCGCTCAGCCGGCGCACATAGTGATCGAGGGCCTCGGCGTCGACGACATTGCGCATGCCGGCCTCGTCGTGACAGGACCCGGTGACGTGTGCCTTGAGGCCATGACCGAACAGTGGCATGGGCGCCACCTGCTCATCGAGGAAGCGGGGCGCGCCGTTGCCGTCGGCAGTGGCGACGCGGCGCGGCGTACACACCACCGTTGCCGGGATCTCGACGATCTCCCGCATGTGCCCCACGGCGGCATCGGCGAGCAGGAGCACGGGGGTGCGCAGGCGTTCGGCCAGATCGAAGGCACGCACCGTCAGATCGAACATCTCCTGCGCTGACGAAGGCGCCAGGGCGACGATCTCATAGTCGCCGTGTGAGCCGCGGGCGGCCTGCACCATGTCGCTCTGCGACGGAACGGCAGGGATTCCCGTAGACGGCCCCCCACGCTGCACGTCGACGACGACGCAGGGAGTTTCCGTGCTCACGGCATAGCCGATGTTCTCCTGCATGAGGCTCATGCCTGGACCGGACGTGGCTGTCATGGCCATGGCGCCCGCCCAGGAGGCACCGATGACGGCACCCATGGAGGCGATCTCGTCCTCCATCTGGATGAAGACACCGTCCCGAGGCGGCAGCTCCCGGGCCAGATGTTCGGCGATTTCCGTCGCCGGCGTGATGGGATAGCCGGCAAAGAACCGGCAGCCGGCGGCCAGAGCGCCCTCGGCACAGGCAGCATTGCCCTGCAGCAGGCGGGTTTCGGCGGTCATGACAGTCTCCTCCAGTTGGCAGTCTCTGCTCAAGCTGCGGCAGCGATCTGCTCGAGCCAGATCGCCAGGTCGGGGCAGTGCAGGACACACAGTGTGCAGCCGTTGCACTGCTGGCTGGCAGACGCTTCGACGGGATGTACGCCACGCTGGTTCATGCTGTCGGCGATGCGCAGCACGTCCTGGTCACAGACGGCCAGACACAGACCGCAGCCCTCGGTGCCCTTGCACATGGCACCGTCAACATGCACGTGATACTGCTTCTTTGGGGCCACCTTCGTACTCCTTTCAGGTCGGAGACGACATCAGGCTCTGCACCGCCTCGACGACGCAGCCCGGAGATCTGGCCACCTGCACGCCGGCCGTCTCGAAGGCATTGATCTTATCCGTCACGGTGCCGCTGCCCTCGCGCACAAGGGCGCCGGCATGGCCCATGGGCACGCCGGTGACGGCACACTGACCGGCAACATACGCAACGAGGGGCGTGTGCATCTCATGGGCAGCGAAACGAGCGGCACGCTCCTCCTGGTTGCCGCCGACCTCGCCAACGAGGACGACCGCCTCGGTCTCGGTGTCGGCATCGAACAGCCGCAGCAGATCGACGACATCGGTACCGACCACCGCGTCAGCGCCGAGACCGACCACGGTGCTCTGACCGAGTCCGGCGGCCGACAACTGGGCACTGACCTCGTAGCTCAACGTCCCCGAACGGGAGACGACACCTATGGGGCCCGATTGAAAGAAGCGGGCCGGCATGATGCCTACTTTGCACCCCTCGGGTGTGATAACACCGGGTGTGGCCGGCCCGATGAGACGGGCCCCGGCGGCTTCGACACGGGCGCGAATGCGCATTGTCGTGTGTACGGGGATGCCTTCGGTGATCAATACGAGCAGGCGCAGGCCGGCTTCGATGGCTTCGGTCGCGGCGGCTTCAGCGACAGCTGGAGGTACGAAGAGCAGGGACATGTCGGCGTCAACATCGGCCATGGCGTCGGCCACATGATCGAAGACCGGAACCCCCTGTTCGAGGGTCCCGCCCTTGCCGGGGGTTACGCCGGCAACGATCTGCGTGCCCTCGGCGAGCATGTACTGCGTCTGGACTCGGCCCACGCGGCCGGTGATACCCTGCACCAGGACCCGGGTATCGCCGTCGACGAGAATACTCACGCGGTACGCTCCCGCATCTGGCTGAGCAGCACGGCAACGGCGGCTTCGGTGGCAACGTCGCGGACCACCGTCACGCCGGCGGCTTCCAAGACCTCCCAGGTCTCTTCCTGGTGGTTACCCAGAGCCTTGGCGACGACGGGCACCCCGACGCCAGTGGCCATCACATCGGCGACCCCGAGGGCCCCCTTGTGGATCGGGTTGATGCCACCATAGACGTTGATGAGCACACCCTTCACGCCATGACAGGCGAGTACCCGGCGCATGGCACGGGACATCAGCTCGCGACTGATGCCGCCTCCGGTCTCGAGAAAGTTGGCCGGCCTGGCGTGTTCCGAGATCAGGTCCATACTCGCCATACCCAGTCCGGCGCCAGAGCAGATCAGCCCCACATCCCCACCGAGTTCGACGAACGTCATGCCGCCGGACCGCTCGCGACGGACGCTGCCGCCGTCGTCGCGCAGTGGCAACCCGGCCATCTCGCGTGCCGCGTCGTCGAGTTCGATGACGGCATCGGCGGCGATCACACCACCATCGGCGACCACGGCGAGAGGGTTGATTTCGACGGTCAGCGCCTGCCGCGAGATGAACACGTTCCACAGTTGACGCAGGACATTGGTGATCCCCTCGGCAGGTTCGGCACCGGCCGTGCGTACCAGCTCAGCAATGTCTCCCGTCGACGGCCCGGTGAGGGGATCGACGACGAGGCGTGCGGGCAAGTTGCCGGTCCGGGCCTGATCCTCGACGTCGACGCCACCCAGCCCCAGCAGCAGCAGCGGACGGCCGCGCTCCATATCGATGGTGACGGCAGCATACAGTTCGGTAGCGATCTCGAGACGCTGCTCGATGAGCAGCTCCATGGGTATCTGACCGCGGCACGGACGCTGCAACATCCCGGCGGCGGCGGCCGACGCCCGTTCAGGGCCGGCGACGATCTCGATGCCTCCGTCGCGTCCCCGGCCGCCAGCCAGCACCTGCGCCTTGACCACCACGGTGTCGCCCAGCCGCTGCATCGCCGCCGGCACGGCCTGGGCGGCGGCGACAACCGCACCTGCCGGTACGTCGATCCCGGCCTGCCGCAGAATTGCCTTGCCTTCGTACTCGTGCAGTCGCACGTCGTTCTCCTCTTCCGGAGGGGCAGCAACCCCTGTGCCCGCGGCAATCGCCCGGTTTCTCCTCCCGGTGGACGGCGGAAAGGCGGACCCGACGATCTGCCGACAACTCCAGGTGGGACCTGGGTGTCCCATTAGATGCCGACGGATTCAGTCGCTATGCTATGCCCATGTTGAGGTCCACACCAGGTACTGACGAATTCAGGGAGGGGGGGGAAGCAATGGCAGACCCGAGAGAGTGGATTCAGTTCGAGGGAGGCAAGGGCTCCGGAACGAAGCGACACATCGTTCTGGTGAGTGGCGATGAGGAATACCGCTCGGAGGAGACCATGCCCATGCTGGCGAAGCTACTGGCGACCCATCACGGCTTTGACTGCACGGTGCTGTTCGCCATCGATCCGGGCAGCGGCGAGATCGATCCCCAGTGTCAGACGAACATACCCGGGCTGCATCATCTGGTTGACGCTGATCTCATGATCATATCGACGCGCTTCCGCGAACTGCCCGATGACCAGATGAAGCACATCGTCGACTACACCAACTCCGGTCGGCCCGTCATGGGTCTGCGTACGGCCACGCATGCCTTCAAGTACACCCGCAACCCCGACAGCCCCTACGCCAGGTACGACTGCAACAGCGACGTCTTCGAGGGGGGGTATGGCCGCCAGGTGCTCGGGGAGACGTGGATCAGCCATCACGGACATCACGGTCACGAGAGTACACGCGGTGTGATCAATCCGGACTGCGCCGACCATCCGGTCCTGCAGGGCGTTGAGGATGTGTGGGGTACTACGGATGTCTACACCGTGGGACAGCTGACAGGCAGTGCCGAGATCCTTCTCGAGGGTCAGGTCCTCACCGGGATGGACCCCACCGATGGGCCGAAGCCTGACACGCCGACAATGCCGATCGCCTGGACCAGGCAATACACTGGCGACGAGAACAAGGCCTGCCGGGTCTTCTGCACAACCATGGGAGCTGCTTCCGACCTGACGTGCGTCGACCTTCGTCGGCTGCTGGTGAATGCCGTCCACTGGTGCCTGGAAGAATCGATCGACGGGACCGCCTGCGTCGATCCCGTCGGGGCCTTCGATCCCACGTATTTCGGTGTCGGCAAGCACAAGAAGGGACTGCGTCCCTCAGACTATCTGATGTGACCACACGAACGATCAAATAGCGGAGACATAGCATGTTCAAGAGCGCCATCCTGGGCTGTCGTGGCCGGGCACGGGCACACGCCAAAGCCTACGAAAGCATCGAGCGCGGCACGGCGGCAGCGATCTGTGACATGAATGAGGAGGCCCTGCAGGAGTTCGGTGACTCCTTCGGTATCGATCAACGCTACACCGACATCGATCAGATGCTGGAGAAGGAGAAACCGGACCTGCTCCATATCGTCACCGCACCTGTGCTGCGCGGCACGGCTGAGCCGATCCGTTATCCGCTGATGAACATCGCCTCCGAGCACAAGGTGCCGGCGGTCATCATCGAGAAGCCGATTGCGGTCATGGGGGAGGACTGGCGCCAGATCCGTGATCTGTCGGAGCAGAGCGAGACGAAGTTTGCGGTCAATACTCAGCTCCATTTCCACCCGCAGAACCTGGCACTCAAGAAGGATGTGGCGGAGGGAAAGATCGGCGAGATCAAGCTGATCGAGGCCAGTTCGCGCAACCCGCCCGTCGATCAGGCACCGCACGTGTTGCAGCTCATCTCCTCGTATATCAACAATTCACGCCCAGTGAAGGTGATGGGGCAGATCGCCGGCAAGAACCAGCTCGCCTCCGACCAGCCCTCACCGGACAACGCGACGGCACGGATCGCCTATGAGAACGGCGTGCGCGCCTCCGTGACCTTCGGGCCCGAGATGGCGATCCGTGTTCTTCCGGACACCGGCAACCATCGTCACAAGCGTGTCTGCGTCTTCGGCAGTGAGGGCTTCGTCCACTGGCGTTTCGAAAGCTGGGAGAAGTACACGCCCGAGAGCGGCTACCAGGGCGGCGACCTGGACTATGGCGAGCAGGACGCCGTGGCCCAGATCGGGCTCACCGAGGCCATGCTCGACTGGCTCGAGGACGAGAGCAAGGTGCATCCGACCAACCTGAAGCAGTCTCTGGCGGAGTTCAATCTGCTGCTTGGCATCTATCAGAGTGGATCGATACGGGAGCCCATCGATCTGCCCTTCGATCCGCCCGACAAGTTCATCGAGCACATGCAGAGCATCCTGTAAAGGAGCTGAAACCCACGTGATTGTCAGTCGAACGACCAGAGCCGAGATCCTGGCCAAGCTGCAGCGCAAGATCCAGGTGCGGAAACCGATCTTTATTGCCAGCGCCGGCAGCGGACTGGTGGCCAGCCTGCTGGAGAAGGCAGGAGCAGATTGTGTGAACACCTTCTCCGGAGCGCGCCTGCGCAGCAACGGCATGGGTACCATGTCGATGTTGTGGCCGATCCTGGATTCCAACAAGCAGACCCTCGACTACACGGAGCAGGACATTATGCCGGCCATCACCGGCGATGCCTTCATCTGTGCCTGCATCAATGCCAACGATCCTCTGAAGGACATGACGACCGTGCTCCATCGCCTGAAGGGGATGGGTGTGATGTCGGTGTCCAACATCGGACCGTCGATCAGCTACTACGACAAGGACAGCCATATCTACCAGGTCCTGACCAAGAGTGGTATC
>PBSR01000149.1 GCA_002726335.1 Gemmatimonadaceae bacterium
CCGGGTATTCGCTCGCCGCGTACACGGGTGACAGGTTCAGCGTCACACCGATCCGACCGGGCAGCCCCAGATCACGAAACACCTGCACCGCTCGCCCGTGGGCGAGCAGATGGTGGTGGGTGTCCAGCGTCTGTGCCGCCAGGGCGGCCCCCGGTACGGGCACGAAGCTGCCGTCCTCGGCCAGGGTCAACTGCCCCTTGACGATGCTGCCGATGTACATCGTCTCCATGTACGGTTCGTTCAGCGTGATCCAGGTGGACACACGATCACCGTAGGCCTCAAAGACGATGCGGGCGTACTCGGCGAACCATTCGGGCGATTCTGGATGGCCCCAGCCGCCGTTGCGCATCAGTGCCAGCGGCAGATCCTGGTGGTAGAGCGTGACCACCGGTTCGATGCCGGCAGCCAGCAGCGAGTCGATAACGGCGCTGTAGTGTTCGATGCCGTCCGGATTCACCGCTCCGGTGCCCTCAGGCAGGATGCGGGACCAGGCGATGGAGAAGCGGTACGTGTCGACGCCGAGCCGACGCAGATGATCGATGTCCTCGCCGAACCGCCGGTACTGGTCGATGGCGATGTTGCCCGTGGCCCCGCCGGCGATGCCGACCTGATTCGTATAGAAGTCGAGAACCGACATGCCTTTGCCGTCCGCCTGCCAGGCACCCTCGACCTGGTACGCGGAGGTGGCCGCGCCAAACTGAAAATCTGGCGGGAACAGGATGTCCCGGGACGAACCACGCCCCGCCGGCAGCAGGCTGCATCCGGGAACGATGGACAGGAGGACGAGGATGAGAAATGCCCGTGAGCGCACCATGCGAGATCCCCTTTCACGTTGTATGCACAACCAGCATACCAGCGAAACATGCCCGATCTCAAGGGCATTTCGATGGATGACGGCTACAGTCGGCGGACTGCGGCTGTGCGCGTCGGCGGCAGCCTGGACGACGCCAATCGCCCCTTCTCACACGACCCGACTGCTACCTTGACACACTGTCGATCACCCTTTTTATCCTCACTCGGCGACGAACGTCCTCGACAATGGAGTGAGAACATGAGAGCCATCCTGCTGGACCAGCCCGGTACCCTCGACACGCTGCGGGTAGATGAGGTATCGGAGCCCCAACCTGGCACTGGTGAAATCCGCGTTCGAGTGGCCGCCATCGGCCTGAACCCGGTGGACTACAAGCTCGCCGGCCGCGGCAACCCCGCCTGGTCCTACCCTCACATCCTGGGACTCGACGTGGCCGGCACCATCGATACCGTCGGTGCCGACGTCGACAGCTGGCGGACGGGTGATCGCGTCTTCTATCACGGCAACCTCGCCCGGCCGGGAGGGTATGCCGAGCTGGCGATCACGACGGCCCACACTACGGCAGCCATCCCCGACGGCGTCGATTTCGTCTCCGCCGCCGCCATCCCCTGCGCTGGTCTGACAGCCTACCAGGGCCTGGTGCGCCGGCTCAATGTGCAGGCGGGACACACCGTATGGGTGCAGGGGGGCGCCGGTGGCGTCGGCGGCTTTGGCATCCAGATCTGTCGACACCTGGGCGCTACCGTCATCACCACCGCGTCCGCCGGCAATCATGACTATGTACGGAGATTGGGTGCCGACCACGTGATCGACTATCGCAAGGAAGACGTACCGGCCAGAATTCAGCAGATCACCGACGGCCGGGGCGTCGACGCCGTGCAGGCCGCTGTCGACGGAGAAACCGCCGATCAGGGCGTCAGGGCACTGGCCTTCGGTGGCGCCATCTCATGCATCGCCGGCTTGCCGACGTTATCCGATGACACCTTCGCGCGGGCTATCTCGCTGCACAAGATCTCCCTCGGTGCAGCCCACAACGACAACAACCGGGACGCTCAGCTGGATCTGGCCCGTATGGCCTCTGAGATGATCGCCCTCGTCGCCGAGGGACGGATCGCTCCCCTCGTTGAGCAGCTGATCCGTCTCGACGAAGTCCCGGCGGGCCTGGCGCAGCTGGAAACCCGACACGTACGCGGCAAGATCGTCGCCGAACTATAGAGGCGAAGCCCTAGAACACGCTGGTCGTGTCCGTTGCTAAGCCCGTATCCTGGCGACCACGGCCGAGGCAACGCTCTCATAGTCGGTGTAGGACATCTGGATGAGGTCGATGTGGCTGCCGGCATTGAAGGCGATCTCCTCGTCCTCACGCAACAGATCGTCAACGAAGACCGGCATGTCGTACAGCTCACCGAAAGGCGGCATGGCCCCGACCTCACACTCTGGGAACAGACCACCGAACTCCTCCTCCGTGGCCAACTCCACCATTCCGGCTCCGGTGGTTTCACGCAGCCGTTCCAGGTCGACCTTGCTCGACGCCGCGATCACCGCCATCGCCATGTTCGTATCGATCTTCACCATCACCGTCTTCGCCAGCTCCTTGCCCCGGATGTGGGTCTCGGCGGCGATCTCCTGTGCCGTGAACTCGGGAGAATGGCGGGAGAATGGCGAATGATGATGTAACGAATCCCCGCCGCGTCCAGGCACTTGCGCACTCGTTCACCGGGCATGTCGTCCTCCTCGCGTTGTGGTCCTGACACATGAAGACCTCAACGTGTAACTAGCGCAGGTCGGCTCTCTATATCCACTGTCAGGGAAATCCGCACCAGACGCTGCCAGCTGTCCCAACCGGACTCTCCTGCCCAGGGCACGCAAGATCCCGCAATTCTATGTCGCCGGGTTTCACCTTGACCGCTCGCCTGACCTGCCTACCCTTTGGGCGATGGCTCCTGACATGAAGACAGCACCGGGTACGAAGTGATGCGGAGGCAGGACGGCCCGTGAGACCTTTCCGTGGTCGGGTCTTCAGCGACGCCGACACCCAGTGTCGCGGCATCGAAGGTGTACCGGTCAGCGACGGCCTCCACGTCGTGCGCAGCGATGCCGAGGGTTGCTTCGAGTTGCCCGGCCACGACAGCGCCCGGTTCATCAGCGTCCACCAGCCGCCCGACTTTGCCGCCTCCTGTCACTTCATCCGCACCGACGCCGCTGTCGCCAGCTACGATTTCGCCATGCGACCGAAACAGCGGCGTGAACACTTCAGCTTCGTCCACATCTCCGATACGGAAACCGCCGAAATGGGTGATTGGCTGGACGAACTGAAAGACTTCGTTCGCGACTCCCAGCCTGCCTTCATCTTTCACACCGGTGACTTGTGCTACGCCGGAGGCATCGACTGGCACAGCCGCAACTTCACCAGCGCGACGATGGGAACACCGGTCTACACCAGTCTCGGCAACCACGACCTGCTGGCGGGTGACTACGGCGAGCAGTTCTTCGAGACTCGCTTCGGCCCCGTGAACTACTCCTTTGAGGAAGGCAATGTGCTGTTTGTGGTGACACCCATGAACCACGGTGACTTTGAACCCTCCTACTCCCAGGCGCGGATCTTCACCTGGCTGCAGAATCTGCTGGCCCTGTTCCCGCAGAAGCAGCCAAAGATCATCTTCAACCACGACCTGCTCACCAACGGCCTGAACTTTGACTTCAGCGATGGCGACGACCACTCAGGGAGCGTCATCGAGCTGAGTTCCTGCAACCTGAAGGCCTGGCTCTACGGCCACTGGCACAGCCACTTCCACAAGCGCCACAGCCCTGATGGGCCCATCTCTCTGGGCACGGCCGTGGTCGCCAAGGGCGGCATCGACCATTCACCCGCAGCCTTCCGCGTCGTGGATGTGGATGCCGAAGGCGACGTACGCACGCAATTGCGCTGCAGCTACGTACACCGCCACATCACTGTCGTGTCCCCCAGGCAGGACCACCTGCCGCGCGGTGCCGACGGAGCCTTCACCGTATCCGTCAACGCCTATCACACACCCTCCCCGACGGTGGCGGTGCGTTGCCGTATTCATAGCGATACGGGATGGTTCGACCTCAAACCCCGGTCAGCGTGGAACTGGTCCGCAACGTGGCTGCCGCAAGACACGACAAACACCACGACGTACACACTCACGACAGAGGCCCGGCTGGCCAATGGTCGCACCCTCACAGCACACGTCGAGTTCATCTTGACCACAGCAGCAGATCCCGGGACAGACACAACCGACCCGGACGTGGCCACGGAGTGGCCTAATCTGCTGGGCAACACCGGTCACGATGGTGGCGCAGCAAGGGCGCTGCCGCCGCCGCTGCATCTTCACTGGGTGCACAACGTGGGCGCCAGCATCTTCATGGCATCGCCCGTCGTCGCCCAGGGCCGCGTTTTCACCGCCACCATCGACGACGGCAACGCGGAAGACTGTGCCATCATCGCCTGTGATGCGGTCACGGGCCAGCAGATCTGGCGTTACCCAACCCGGAATTCAGTAAAGAACACCATCGTCTACGCGGCCGGCACCGTGATCGCCACCGACCTGCACGGTTTTACGTATGCCGTCGATGCCGCCACGGGTGCGCTGCGGTGGCAGAAGGATCTGCAGTACGATCGCTTGCCAGGATTTGTCTCGGGCCTGGTGACGGATGGCGAGTCGGTATTCACCGGGTTTGGTCACAGCTTGCAGGCTCTGGCCGTGACGGACGGCTCGACGCTCTGGAGAAACAGCGCCTGGGATGGCGGTGAAGGCAGTACGCCGACAATGACCCTGGGCGCCGGGGTCCTGGTCGCGTCCTCCCACTGGCGCGGTCTCTACGGACACGACGCCGCCACCGGTGAACTTCTCTGGCAGCACACCGAGCACGGCTTGCGGTTCCGCGATGGTACGGTGACGTATCGTGACAATCTGTTCTTCCTGGCCGCGCAGGATTCGCTCTTCATCCTCGATCCGCGTTCCGGCGCGATTGAGCAACAGCGGCAGGCAGACGGCAGTTTCCACGCTGCCAGTGCGCCACTGATCACCAACGATCTGTTCATCGTGGGAACTGCCGACAAGGGTGTCGCCGCATTCTCACGAGACACCCTTGAACCGCTCTGGGACCACCCCACCGGCAAGGCCCTGTCGTATACCGTGCCCTATGCCTGCTCAGGTGCGGCTGCTGTTGAAACGAGCCCCGTACTTGCTGGTGACACGATCTACTTTGCCGCTTCAGATGGGATCTTCCGTGGCATCGACGTCCACACCGGCACGGGGCGCTGGCAGATGGACCTCGGCGCTCCCGTCTTCACCACAGCCGCGATCTCCGGCGAGCTGCTCTTCCTGGCAGACTTCTCAGGAAACCTCTATGCCTTCAGGCAAGGTGGGTGACTTTTTGAGACTGAATGGCGCCGTTCTATTCTGGAGGAGGGTGTGCCCTTCTTCGTTGCCCCCACCACCGTCAAGATCACGACCAAACTCCTGCCCAGGGCAACGCGGAGAAAGGTGTGCCGTGATCCGCAGCAGACGCGGATGCTGACTTGACGAGCCATCGACTACACCCTTGATCCTCACTGGCCGCCCATTGCCCTTCTAACACCTGCCTCATCACAACCTCACACGGAGCACGTCGCGATGCCTGGCACTGTCAGATACTCCTCACTTGTCGCAGCATGCGTTGCCGGACTCAGCGCAGCAGCTTCCGCGGAGTTCGTCCTTGACCTCGATCCGAGAGAGGGAGACCAAAACGTTCGCGAAATGCAGGTCAGGCCGGGAGATCTTCTTGACCTTGAGCTGGTCGCGCTCAGTGGTGCGCAGGACCTTGAGGGCTTCGACGTCCAATTGCGATTTGAGCCTGATCACTTCGAGTATGCGAGCTTCCAGCCCGATGGACTGATGTCTGGCACGGACGCTCTACCACCTCAGAAAACCGACGACGGTGTCAGGATCAGCGCTGGTACTCCGGACCATAGGAGCCCTGAGGATGCGGGATCTCTCGGCAGGATACGAATCCAGATCACCAGCTCTTTTTCTGGAGCAGGTAACATCAGCCTGGTCGGAGGCACTCTTATCGCCGGAGGACAGACACATGAGTTTCCCTTCAACTCCACAGTGCGCCTTTCAACCGGTGAAGCGGAAGGGCTAGCTGCAAGTCCCGATCCCAATCCCGAGGAAATCATCGACACACTACCCGAAGAGCTTCAGAGCTTGTACAGAGAGGCCCTCGAATTCACCGAGCGTGCTGATCCGTCGACGGAGAGCGAATCACTGGATCACAGAATTCTGGCCCTGGAGGAAACCCGGAGCTATACGGCTACCGCAACTCTCGAAGAAAAACGACAGATCGCGCTGGCCCTGTTGTTCTTCCACTTCGGTGGCGACGATGAAGACCCAGAGAAGAAGAAACTGAAAATGGAGATGCAGGAGGCCCAGGATCCAACTGCAGAATTACTTGCCTTGTTGGAGAGGCTTCTTGAGAAGAACCATCACCTGTCGATGCAGGTGCTCAGGCGTGCGCAGTGACGCCACCTGGTCCCCAGTCCGACACGTGCTGCCCTTCTACTTACTTTTACCAGACGGTCTCACTGGGCCCATATTCCGCGACGCCCGGCCCACCTTGACCCACCGGGCCATCGCCGCCCTGGAGTCGGCTGACAGGATCGAGCTGGTGGTCACCCAGAATGTGGACGGCCTCCATGCCAGAGCCGGTACATCCGCCGAACGCCTCGTCGAGATCCATGGCACCAACGCCGAGACCGAATGTCTGACCTGCGGCGAGCGTTCCGATCCCGAGCCCCACATGCAGGCCTTTCGGGTGACGCGAAAACCACCCCACTGCGCCTGCGGTGGTCTGTTGAAGACAGCCACCATCAGCTTCGGCCAGAACCTGGTGCCGGGCGACCTGCAACGCGCCGCCGACGCCGCCGGCAGATGTGATCTCGTCGTCGCCCTCGGCTCGACGCTCTCCGTGTATCCGGCTGCCAACGTCCCCCTCGAAGCCGTCGAACAGGGCGCGCCGTACGTCATCATCAACCGGGGAGCCACCGAGCACGACGGCCGTCCCGGGGTCACTCTCCGCCTCGATGGTGATGTGCAGGAGCTGTTCCCACCAGCCGTCGATGCCGTGCTTCAACCCTGATGACCTCACCGGCACAAGGGTCGTCAGGCTCACCTGAGGCTGCTATCTTTCCACTATGAAGCACTTCCGTTCCAAGATCGACTTCATCCCCGTCCTGCTTCTCGTGCTGGCCATCTTTCTGCTGGATACCGCCGCCATGGGTGTGGCCGTGCCGGCTATGGCCAACGTCGACAACCTGGCGCCCTTCGCCCTGTTCTTCGTCGCCACCTTCGTCCCCGTCCTGCTCCTGCTGGCGGCGGTTCCGGTGCGTTACCACATCTCGGCGCGGGAACTCGTTGTGCGCAGCGGCCTGTTGCGCTGGACGATTCCCCTCGGCGACCTGCACCGCGCCTGTGTCGTACGCGGCGTGGGGCTGGCGCCGGCCCTGTCTATGGACCGCATCCGCCTCGACTATCAGCGCGGTGAGCGGGTGCGCTCGCTCCACATATCGCCCATCGATCCGCAGGTGTTTCTCGCCTGTCTCGTCGACCGGGACAAGGGGCTCGGTCTCGAGGACGGCGACGTCGTGCGTCACTCCGGGCCGATTCTCTGGTTCGACAACGCCACGGCCCGCGCCTCCTGACGACAGACAGCCGCTCTGCCTACTGCGTGTAGAGTGGCTTTCTGTTGCGCGCGTCGCGGGACTGGAGGTACTCCCGATAGACCTTGGGGATGTCGTCGCCCAGACGGCCCCCTCCCAGGTAGCCGATCGTCGGCATGTCTTTGAAGCTGCCGTGGACGAGATGCCCCGATTCGGGGTCGCGGTAGATGAGCACGGAGTACTTCGGCTGGATGCTGTAGACCGCTGTCAACACAGCGCAGAAATCGGCCTCGTTGGGTCCTGCCGCGGCGGTCTGCCCGAATACGAGGTATCCGGGATGCAGTTTCCGCTCCTTCAGGTGTGAACCCAGCGACGCGCCATAGAGCGGCAGGATGACCCGTCCCCTGCGGTTCAACTCGCGGAACAGCTCGTTCAGCGGCCCATGGTCCTCTTCTGCTTTGGGGATCAACCCCCAGTCCCGGGCTGTGTGCCGCGGCACGCCGGACAGCGTCACCAGCTGCCGCGCCAGCAGACCCTCCTCCGGCAGCCCTTCGGGTATGCCCCGCGGCTCACGGGCGAGACTGTCGACGTAGGTCAGGTACAGAAGATCGTCGCGCACCGCCGCCGGCGCCCCGGGGTAGGGCGCCATGCGGTGGCCTGGCTCAGGCGACGACAGGGCGAACGCACCCCACAGCAGAACGGCCCCGGCAACGACTCCGAGTCCAGCCAGACCGATGGCACGAAGCTTCCGCTTCCGCCGCATCGCCCGCAGACGCTTGTTCGCCGGCCGTTTCTTCTTCTTCACCTTTCGACGGGGCGACCGTTTTTCGCCGCTCACGACACTAGCTCCAGGAAGGCGCCAGCTCACCACGGGCGAAGCGCTCCATCTTCCTGAACAGATCCCCGAAGATGGCATTGCGGCGAACCCCGTGAGCGATGCGGATCGAATGTCGCGACGCATCCACCGACCACGTCACCTGATCGGTCAGGATCGGGCTGGGCACCGCAGTCGATGGCACCCAGCTCTCGTCGATGAGCCAGCCGGTGGCGGCGATGTCCCAGATCTCCTTCGACCAGGCGTACTGGTCCTGGCGATAGGACTCGCAGATGTCGAACAGATACCGGCCAATGTCTCCCTGGGGCTGCACATACTCGGCCAGTTCGGCGATCGTCGTCAACAGGTGGGAGGCCACCGTGGCGCAGGGGATATGCACGAAGGATGCGCCCGAATCGAACACGACCTGGGCGGCGACCACATCCTGCCGCAGGTTGAACTCGCGTGCTGTCGGCCAATGCGTCGGCTGACCACCCAGCCAGACGACGACGATACGTTCGGTGATCCCCGGATCCAGGAGAATGGCCGAAGCCACATTCGTGATAGCGCCGATGGCAGCCACATAGAGCGGACCTTCTCCTGAATTGGCCAGATCCACCAGGTGTTCGGCCGCGGCGCTGCGCACCGGTTCCGTGCGCGAGGGCAGGTAGCGATCCGATCCCTTGAATACACGGTCGCTTTCGCTGACGCCGAGCCGCTCGAGGAGACGGATGATCTCGTCGTAGCTCTTCTCCATGCCGTCGGCTGGACCCTCGCTCCGGCTGTTGTGGAACGGTGCCGCGTACAGCGCTTCGAGCTTGATCCGTTCCGGTGACAACAGCGCATGGACGACGGCGAACTGGTCGTCCACCTCGTTGTAGGTATCGGTATCGAGCACGACGCGAAGCTGGCCTTCGCTTGCCGGCATTTCCATCGGGGTCTCCCGGGTCTGGTGTCTACGATGGAAGGTACTCTGTCGAACCTTGCCGACCACCATGGCGAACTGTACTGTCGAAACGTGACCGACCAGCTGCCACATGGCGAGACAGACCCCTCCTCCGGCCCCGATCTGTCCATCCTGCCCTCGGTGGACCGCGTTCTGAGCGATGACCGCGTCGTCGCCCTCACCGAACGCTGTGACCGGGCCGTTCTTGCCGATCTCGTCCGTGATGCCGTGGGCACGATCCGCCAGGCCCTGTTGGCCGGCAACGGGCAGGCGTCGGGTGAGGATCTCCTCGACACCATCGTCGCCGACGTCCACCAGCGCCTGGTACTGACCCTGGCGCCGCGTCTGACCCCGGTGGTGAACGCCACCGGCATCGTCCTGCACACGAACCTGGGCCGCGCCCCCCTGGCGCCGGCCGCCCTTGATCGCATCACCGAGACGGCGGGGTACAGCAACCTCGAGGTCGATCTGGCGAGCGGTCAGCGCGGACACCGGCATCTTCTGGTAGAAGAACTGCTCTGCCAGCTCACCGGGGCCGAGGCGGCGACGGTGGTCAACAACAACGCCGCCGCTGTCCTGCTCGCCCTCAACGCTCTCGGCATGGACCGCGAGATCATCGTCTCCCGTGGACAGCTGGTCGAGATCGGCGGCTCCTTCCGTCTGCCCGACATGATGGAGCGCAGCGGTGCTGTGATGGTCGAGGTGGGTACCACCAACCGTACGCACCTGGCAGATTATGAACAGGCCCTGTCCGAGCGCACCGGGCTGATCCTCTGCGTTCACCCGAGTAACTACCGCGTGTTGGGGTTTACCGCCGAAGTGCCCCTTGCTGACCTCGTCGCCATGGGTCGACAGCACGGTGTGCCCGTCGTCGAAGACCTGGGCGCCGGCGCCCTCGTCGATCTGCAGCCTTGGGGGCTACCCGCCGAACCGCTGGTCGCCGACAGCATCGCCGCCGGCGCCGACGTGGTGACCTTCAGCGGCGACAAGGTGCTGGGAGGCCCGCAGGCAGGGCTCATCGTCGGGCGTCGTGAGGCGGTGGAGGCTATCCGCGGCAACCCCTGGATGCGCGCGTTGCGCTGCGACAAGCTGACCTACGCCGCCCTCGAGGCAACCCTGAGGCTCTATCTGGATCGTGAGTCTCTGCCGGTGCATCTGCCGGTTCTGCGAATGATGACGACCACAACCGACGATCTGCAGGCGCGAGCTGAGAGGGTGCGACATGAGGTCGAGGATCTGACAGCGCGAGGCTGGCAAATCGAGGCGACCCCATCGGTGGCACAGGCGGGCAGCGGCTCGCTGCCGCTGGAGGAGATTCCCAGCGTCGCCCTCGTGGTGAACCCCGCAGGGATGTCAGCCGGTGATCTGGCGACACGCCTGCGGGGCAACGAACCCGCTGTCGTGGGCTACGTACGGGACGACCGGCTGCACCTGGACCTGCGCACGGTCACCGACGACGACGTGCCGGTGATCATCACCGCCCTACGAGGGGCCGCCGGCGGCTGATGTCGTCGCCACACGTCATTCTGGGTACGGCGGGACACGTCGATCACGGCAAGACCGCTCTGGTCAAAGCCCTCACGGGCATCGACACCGACACCCAGCCCGAGGAGCAGGCCCGGGGGGTCACCATCGACGTCGGCTTCGCCTACTGGAAGGATCACGTCACCTTCATCGACGTACCCGGTCACGAGCGCTTCATCAAGAACGCCGTCACCGGTGCCAGCTCCATCGATCTGGCGCTTTTTGTCGTGGCTGCTGATGATGGCGTCATGCCGCAGACCCGCGAGCACCTGGCGATCCTGCAGCTGTTGGGTATTCAGCACGGTGTCGTGGCGCTGACGAAGACGGACCTCGTCGAGCCAGACTGGGTGGAGCTGGTGACCGAAGAGCTGAGTGAGCTGTTCGCCGACACTTTCCTGTCCGGCGCGCCTATCCTGCCGGTGTCCTCGACCACCGGCGACGGCGTCGATGACTTGCGTTCGACCCTGGAAGATGAGATCGGTCGCGTGGCGGTGCGGGCCGACCGCGGCGCCTTCCGCCTGCCCGTGGATCGCGTATTCTCGGTGGCGGGCTTCGGCACGGTAGTGACAGGCACGGTGCTGGCGGGCATCGTTCGCCCCCGCGATGAGCTCGTGCTGCAGCCGCGGGGCCAGTCGGTGCGGGTACGGGGTGTGCAGGTCCACGGTCAGGACCGACCCGAGGCCGGTGTCGGTCTGCGGGCGGCCGTCAACCTGTCCGACCTGGACGCGGCCGACGTCGAGCGCGGCGATACGCTGGCGTTGCCAGGATTCTTCCCGTCCACCTACATGCTCGACGCGAGTCTGAGCATGCTCGCCGACATCCCCGCACCGCTGCTGCACCGTGACCGTGTGCGCCTTCACCTTGGACCGAGTGAAGTGCTCGCCCGTGTCGTCCTGCTCGACGCCGACGTGCTTGGGCCCGATGACAACGGCTACGTGCAGCTCCGCCTCGAGTCTCCCGCGGTGGCGGCACACGGTGACCGCTTCGTCATCCGGCGTTACTCGCCGGCGCAGACACTGGGAGGCGGGATCATCCTGGATCCGCTGCCGCCCAAGCACCGCCGTCGGCGCCCGGAGGTCCTGTCCACGTTGGGCGATCTCGACACCGACACCGCACAGATCCCCCTGGAGGTGTTCCTGCGGTCGGCTGGCGATGAAGGCAGGACGGCACCCGAGCTGGCCCACCTGCTGGGCGAGGACGTCGAGTCTGTAGTGCGAGGACTGCTGCGACTCGTCGAAGCGGGGCAGGCTGCCAGCTTTGCCGATGGGGGTACCTCCCGGTTCCTGCACGATCGGGCCTGGAGCAGGCTCTGCGACGCCACCCTTCAGGCTCTCGCCACTTTCCATCGAACCGAACCTCTGAAGTCGGGCATCGGCCGCGAGCCATTGCGCCAACAGGTGGCGCCCCGCTGCCCGCAGCCGGTGTACGATGCGGCACTCGAACACCTGGCGGAGACGGGCCGCCTGCGGACACAGGCGTCACTGATCAGCCTCGCCGAGCACGAGGTCGAGTTGTCAGCGGAGTTGGAGAGTCTGCGGCAGAGCGTCGGCGAGCTGTTGCGCGAAGGGGGTGCCGCGCCGCCGGACGAGGAGGACCTGCCCGACAAGGTGCAGGCCGGCCCGGCCGACGTGCAGGCGGTGATCGAAGTGATGCAGGGACGGGGCGAGCTCGTGCGCCTCGCCGACCAGTTGCTGTTCGATGCGGGGGTGCTGCAGGACCTCGAGAAGGATCTGGTGAGCTACCTTCAGGACCACGGTGAGATCGAGGTCTCCACCTTTCGCGAGCTGGCAGCCACGACACGCAAGTATGCCGTACCTCTGCTCAACCACTTCGACAGTCGTGGTGTCACCCAGCGGGACGGTTCGGTGCGCCGCCTGATCACGGTTACGGAATGAACGGAATGGGAATGGATGGGGCTCTGGTGGCCCTCGCGGACTTCAAATCCGTTGCGGTGTGCTGATACCACGCTGGGTGGGTTCGATTCCCACACATTCCCGCCAATTAACGTCTCAGACATTCCGAGGAAGTCCTGTAATCTTATGTATTACAGAATCTTAGGGATTCCGCCTCACCTTTAAGTGGGGGGGCCTCATCAAGTCGTGTTTCCCCACTTGTGTAGGTGGTGAGGACCCGAGAACCATAGCCCAGTCTGCCGTGACCTTCAGTGCATGCCAAGGAAAATCCACGCTTTAGCCCCGTCTGGCAGGGCAATCCGCGCTGTTCAGGGAAGTTCTGCCGCCGGGAGATAACGTCTCCTCAATCTTCCTGTATAGGTCGGCGAAGCTGTGGCAGTATGCGAGGGCGCCCATCCCGAGGACAGCCACTTTTCTCACGTCCGCATTGATGGCACCGGCGAAGAGGCAGGGCTCCGGTGAATGGTATGACAACCGTATCGAGACCGATCTCGTCGCGCAGGCGCTCGACGTAGCCGGGATGCTTCTGAATGACATCAGGCGTCAGGTAGATCC
>PBSR01000150.1 GCA_002726335.1 Gemmatimonadaceae bacterium
ACCTCCTGAAGAAATCACCATATGTCACCATGGTACCACGACTTACGAAAAAGTACAACCTTCAATTCTTAACAGAGCACTAGCGCTGCATCGCGCGACGTCGTGTCGGCCCCAGGACGGGGGATCGCCTTCCGTGTTGTGCCTGCTCATCGCAAGAGCAGCAACCTGCGCGTGCGCTGTGCGTCGCCGGCCCTCATCCGGTACACGTAGATACCGGTCGCCACGGCCCTGCCGGCGTCGTCGGTTCCGTCCCAACGCACCTGGTGGGTCCCGGCGACCTGCTCCCCTTCGACCAGTGTGGCGAGCCGCTGTCCGGACAGGTTGTAGACCGCCAGCTCCACATGGGCTGTGCCTGGTAAGCTGAAGCGCAGCGTCGTGGAGCTGTTGAAGGGATTCAGATAGCTCTGTTCCAAGGTGAAGGCATCCGGTGTCGCATCGTACTCTTCGGTGATTGCCGTGCCCGTCTCTGTCTCGATCTGGCTGACGAACCGCATCTCGTCGAGATAGAAGGTGCCCTCGAGACTCCCCTGAATGCGGATCTCCTCGATCGGGACGTCCAGCCCCTGCCTTGTGGAGAGGACGCTGTTCTCGCTGCTGCCGATGATCAGGTCGCTGAAGGCGATCTCAACGGTCTGCCACTCGGCCCGGTCGAGATCGACGTGGCCCTCCAGCAGATCGATGTTCTCCGCCGGAGCGATGCGTAGGGTGAGGAAGGGTACCCTGGCAGTCAGGGTGCCTGGATGGAAGGCGAATCGCAAGGAGCGGTACCCGGCGGCGCTCACCGGGGTGTCCGGCCGGAACACGAGACCCTAGCCACGGAAGCCCACATCCGATGCCGTCGCTTCCAGGGCATTGCCCTCGAAGGTGGGACCTGAGGCACCGAACTCCGACAGACGAACGGTGTTGTCGCCCTCGAGACTCCATCCGGGGGCGAGGGACTCGCTGGCGATCAGCAGATCCCCGGCAGGGAGCGATTCGATCACGTGCCGAAGCTGGACCGAGACGAGCTCGCCGTCGATCCGTTGTGAGATCTCCACCAGGATCGGGAGTGCGCCACTGTGGTCGATATCGAGATTGACCTCCAGTCGATAGGTTCCGGCTTCCTCCCGGACCAGTGGCGTCGCCTTCGATCCACCCAGGGCGCTGAGGTCGGCGATCGCCTCGACGGGCGTGCCTTCGACCAGTCCGCTCACGTCCACCGTCGCCCGGATGCGCAGGGACTGACCGGCGGCGACCCGCTCGGGGGAGACCTGACGGAATCGGGCTTCCAGAGAGTAGGGCAGGATCTTCAGGATCATGTGGGTCACCCAGTCGCTGCTGACGTAGGGGTGGCCGCGAGGGTCGCTCACCACGCCGACGGGACGAGCCCACGAGCCCGCGCCGATCGTCGGCTGGAAGCCGGTGAGGAAATCGGCGATCCGGGCGTTGCTACCATCTGGCTCGACGAAGAGGGTGGAGACCTTCATCCCCGGGACGTTCGCATTCGGACTGCCCCGGAAGGCCATGAAGGCAGCACCTCGGTAGATCTCCGGAAAGGCATCGTCCTCATAGAAGTGCAACTGCATGGGCGCCAGGTGCGCCGGTGCCAGCGCCACGGGACGCTCCATGCGGGCCACGTCGGCTGAGTCCTGTGCCGTGATGGGGAACAGGGCGCTCACGTAGCTGGGGATCGTGAAGTCCGTCCACACTTGGTGCCCGAAGGCCAGAGGCCAGCCGTAGAACCCGCTATCCCGGATGATGGTGATGTACTCCGGCGGCAGCATCCCGCCCTCGCGGTCATGGCCGTTGTTGTTGGCCCAGAGCTCGCCTGTCATCGGGTGGATGGCCATGCCGACGGCGTTGCGCAGGCCGCGGGCGAAGATCCTTCGCCCGGAGCCATCGAGGTTGAATATGAGAATTGTGGCGCGTTCGGGATCGTCCTCGCGGCAGATGTCGCAGGTCGAGCCGACGCTGACGAAGAGCTTTCCGGCCAGTGAATCGATGGCGATCGTACGTGTGACGTGCTGCCCCTGCGTGGGGATGTCGGGGATAAGCACGTGCCGTGTCTCGTAAATGCCGTCGCCGTCACCGTCGCTGAAGCGCAGGATTTCGTGCGTGTCGGCCACGTACAGGTCGCCGTCATGGAAGGCCAGGCTGTTGGCCCACCACAGGCCGTCGGCGACGACGCGCACGCCGTCGGCCACGCCGTCGCCGTCGTCATCGGGCAAGGCCAGGATCTGGCCTTCGCGTTGCTCGATGGGCGGTGGTCTGCTGCCGATGGCCACCGGCGGACCGAATTGCGAGGCGCGGCCGACCTTCATGTTGGCCACGTGCAGCACACCGTGAGGGCCGATGGCCATCTGCCGTGGTCCCCTCAGGCCCGGTGCGGCAAAGACCCTGGCCGAGAACCCCGCCGGCAGGTTCACGGTCATGTTCTGCGGTACGTCATCCCGGAACGCTTCGGGAACCTGCACCGAAACCGCGTGTAACGGCAGGTCCACCACCGGCGTCAGCTGAATCGTCCCGGGCGGATTAGGGTCCACGACGTCGGGTTTGCCTCCTGGCACCATGATCATCGTACCCCACTGCTTCAACCAGGTGCGCTTGTCGCGCTCCCCGGTCCACCAGTGCTCGTGATGGAAGTTGCCGAAGTTGCCTTCGCCACGTTCGGGCTCGTCGATGTCGGCGACGGCCAGATTCAGTCCCATCTTCACCTCACCCAGTTCCGGCGACCAGAAGATGCCGGGCTCTACCTCCAGACAGGGATTGGCCTTCACCTTCCACTCGATCACATATCCGGGGCCCTCGGTGGCACGGTCCTTGACGCGGCTCACCGCTTCCATGTCGCCGTTGAGGATCCAGCGCTGATAGGTATTCCAGGCGTCGACGTCTGACCTCTGCTCACCCTCCATCAGGCCGCCCGTGCCCAGGCCACCCAGCCTGGACTTGTGGGTGCTGGCCACCATCTGCCAGCTGGCACCGTTGCCCTTGTTGTTCTCGTTGTCGCCATCGCTCCACTCGTAGCGCGCGTTGACGAGCAGCTCGATGCCGTCGCCGAACCACGGCCAGCCTTCACGGGTCAGCTCGTGTGCCTTGTTATTGTTCGCGGGTAGCCAGCGATCGATGTCGAAGGCGTAGATGACATCGTCGCTGACATCGAAGACGACGTAGAGGTCGGTACCGTCGTGCTTGATCCAGACCGTTGCATCCAGATCGGCACTCGAATCGATGGCGCTGAACTGAGGTGTCCAGGTTCTGAAGTCGGTGATCTTCGTGGTATCATCGTATTCCCCCGGCGCGATGCGGCCGTCGAGGGTCGGAGTGCTGCCCCGATAGATGCGGACCTGCTTGGGGAAGGCGCCGGCAGCGACCGGGGGTGGTGGTGTGATGCCCCCCACCAGCGCGGCGAGTGCAAGGCAGGCGAGTACTCTGGTTCTCATGGGCGTTTCCTTTGTCAGGGCCAGGAGTCTGAGAGACGTAGACTGCCCCAAAGACTCCTGAGCATTGAGCCGCCAGCAGTCGAATCTGGATATTCTACCGTTTGTGTGCAAACGTTTGCAGTTGATCAGGCTGGCCATCTTCGGTAGCGGGCTGCAGGCGTGACGTGCTGACGGCGCCCAGACAGAGACCCGTCTGAGCATCGATCTGGGCGACCCGGCGCTGTGAAGGCATGGTCGAGGGCCTACGACCCTTCTATCAGCTGGAGAGTCAGATCAAGACGAGAAAGTAACCCAGGCTGCCGCGCTGCGTTCGCCCCGAGGATCACCAGTTGGCGCCGTCTTTGACGGCAGAGCCAAAACTGCTGAATGTCCCACTAGGACAATCAAGGAGAGCCTCCATTGAAACGCAGAGAATTTATCAAGGCGGCGAGTGCTGCCGGCACTGCCAGCCTGCTGTCGCCGGACCTGATCTTCGGCCAGTCCCGACCGACGGCCGCCTATTTCCAGCTACATCCCTTTGTCGATGCTCACCCCGAAGCGGTCTTCATCAAGCTGACGCAGGTATCGGACAAGACCGCAGCGGAGGAGAAGGTCCGGGCAGGTCATGAACTTGCCGGACAGCTGTTCGTGACCAGCGATGTCGGCGGTTACGCCATGGGCAGCAAGATCGCCATCAAACCGAACCTCACCTGCCTCGGCGGCAACTTCTCCACCGCCCGCATGGGCATCGCCACCGACGCAGACTTCGTCGCCGGCTTCATCGAGGCCATGAAGGATGGACTCGGTATGGACGGCAGTCAGTTCTACCTGCGCGAGGGGAACCTGCTGGGCGACGCCTACTGTCCGCAGAACGAGGTGCTGGACTGGTACGGCCCGATGGCAGAGCGGGTGGGCGCTCATCTGACCGACTTCGACAGCGGTCGGCCGATGGCAGCGGCCTCCCTGGCCAACCTGGAGGAGGGGGCAGAGGTCATCTGGAGAGAGGTTCCGAATGGGGTCATCTTCCAGCGGATCGGCTACGTGGCTCCCATGAACGCGGCCGATGCCTTCAACATCAACATCGCCAAGTTCAAGGCCCACGGCATGGGTATCACACTGTCCTCCAAGAACTGGCAAGGGACCAACGTGCACCCGTATGTGCACTACTGTGAGAGTCTGAGTCGTCTCACCCGTGGCAAGCCGGCCTCCTTCGTCAATGATGTACACCCTGAATTCGCCGAAAGTGTCACGGCGCTGCACGATCAGCATCGTGAAGCCGGTGTTCCCCGCTGGGACCGCCCGGGCAGCGACTGGAACAGCGGCTGGGGCATGGAAGGATGGGCGCAGAAAACCCTCGACAATCTCTCGGCATCGAGCATGGACCTGGCCATGATCGAGGGGATCTACGGACGGGATGGCAACTGGATGGACGGTCCCCACAGCGGCTCCGCCAAGGACTTCATGACCAACGTCGTCATCTTCGGCCGGAATCCCATCAAAGTGGACATCATCGGTCACTGGCTGGCCGGCCATGAGCCGGGGAACTTCGGCCTGTTCCATTCGGCCATGACCCGTGGGCTGAGCGACACCGTCGACCCTGAACAGATCCCAGTCTATGCCTGGGAATCGGGGCAGCCTCAGCGTCGCGAACTGTCGACCTTCGAGCGCACACCGCTGATGACCTATTACCTGAACCGAGACTACGATGGCCAGGACGAGAGCCACTGGCATATGGTGGACGAACCCTTCGAATACCCCGTCGCTACCGCCGTCGTGAGTGATCTGCAGGCGACCCCGCAGAGCCACGTGCTGGCGCAGAACTACCCGAATCCCTTCAACGCCTCGACGCTGATCGAGTATCGCCTGCCCCAGGCGACCCATGCCCGCATCGAGATCTTCAACGGACAGGGCCAGCTGGTGGAAGTGTTGAAGGACGGCTGGCACGCCGGCGGCTCCCACGTCGTCAGCTGGGATTCCGGGCGGCGGGCCACGGGCACTTATTTCTACCGCTTTTCGACGTCGGGCTTCAACGAGTCGCGCAAGATGCTGCTGGTGCGGTAGGTGAGAGGCCTGTGGATCGAGGTTCTGTCCGTGGTGCTGCTCTCGTCAGCGTGGCTGTGGGCGGCAGGATCGAACATCGCACCGGACGCGCTGACGCGGGCGACGCAGGGATACAATACGTACTCCGGTGAACTGGCTTTCCTCACCGATGGCCTGACGCCGGACAACAGCGATCAGCCAGGCGTCTTTGCCTGGCCCACCAAGGGCAACCTGGTGTTCGAATTCGACGCTCCCCTGGTCATCGAGGGGGTTCGCATCCGAGTGGGCGCCGACGCGGGATCGTACGCGGCGATCGCCTACGTGGGAGCGCGCTACGGGGAGAGCGGCCAGACGGAGACCGCCGACGGGGCGTTCGTCGCCGACGCCTACGATACCGACATGCGATCCGACGTCTGGGTGGAACTCGCCTTTCCTGCCGATACCGTTACCGACTACATCGAGTTGATCACTGAGTCAGGGGCGCAATTCTATGAGATCGAGATCACGGGGGGCAGGCCGCCATCGACCGAGGTCAGGACTCACTCATGGGGCCAGGTGAAAGGAAGATAGGCAAGGGACGCGTCAGGCCGGACAGTGGTCGGCAACCCTTCGGCGACATGAACTGCAGGCTCAAACCCGTCCTTGACGGCGACTGGCGGACAGTGGCCCCGTCACCAGATCTGACCGCCAAACTCGGCCGCGCAGGCTTCCTGGAAGAGCAGGCCACCAGAGTTGAACACAATGCCGTGGTTGACAACCACGTGTTCTGTGACGCACTGGGCATCTGGCACTGCTGGGCGTGCGTTCGGTGCACTGCCGTCGGTCGCGTCCTGTATCACTGGAAGACGGAGGACTTCTTCGCTTCTCCCTGGCAGGCCACCGGCGAGGTCCTCCGCTGTGACCGGACCGCGGGCGAGAGCATCCACGACTACCATGGGCAGGAGTGGATTCAGTCGCCCTACTTCATAGAGGTTGACGGCACGTATTTCATGTTCTACGGCGGCCATACGACCGGGGTCGGCGCCGACGGCAATCCCGCCCACGGCGATGATGAACGCAATGAGTGCCAGATGTGTCTGATGACGTCCCCTGACGGCGTCACCTGGACGCGCCATCGCAACGCCGCAGGCCTCAGTCGGATCTTCGTCGGTCCCGGGGAGGTTCGTGACCCCTGTCTGCTGAACGTGGACGGTGTCTGGCACTGCTACTACGCCGGCTACGAAGCTGGCAAGCGTCACTTGCCCGGGTTCTACGTTCGCACCAGCGACGATCTCACCAATTGGTCCGAGTCGATCTGTGTGCACCGCGACCTGGACATGGCCGGCGGGCGGTGGGACTGCGAGTGTCCACACGTCGTCTATCGGCAGGGCTACTTCTACCTCTTCCGCACCGAGGACTACTACGAGTCGCGTACCCATGTGTACCGCAGTGAAGACCCACTCGATTTCGGTGTTGGCGAGGCCGGCGACAAGTATGTCGGCTTGTTTCCAGTCGCTGCGCCGGAGCTCTTCATGGGACCCGACGGGCAGGAATTCGTGACTTCAGTCCACAACCCGCCCCTGGGCGCACAGATCGCGCCTGTCCGCTGGGAAACCCGTCCGACGGCCTGACATGACATCCAGATCCATCTCAACCCTCCAACGCTTCCTGCGCAGTGAGGGTTCCGTCCTCGCCGATACCATACCCATGAGTGCCGCCTTTGTCGATCGCATCGGGGCCACCACAACTCGTTCTGCGATCCGACGACTGCGCCCCGGCTACAGACTTGTTTCAGGACCTTTCGTATCGACCTCAGACACGCTGGCCGGGGATCCCCAGTACGGTTTCCCGTGCCCCTGGATCACCAACCACTACCGCAGGGGAGGCAAGGCCTGGGCGGGTTATCATTCCTCGGCAGACGTACC
This sequence comes from Gemmatimonadaceae bacterium, assembly GCA_002726335.1. Next base: position 7,343 of record PBSR01000150.1, read on the forward strand.
GCGGCTTCTGAGCCCCGCCGGTCTTGCGACGGTGACCCTCTCTTCAGCATCCTATCTGGTCTATCTGGCCAACGCCGGCAATCGAGAACTGCTTGAGGTCGCTGAGTCCGAGACGCACAGGGTCATCCAGCAGATCCGGCGCCTCAGGAAGGCCGACCGCGCGGAGTACGAACGGCTCCAGCATCACGTCACGATAGACCGGCTCAAGCGCTGGATGCGGGATGGGTCCCGCGCCGAGGTCCTCTCTCTTCTAAACGGAATGGAGTCAGCCGTCGGCCGTTCCGGTCCAAGACCCGGTCCGGCCTCCAGGCGTTACGCGTCTTATTCGCGCTTGCCGAGGAGGACACGCCCGATCACGCCAACTCTCGAGAACTCGCGTGAGCCGATGGCCACCCAGATCCGTGAAACCGGCCTGCCTGGCTGGACCCTCTTCTGGGCGGACGGCTCTCGTTCGATCGCCGCGATCGCAAAGCTTGTCTCGCAGGAACTGGAGAGAGAGGTGTCTCCAGAGACAGTCTCTCGCTTCTTCGAGGCGCACGAATCTCTGGGGTACGTGGATCTGCCCCCCGTCGCGCGGTCCCCGCGACGGCCGAACAGACGCCCTGGTTGACTCGCCGCACCCCCCGTGGTTGTTTGCCCTGCCATGGCAAGAAACAGACGTGGTAGAAGGCGATTCTCGGGCCTCTTTCTCGTCATCGGCTGTGAGGCGTTCGTAGGCGGCACCAGGTCGGAGGCGGTCGAGGTGCAGAAGGACACGTGGAACTGGGCGGTGTCGATGCTTTCGGTGGCGCGTCACTTCGACGGTGCGCAGGGCAAGGTCGCCCCCATGGGCGACTCCAATACCTACGCCAACCCCGCCGGACGCTGGGTCCGCATCGGCGTCGGCAAGAGCAGGGCTGAGGCGGCCCTCAGCCGGTGGATGTACTCCCATCGCGAGGACGAGCACAATGGCTGGTGGCTGGCCGCTGACGATCAGCCCGAGGGGCGAAGCTGGACGGCGGCCAGCGGCGTGAGGTCAGGCGAGTTTCTCGCCGGAGGCAAGGGTGGACTGCCCTCTCTGGACGAGATGCTGGCGGCACACAGTCCACAGATCGTGTCGATCCTTCTCGGCACCAACGATCTGCACGCCGGCGTGTCAGCGCCGGTATTCCTGGCCAACATGGAGACCATTCTGCGCACCTGCGTGGACGCCGGCGTCATTCCTATCGTCAACACGTTGCCGCCGACGAACTGGGGCGCAACAGAACAACTGCTGGCCTACAACCATGGTCTGATCGCTCTCGCTCGCCGTCTGCGGCTGCCGATGATCGACGTGTACGGTGAGTTTCTGACGCGGCGGCCGGCAGAGAGCTGGTTGGGAACCCTGGTCGGCCAGGATGGCGCCCACCTTACGCCTGTCAACGCTGCGGGACCGGCGACCGAGCAGAATCTGATGGATGGCGGATATCTGCTGCGCTGCTGGCTGCAGGTGCGCAAGGTGGCCCAGATCAAGGCCCGGGTGATCGATGTGCTGTGGCCCCCGGCTTCCCTGCTGGCAGAGGGTGTGCCACGGAGGGCCTGGTTCCCGAAGGCGCGGCGACGGGAACCACCTTCGGGGGCGGTGGTTCCCGTGGCAACAGTCGAAGATCTGCTACACGCTGTGGAGGTTGCCCGTCCGGGGCAGACGATTCTGCTGGCCGATGGCCACTACATGCTGCCGCGGTATCTCGAGATCAGAACGGATAGTCTCACGCTACGCGGCGCCTCAGGCGATCGCCACGCCGTGGTCCTCGACGGCGGGCAGAGCACCGCCGGCGAGTTGCTCGGCTTCTCCCGCTGTCGCGGTGTGACGGTGGCCGACCTGACGATCCAGAACAGCAAGTGGAACGGCTTCAAGATCAACTCCGACGCCAATGTGCAGGAGTTGACCATCACCAACTGTGTCATCCACAACATCTGGCAGCGTGGTGTGAAGGGGGTCGTCGTCCCCGAAGCGGTGCGGGAGGAGTTTCGTCCGAAGGACTGCCGCGTGCAGTACTGCCTGTTCTACAACGATCGTCCGAAGCGGTACGCCGACGACGAAGCCGACACGCCGGAGAACTTTCAGGGAAACTATATCGGTGGGCTCGATGTGATGTTCGCCCGAGACTGGGTGATCAGCGACAATGTCTTCATCGGCATCCAGGGACGCAGCGGCGAGGGCCGGGGAGCCATCTTCCTCTGGAACGACTCCCAGGGCTGCATCATCGAGCGCAATGTGATCGTCGACTGTGATGCCGGGGTGTCACTGGGCAATCCCACGCGCGCCCCCGGGGTGGAGGTGCACTGCAGCGACTGCATCGTGCGCAACAACTTCGTCACCCGTGCCCATGAGAACGGCATCTTCGCCGCTCTGACGCGTGACAGCCAGATACAACACAACAGCATCCATGACCCGGCCAGCGCGCTGCAGCGCCTGATCCGGGTGATCATGGACAATCAGAACCTGGTTGTGGCCAACAACCTGCTCAGCGGACCGCCCCTGCAGAATCAGTCGAATCCCAGGGCCCGGCTCGTCGGCAATCTGACGGTGCCACAGGCCGGCTTTTTCATCGCCCCCGCTGAAGGTGATCTGCACCTGCGGGAAGCCGCCGACGAGGTGGTCGGCCGGGCCGAACAGGCGTGGATGACGGTGGACGACATCGATGGGACACAGCGTGAGCCGGTGGGAGACATCGGCGCCGACGAGTGGGATGGCAGGGTCCGGTAGCCTCCCATGTCACAGGTAGGCCTGTCCAGAGGGGGTTGTCTCGTGATCTTGGTCCTGGCCCTGGGCTCGCCTGTGGCCGGCCGCGCCGATCCAGGTCCGGGGGACGTCTTCCGCGAGTACATCTGGCGCGGACCCTATGTGAATGCCGGTTCCTGGCAGCGGGTAACGCACGCCGGTGCCACCGCTTCCGGAGCTGACGCCTTCCTGCCCAATCCCGTCAACCGTGTTTCCATCGACGACCTCACGGGCGCCGTGAGGGGCGAGATCTACATCGAGCTGTGGGGCGGCCACGCCGGCACCAGCCGCAAGGCCATCCGTCTGAACGGGCACGATTGGATTCCCATTCCTGAACCCGTCACGATTCCCGGCAACTCCGGCGATCCCCGCATCGGGAGTGCAGAGTGTTACCAGCAGTTCACCTACCCCTCGGTTGTCGTGCCGCTGGACCAGCTGCACGTGGGCGACAACACCTTCGAGTTCTCCGCCGGCCCCCAGATCTGCTTCAACTTCGGATGGGGACAGTGGGGTCTGTACGCCGCCGCTTTCCGCATCTACTACGGCGATGACAAGCCCCATCCCACGGGACGGATCGTCACCCCGACGTCCGGCAGCACCTTCGGTGATTCGTTGTATCTGGAGGCTGAAGTCACCGGCACAACTGCCGTAGAGCGGGTCGACTTCATCGCCCGCTACGAGGACTTTGACTACGAGGGCAACGGCCTATATCGCCAGTGGCACTACCGCTACCGGTACGGGAGCATGGAGAACCACCTCGGCACCTCCACCGACGTACCCCACACGGCCGTCTGGTCCACCGCCTGGGTTCCCGATCAACCGGGTCCCATCCAGGTCATGGCGCGCCTCACAGACATCTCCGGTCTCAGCCACATGACGCAGCCTGTGGACGGGCTGGTTCTCGAACGCCCCGGCAAGGCGGTGAAGCTGTATAAACCTTTCGACGTGCCTCCTGCCTGGCAGACCCGGGTCGGCAATCGACACAGGTCCCGACTGTTCATCGGTCACGACCTGGAGCGGGCGACGGCAGCGCGCATGATGCTGGTCACGTGGAGCGGCGGCCACGCGGATGCTATCGGCATCAACGACTCGGTCGTCGTCAAGCGCGTAGGCGGCGCCCACAACTACAGCCTCGATGCGGTACCGCTGCCCCTCGATCTGATTCGTCAAGGGACCAACACGATGTTCACCTACGCCCAGACGACCCACCACGGCATCGAAGTCATGTGGCCCGGCATCGCGCTGCTGGTGCAGTACACCGGCCTGGAGGCCCCCTTGCCACCCGTTGCCGATCTGGCCGTCTTCGCCGACGAACTCGCCGATGGCTGGCGACTGAACAGACGGGAGGAGACGGACATCGGGCTGACGGCGGATCAGGTGTTTGCCGGCGGCTCGGCCCTGCGGGGAACGCCGGCGCCCGGGTTTATCTTCTTCCTGGAGATGACCGCCAGTGTGCCGGTTCCCACCAGCGGGTACCGGTCTCTGCATCTGGCCTTCTTCCCCGAGGATGTGGAGCTGACGGGGATTCCAGCGTTCCGCCTGTACGTCAACGACAGAGCCGTCGAACTGCAGGGCGACACGTTTCATCTCGATTTCGGCAGTCCTCAGTGGCAGGAGATCGAGATCCCCCTTGACGGTCTGGGGTTGCGGTTTCCATACGTCGAAACGCTGCGGCTGGAAGGCCGGCTGCAGGGAGCCTTCCTGCTGGACGATGTGCGTCTGGTGGCCGAGTCAGAGGCGACAGCCGTCGTCGAGCAGAAAGACCGGACACAACCCTCTGGGTTCGCGCTTCTGCCGAACTATCCCAACCCCTTCAACGGCGGCACAACGCTCCGCTTCGTTCTTGCCCGTCCAGGCGATGCGGAGCTCAACGTGTACGATCTACTGGGTCAGAAGGTGGCTGGTGTGACGCGGGCGTACCTGACAGCTGGCTATCACAGCCAGACCTGGGATGGCCGTGGCGACGACGGACGTGCCCTGGCCAGTGGGGTCTATTACAGCCGACTTCGACATGACGGTCAGGACAGGATTCGCAGCCTTGTCGTTCTTCGGTAGAATCCAGGCATCACCCTCGAACAACTCTCAGGAGGCTCTGTATTGACCCATCCAGCCATCACCGATCCCGCGTGGCAGATCGGCGGCCCGGGAGGCGGAGGCGCCACCTTCTATCCCACCTTCCACCCTACCGACGCGCAGCGCCTGGCCGTCCGTTGCGACATGACAGGCATCTACCTGTCCGCAGATGGTGGGGAGAGCTGGCGCCAGCACAATCTCACGAGTGTGGCCAGTGCCTTTGCCTTCGAACGGGAGAACCCCGACGTCGTCTATGCCGGCACCACCGGGCTGTTTCGCACAGACGACTTTGGTGACAGCTGGCAGAGACTGTTTCCGACCACGGCGGACGTTACCGCGGCGATCATGCCGACTTTCAGTTCGAGCTGAAGCCCGACAGCGTCTACCCGTCTCCCGCCGGGTCGGTGTCGGCCATCCTCATCCACCCCGACGATCGTGACATCCTCTTCGTCGCCGTGAGCTCGAAAGCCGGGACGACGCTGTGCCGGTCGACCGATCGGGGCGCCACGTGGGGCCGGCGGGCGACCTTCCAGGCGCCGGTCTCCGGCCTGTTCTGCGCGTCCTCGGAGCCCGAGAGGGTATACGCCGTCACCACCATGGCGGTCCACACCCTGACCCTCGACGGCGAGACCGAGACAGAACAGGCACTGCCGGAGGGCGTTCGTCCCGCCATTCGC
>PBSR01000151.1 GCA_002726335.1 Gemmatimonadaceae bacterium
GACGACGGCGCCCGCCGTCAACGAAGCGGGTGGTGGTTCAGCCGAGCCCGTCTCGGCCCTGCTGCGGATCGGACCCGACGGCGGCGCCTATCCGATCTGGCAGGGCGTCGGTATCGTTGTCGGGCTGCTCGCCACAGCAGAGTCACCGTTGACCGTTGTGTTGCGCGAGCCGGGTCGCGTGTTGCGCCTGGACACTGACGGTGGGAACCGCCAACGGTTGGCGCACCTCGATTCTCTGGTCCCGAACAGTGCCACGCTGTGGCGTGGCCATCTCGTGGTCGGCGACGGCCGCTCGGGGCGGCTCGCCCGCCTGACACCGGCTCCCGGTGACAGCGGCTGGTTCGAGTCACAGGTGGAGGATCTCGGTGCTCACGGGCAGTGGGGGGCCATCGAGTGGGAGGCGGACACCCCCCGAGGCACGCTGGTGCGCCTGCACACACGCACGGGAAACGGTGTGGTGCCCGATGACAGCTGGAGCCGCTGGTCGGAGCCGCTGGAGGAATCCGGCGCCAGGATCCCCAGTCCGGCGGCACGCTATCTGCAGTACCGCGTCGTACTGAGCGGCGACGAGGACCGGGGACCTGCCGTGCGGCGGATCTCCTTCACGGCAAGACAGACGAACCTGCCACCGCGTATCGAGTCGCTCACCACCTTTGCCTATCGCGGCAATCCCCAGGCTCCCGGGCCACTGCCCCCACAACCCCCCAACGGCGGCGGCAACAGCAGCTTCCGGCTGCCACAGAGCAAGTCGCTGCGCCTCGTGCGGTGGAAGGCCTCGGATGCCAACGACGACGGCCTGCGTTACAGGATCTACCTGCGGGGTGAGGGGCAGCAGACGTGGAAGCTGGTCGAGGAGGATGTGGAGCTGTCCAGCGTCATCTGGGACACCGAGAGCATGCCGGAAGGTATGACCCAGTTGCGCATCGTCGCCTCGGATGCTGAGCACAATCCAGCGTCGCGGGCTCTGGAGGATGAATACGTCAGCGAGCCCTTCCCCATCGACAACAGTCCGCCCGTCGTCGGTCTGCGGGTGCGGCAGGATGGTGCTGTCACGGTCATCGAGGCCAGCTTCGCCGATCAGGTGTCGGCGGTTCGTGGTGCCGGGTACAGCGTTGACTATGAAGACCACGGACCAAGACTGGCCGCCGGCGATGGCCTGTTCGACAGCCGCACGGAACAGGCCGTCTTCCGTCTGGAGAATCTGGCGCCGGGGGAGCACGTGATTTCGGTGCAGGCCTGGGACCAGCTGGACAACGTCGGCGTCGCCCGCGTCATGATCGACGTTGAGTAGTCGAAGTGGAACCAGCTGATCGCGATCGGACGCACATGCGCCGCGCCCTGCGGCTGGCGGCGCGCGGTCGGGGTCGCGTCAGTCCCAACCCCATGGTAGGGGCGGTCATCGTTGATGATCGGGGTCAGGTTGTCGGTGAAGGGTATCATCACGAAATCGGTGGGCCCCACGCCGAAGCGCATGCGCTGCTGGCGGCCGGCGACCGGTCTCGCGGTGCCACGCTCTACTGCACGCTGGAGCCGTGCACGGTTTCCGGTCGCACGCCTCCGTGTGCCGAGGCGGTGGTAGCGGCCGGCATTCGGCGGCTGGTCTGCGCTCTACCCGATCCGGACCGCCGTGTCAGCGGCCGAGGGTTCTCACGGCTGCGGGAAGCCGGAATCGAGATCGAAATCGGCCTGGCCGCCGACGCCGCCGAGCAGCTCATGGGCGCCTATCTGCACCATCGGCGCACGGGTCGGGCGTTGATGACGCTGAAGCTCGGGCAGACTCTCGACGGGCGCATCGCCACACGCGACGGCCTGTCCCGCTGGATCACCGGCGACGCGGCGCGGCGACATGCCCATCGCTGGCGCTCGTGGGTGGACGGCATCATGGTGGGTGCCGGCACCGTACTCGCCGATGATCCGGCGCTGACGGTGCGCCACGTGCGCGGCCGGGATCCCCGTCCCATCGTCGTCGATGGCCGGCTGCGCTGCGACGTTTCGGCACGCGTTTTCGGTGGCCGCGAGCCGGTACTGGTGACGGCGGCCTCCAGTTCGGCCGCCAGTCGGCAGCGGTTCCTCGATCGCGGCGTCGATGTCTGGCCCTGCGCTGATCAGGAGGGAGTCATCGATCTGCGGCAGGTCAGTGCCCGGTGCGGTGAAGCCGGCATGACGCAGGTGATCGTTGAGGGGGGACGCACGCTGGCGGCTGCGGCTCTGTCTGCCGGTGCCATTGACGAGGTCATGATCTATGTGGCTCCCCGTTTCCTTGGCGGGGACGCCGTGGCCGGAATCGGTGATCTGGGGATCGATACACTCGAGTCGACGCCGCGCCTGGTCGACGTGCACACGAAACGACTGGGGGACGATGTGCTGATAACCGGGAAGGTGGCCCCGTGTTCACCGGACTGATCGAGGAGGTGGGCCGGGTGCGCCGCACCGAGCGGGCCGGCACCGACCTGCAGCGTCTGGAGATCGCCGCGCCGAAAACGGTCGAGGATCTGGCTGTCGGCGACAGCATCAGCATCAACGGCGCCTGCCAGACGGCCGTAGCGGCGACGGCGACCTCGTTCACGGTGGAATCAGTCGCCGAAACCCTGCGACTGACCACTCTGGGCAGTCTCAAGGCGGGGGATCCGGTGAATCTGGAGCGGTCGCTGCGACCCACCGACCGGATGGGGGGCCACATCGTTCTGGGGCATGTCGACGGCGTCGGTTCCGTCCGGAGGCTGGACAGAGCTGCGGGGAATACGATCCTCGAGGTGCAGCCGCCAAAGGGCCTGGCACGCTACATTGCCGACAAAGGTTCGATCACCGTCGATGGCATCAGTCTGACGGTGGTTTCCGTCGGTTCCGAGGGTGCCTTTACCATCGCTATCATACCGCATACATTAGCACATATGAACCTTCAGCAGGTCCGCGCCGGAGACCGTGTCAACCTCGAAGTCGACGTGGTGGCGCGTTACGTCGAGCGCCTGCTGGCCACCGGCAGTCCGCCGTCCGGCCTCAGCCTGGACGGCCTGCGCGACATGGGGTACTGAGACGAGGATATGCCCGGCACCGACCGGGCTTTTTTGGCTGTGCCTGACTTCAATACAATCGACGAGATCGTCGAAGAGCTCGCTGCCGGACGCATGGTCGTTCTCGTGGACGAGCGTGCCGTGGACGTGGATGGCGCTGAGCTGGTGGGCGAGGGCGAGCTCATCATGATCGCTGAACTGGTCGATTCCAACTCGATCAACTTCATGTCGCGGCACGCAGGGGGTCCTGTCTACGTCGCCGCCGACCGCACCCGTCTGGAAGGTCTGGGTCTGCAGCAGGCACAGAACCAGGGACCGCGTGGAGCCGCCTACATGGGCTCGGTGAATGCCCGACCCATCCACGGCACGGGTGTCTCCGCCCACGATCGGGCCCTGACAATCCGCATGCTGGCCGATCCCCACAGCACGCACGGCGACTTCGGCCAGCCCGGCCATGTGACCCCCATCGCGGCCCAGTCCGGCGGCGTGCTGCGACGTGCCGGCCACACCGAAGCTTCGGTGGACCTGGCGAAACTGGCCGACTACCAGCCCGTGGCCGTCCTGGCGTCGATCCTCGACGACGATGGCGAGCTGGCCTCGACACCCTATCTGCTCGAGTTCGCCGGCCGGCACGGGCTGAAAGTGGCCACAATCCGCGATCTGATCGCCCAGCGGCGACGGTCAGAAAAGCTGGTCGAGTTGCAGGCGCGGGCCGACATGCCCACTCGTCACGGTGACTTCACCACCTACGCCTACCGTTCGCTGGTGGACGGCAGTCCCTACATCGCCATGGTCATGGGCGATGTCAGCGATGGCTCACCGACGCTGGTGCGCATGCACTCCTGCTGTGTCACCGGTGACGCTCTGGGCTCGAACCTCTGCGACTGTGGCGAGCAGCTGGAACTGGCCATGGCCATGATCGCCGCCGAGGGCCGTGGCGTCATCGTCTATATCCAGAACCACGAGGGCCGCGGTATCGGCATCCTGCACAAGCTGAAGGCGTATGAACTGCAACAGCGACAGGGCCTGGACACGGTCGAGGCCAATCACGCCCTGGGGTTGCCCGCCGACAGCCGCGACTATGGCATCGGCGCCCAGGTGCTGCACGATCTCGGCCTGCGCCAACTGCGCCTGCTGACCAACAATCCACGCAAGCGGGTGGGCCTCGACGGCTACGGGTTGACCGTGGTCGAACAGGTTTCGATCGAGGCCCCTCCCAACCCTCACAACATCCGATATCTGCGCACCAAGCGCGACCGGATGGGTCATGTCACATTGCTCAACGAGGAATCCGATGCCCAAAGTGCATGAGGGCAAACTCGACGCCGCAAACCGCCGGTTTGCCGTCGTTGTCGCCCGTTTCAACAGCCTGGTCACGGGGAAGCTACTCGACGGCGCCCTGGATTGTCTGCGCCGGCACGGCTGCCCAGAGGACCAGGTCGAGGTCGCCTGGGTGCCGGGCTCCTTCGAACTGGCCCTGGCGGCACAGAAGCTGGCCGCCACCCGCCGTTTCGACGCGGTGCTGTGTCTCGGCGCCATCATCCGTTCCGATACGCCACACTTCGACTTCGTCGCCAACGAGACGGCCCGGGGAATCGCCCGCGTCAGCCTCGACAGTGGCGTGCCGGTCACCTTTGGCGTGGTCACCACCGACGACGTGGAACAGGCCATCAACCGTGCTGGTGTGCTCTCGGGGAACCGGGGTTGGGACGCGGCGATGAACGCCATCGAGATGGCGGATCTGATGACCGGCCTCGATTCACCCACTACATGACCCAGCAGCAGCGCTGGGACGACGACGAGTGGGGAGGGGACGACGACGAGCCCCTGCCCGATACCCGTTCCGGTGCCCGACGTCTGGCCCTGCAGGCCCTGTACTGGGAGGCCGCATCTCCTGGTCAACTGGATGAGGCCCTGAGACAGCGAGCCACGGCGGCGAATATGGGTGCCGACAACATCGATTTCGCCGGACGTCTGGCCCGCGCCTGTATGGAACACACCGCCGCCATCCAGGACCTGATCGCCGCCGCCGCCACAAACTGGCGCCCCGAACGCATCGCCCGCCTGGACGGACTCATCCTGCAGCTGGCCCTCACCGAACTGCGGTATCTCGAAGATGCCCCGCCGCGGGTCACCATTCACGAGGCGGTCGAACTGGCCAAGGCCTACGGTGGAGACAAGTCCCACGCCTTTGTCAACGGTGTGCTCGACGCCATCGCCCGTCAGCTCGGAATCAAGGTCTGACAGGTTGGCGGTTCTGCCGGCGTGCGCACCGCCATCTTTTCCGATGTCCATGGCAACCTCGAGGCGCTCGAAGCAGTGCACGAGGCGGGCACGGGCCTGGGTGTCGACCGCTGGATATGCCTGGGCGACGTGGTCGGCTATGGAGCGGACCCGGAAGCCTGTCTGGAGATCGTCGAAGATCTGACGACCGTCACCCTGCAGGGAAACCACGACGCTGCAGTGGCCGGTGTCCTGAGTGACGAGTACTTTAATCGAGATGCCCGGCAAGCTGTGCAATGGACCCGGGAGCGCCTGAGTGCCGGACGCAGGAAGAAACTTTGCGATCTGGCTCTGATCCATGCCGAAGGCGAGGCCTTCCACGTACATGCTGAACCCGGCGATCCGCAGGCCTGGCACTACGTCTGCGATGCCGTCGACGCCACCGCCGCCCTGGATGTCGTGGCTCAGCGCCTGCTCTATGTCGGCCATTCTCATCTGGCCTTCATCTGCGCCACGGCCCCGAGCGTGTACACGGCAGTGCGGCTCGAGGGGCATCTGAAGCTGGCTGCTGATGCCCGCTATCTGGTGAATGTGGGCAGTGTCGGTCAACCGCGGGATGGTGATCCGCGGGCCTGCTTTGCCTTGCGCGACGACGAGGCGGACTCGATCGAACTCGTGCGCGTGCCGTACGATGCAACCCCTGCCCGGCAGAAGATCGTCGATGCCGGCTTGCCTCGTTTCCTGGCCGATCGCCTCGGTCAGGGCTGTTGACCTGTAGTCTCCTCGAACCTGCGATCCCATCCTGCCTGATATGCTTGCTTTCCTGAAAGACCTGATCAATGCCGTCATCGGCCGCCTGAAGAAGGCCTTTGGCTCCCAGGCCGACCGTGAATTCAAAAAGGGCCTGCCCATCATCGAAGAGGTCAACCGCCACTGCGAGTCGCTGCAGGCGCTCTCCGATGCTGAGCTGTTTCAGCAGACGGAGCAGTTCCGCCAGCGCCTGCGCCAGCGCACAGCGGAACTGACCGCCGAGGTCACCGAAGTGGAGGCGTCGCTGCGGGGTGACCTGGAGCCTGCCGATCGCGAGCGCCTCAACGATCGCCACCAGGCCGTGGAACAGGAAATCCTCGGGATCGAGGCCAGTTTTCTCGACGAGATCCAGCCCGAAGCTATCGCCGTCGTCAAAGATGCCTGCCGGCGCCTTGTGGGACGCGGCTGGGAGGTCGTGGGCACCGAGGAAGAGTGGTTCATGCAGCCATATGACGTGCAGCTCTATGGCGGCACCGTGTTGCACGCCGGCAGAATCGCGGAGATGGCCACCGGTGAGGGCAAGACTCTCGTGGCTGTGGCGCCGCTGTACCTCAACGCTCTGACGGGGCGCGGCTGTCACCTGATTACGCACAACAACTATCTGGCCAAACGCGACGGTATGTGGATGGGTGGCATCTACAACTTCCTCGGGCTCTCCGTCGGCATCATCCAGGATGCCCGCCAGACCGGGGGCGCCGAGGCCTACATCCTGCCTGTGCCCGAATCCACGCCTGCCACCTTCGAGTGGCGTGCTGCCAACCGCCACGAGGCCTACCGCGCCGACATCGTCTATGCCACCAAGGACCAGGTGGGCTTCGACTACCTCTACGACAACATGGCCACCCGGCGGGAGCACATCTCGCAGCGGGAGTTCAACTTTGCCATCGTCGATGAAGCCGACTCCAACCTCATCGACGACGCCCGCACGCCACTGATCATCTCCGGCCCGGTTCCCGAGGCAACGAACCGCTATGCCGAGTTCAAGCCCCTGGTCGAAAAGCTGCTGCGGGCGCAGACGAACCTGGTGAACAAGCTTGTGGCGGGCGCCGAAAAGAAACGGGAGAACGAGGAGGACGAGTACGAAGTCGGCGTCGATCTGTTGCGGGCCATACGCGGAGCCCCGAAGAACAAGCGCCTGATGAAGGTGCTGCAGGAGGAGGGCGTGAAGCGCCTCATCGGCAAGGTGGAAGCCGATTTCATGCGCGACAAGCGGATGGCTGAAATCGACGAGGAGCTGTTCTTCGTCATCGACGAAAAGGGCCACACCCTCGACCTGATGGACAAGGGCCGGGATATGCTGTCTCCCGACGAGCAGGCCGTGTTCATCCTGCCCGACGTGAGCGAAGCCATCGGCCTGGTGCGCAAGGACACGTCGCTGAGCGATGACGAGCGCCGTCAGCAGGAGGATGAAGCCTACCGCGACCATCAGCAGCGCACCGAAGCGGTACACAACATCAACCAGTTGATGAAGGCCTACACGCTGTTCGAGCGCGATGTGGCCTACATGGTGACAGAGGACAAGAAGGTCGTCATCGTCGACGAGTCCACCGGGCGGCCTCAACCGGGACGGCGGTTTGCCGACGGCCTGCACCAGGCCCTCGAGGCGAAAGAGGGTGTCAAGGTCGAAGCGGAGACGCAGACGGTGGCCACCATCACGCTGCAGAACCTGTTCCGCATGTACCGGAAACTGGCGGGCATGACGGGAACGGCCGAAACCGAGGCGGCCGAGCTGTGGGAGATCTACAAGCTGGACGTCGTCGTCATTCCCACGCACCGGCCGATTCGCCGTCTCGACAACGAAGACCAGATCTACCGCACCAAGCGCGAGAAGTACAACGCCATCATCGAGGACATCACCTGGCTGAACGAGCGTGGCCTGCCGGTGCTGGTGGGAACGATATCGGTGGAGATCTCAGAGCTGCTGTCCCGCATGTTGACGCGCAAGGGGATCAAGCACCAGCTGCTCAATGCCCGCTATCACGAGAAGGAGGCCGAGGTCGTGGCCGACGCCGGTCAGCCGGGCCAGGTGACGATTGCCACGAACATGGCCGGTCGTGGCACGGACATCAAGCTGAACCCCGATGTCATCCACATCGAGCGGGATC
>PBSR01000152.1 GCA_002726335.1 Gemmatimonadaceae bacterium
GTCGACGGCGGCGCTGTGGGCGGATGTCGACAACGACGGCTGGCCGGATCTGTTCGTGACCAACTACGTACACTGGTCACCGGAGAACGACCTCTACGCCAGCTTCGACGGCAAGGAGAAGTCCTACGCCACGCCCCAACAGTACTCCGGATCGACGCCGCGCCTCTACCAAAACCGTGGGGACGGTTCCTTTGTGGAGATCACCGAGGCGGCGGGGCTGTTGTTGCCCGATGCCAAGTCGATGGGAGTTGCGTCGGCCGACTTCGATGGTGATGGCTGGGTGGATCTGGTGGTGACCAACGACACGCAGCCCAACTTTCTGCTGCACAATGATGGCGCGGCGAGGTTCACCGAGTCGGGCATGGCCGCCGGGATCGGCTACGACGAATCCGGCCGCGCCCGTGCCGGCATGGGCGTGGATGTGGCAACCCTGTCAACCGACGGTACACAGGCCATTGGCATCGGCAACTTCAGCCGCGAAGCGATGTCCCTCTATCAGCAGACCGCGCCCGGGGCGGCGCTGTTTCTCGACGGCGCCGGACGCAGCCATCTCGTGCAACCGACGCTGCGGGCCCTCACCTTCGGCTTGAAGTTTCTCGACTACGATCTCGACGGTCGTCGCGATCTGCTGCTGGCCAACGGCCACATCGAGCCGGGGATCAACGCGGTACAGAAAGAGATCAGCTATGCGCAGTCGCCACAACTGTTCTGGAACGACGGCAAGGGCGGTTTGATCGATGCCGGCGCGCACGCCGGTCAGCCCTTTGCCGAGCCCCTCGTGGCCAGGGGTCTGGCAGTAGGCGATCTGGAGGGAGATGGTGACGTCGACGCCCTGCTGTCGACGAATGGCGGCGCCGCGCGCGTGCTGCGCAATGACGCCGCGGGTGCTGGCGGGGGGGCGGCTCTCGTGCTGCGGCTGCATGGCGAAGCACCCGCCCTCGATGCCCTCGGCGCCGTGGTCACCGTTACCACCGGCGGCAGGCGGCAGTCGCTGGCGGTGCGCACGGGGTCCTCGTATCTCAGCCAGCACTCGCAGTCCCTCGTCTTTGGCCTCGGCGCCGCCACCGGCGTGGAAGGCGTCACCGTGCGCTGGCCGGATGGTTCGACGCAGGATCTGGGGCCGCTGGCGGCCGGCCGCTACGACATCACCCGCGACGGGGCGGCTCGGGCGGCACGCTGAACGGCGCCACCGGCGTGCCGCGTCGGCTTCCCGGACCGCTGGCGCAACCAGAGCCGCCACGCCTCTTCCGTCGAGAGCATTTCCTGCAGATCGCGCTCACTGTGCCGGCTGCTCCGCGACAGCACGGACGGCGCCGTGGCGAAACCCTCCCAGTTCAGACCTGCACTCAAAGCCGGTGCCGCCTCGGCGATGGCCTCGCGCATGAGGGAGATGCCGACGCGGTACCAGGCTTCGTCCGGAGCGCGCAAGCGCAACAGCAGCGGCGCGTAGCGGATCCACCCCAAAAGGGCACGGCCGAAGCGCGCTACCGTCGCTCTCGTCAGCGGCGTGGGGGTCAACTGCACCGGACGAGAACCGGAGCTGGTCATGTCCGTGAAGCGGCCGAAGGGATCGTGGAACACGTACGCCGGCACGCGCTGGGCGCTCAGATGGTCGATGCGCGCCCCGAAAAGGGCGTCTTCACCCCGAGCCGCAGGGGGTGAGTAGAACGGGGGCAGCAACCCCGAGCGTGCCACGTCCAGATCGAGGGCGAGGTTGCCTCCCGACAGTCGCCGCACGCTGCGCACGGCATCGATGGGTTTGGGTAAGGTGTCGTCCGGTCCCGGGGCCAGCCGCATGCGGCCGGCGAGGAAGGAAGAGGCGGTGAGAAACTCGCTGCCGGCGGCCAGGGCGGCGCCCAGGCGGCGCAGCAGGGCGGGTGATATGTGACGCGTGATCCCCCGGGGGATCGGTGAGGGTTCTCCGAGGGTGGTGCCGTTGGTTACGGCAGCACCTGTGGACAGCCCGACCAGGTGCGGTCCCAGCGGATCGACGGGTCGCCAGTGCAACTGCTCATCCGCGCCCCGCCAGGGGGCGGCGAAATACTCGTCGTCATCGAGAAACAGCACGACGTCCGAGCCGGCGCGCAGGGCATCGAGGACGGCGAGGTTGCGTTGGGCCCCGTACCCTGACCGCCGGATGAGTGGTTCCACGTCTGCTGTCGCCCCCGCTTCGCAGGCCAGAGTCACGCCCGCGGCCGGTTCGATGCAACGTACCTCCTCGAAGGCACCGGCACCGGCCAGTTGCAGCTCACGGTGCGGCGGCGGCGCGCTCTCGAAGCTGCGATCCCAGACGACGAGCAGGCGCAGCGACAGCCGTTCGGTGTACTGCAGGGCGCGCAGGCGGCCGACGAGCATATCGACGACGGGAACCACGCGGCGACGCCCGGAGCAGAAGGCGATGGTAACGCGGGCAGCATTCATAACAGAGCGTTCACCACCGCACCCGCCGTGTCGAGCTCTCGGGCAGCTGAGGAACGCAACAACGCCGCGATACGTTCGACTCCATCAGCCTTGCCATGGTGCCAGCGGAGGGTGATCAGACGTACCTGCCAGGCGCAGGCGGCGATCTCGCGGGCAGCGGCGCCGGCGCCCATGGCCGGGTCGAGATAACCCTCGGACTCCAGATAGTCGAAGCGCAGGGTCATGAGACGCTTGTGCTCCCACCAGACACGCAGGGGGATGGTGAGCCGGTCTGCAGAGGCGCCGTCGACAGCAGCCAGGATTTCCGCCGTGAGCCAGCTGCAGGTGTTGGTCCCCCAGAGGGCGTCGATCACCGGTGCGATGGTCCGGTGGCGGGACGAACTGTCGGCGGATTCGAGATAGTCCCACAACTGATCACAGAGCGCCTCGAGATCGAAGGTGGCCGAGGCGTCCCGAATGTACCGGTAGATCAACAGGCGGGGGCGTTCATCGTCGGCCGAGTTCTCTTCGGCCAGACGACAGCCGGCGACAGCGGCGGCGGCGACGGTCTCCGAGTCGATCCGGAGGGTGTGCAGGAGCCCTCCATGGGTGTAGGCGAGGGCTTCGAAGACGCCGGCCCGGCGATCGATGCCGCACAGCAGGATTTCGTGCAGCCATTGCCCGCGCGTGTCCCACGGCAGGCAGCCATAGTCGATATCGATCTGCGGGTAGAGCCCTCGATCAAGGCAGTGCTCGAGGAACGGAATCACCCGGGCGCCGAGCAGGCGCTGGTCGATCTGCTGCACGTCGAGCCAGGGACAGTGGGACAGGGCTGCCTGTCGCAGATGATCGCCTGGCGACCAGGGGTGGGCGTAGAACTTGAGATCGTCTCCAGGTCGGTGGTAGAGCTGCACGAAGGTGGTCAGGACCCAGGGCAGACTGGCATCGCCGTGCCCGGCGAGTACGGCCAACGGATAGGCGTGGAACAGATAACTCTGCACCAGCGGCGTCCGCAACGGCAAGGACAGGGTGGCGGCGACCATGTCAGGCGGCGACGCGCGCCGTGCACAGCGAGGTGAACAACTCGAGGTAGCGATCGGCCTGAGCCTGCAAGGGAAAACGGCTGACCACGTGCTCGCGGCCGGCTCGCCCCATACGGTGACGCAGGTCGTCGTCGTTGAGCAATGTCAGCAGGCACTGGGCGATGTCGGTGGCGTCGCGCTCGACGTAGACGCCACCTTCTCCGTCGTCGAAGCCTTCCGCCATACCCTCGGTGCGCGTTGCCACCACCGGCGTCTCGCAGGCGAGGGACTCTGCCAGGCCAAGCCCGAAGCCCTCGGTCACGCTCGTCATGACACAGACATCAGAGCGGGTATAGAGGGCCGGCATATGCTCACTGGCGATGATCCCACGGGCAAAGCGTACCCGGTGCGCCATCTCCTTCAGCTGTACGACCCCGAGCAGATGTTCATAGTACGGATTCGTCAGACCCAGCTGGTGACAGATGCTGCCGTTGCCGGTGATCAGCAGCGTCGCATCGGGGCGCAAGCTGCCGACCAGCTCAAAAGCGTCCAGTAGCAGGTCGAGCCCTTTCGACGGGTCGAGTCGTACCGGGCTGGTCACCAGCGGTCCCGGCAGGTCACGCAGGACGCCGTAGTCGGGATCCGTTTCGGTAGGTCGAAAGAGATCGGCATCGATGCCATTGTAGATGGGGATCATGTGCAGATCGTACAAGGTGGCAGCGCGTTCGCACATGAAGCGGGAGACCCCGACGAACAGATCGGCGCCGCAACGGAGGACCTCACCGAAGCGAGGGTCTGCCTGTGGCGGGATGCCGGGCAGGACAGCGACGAAGGGCAGACCGAGGCGACGTGTGACGAGTTCGCCTGCCAGGGCCGGCGAGGCGCCGAAGGTGCACAACACATCGGCGTCGTGGAGCAGGCGTGCCCAGCGCGGCGCCAGCTGTCGGTAGGCGGCTGCGGGGATCTCCGGCTCGCAGAGCGGATCAACCGGGACGGCCGGCTGCAGCACCGGCGCCCGGTGCACCTGGATCGGTGCGCCGTCCGGCAGATGCAACAGCTCGTCGGTAGGCAGGTCGGACCCTTCGGCGATGATGGAGAGCACGCGCACCGTACAGCCCTGGCGCGACAGACCGACGGCGCAATCGTAGATCTGGCGCTCGAGTCCCCCGACGAGGGGCCAGAAGCCATGTCCGATGAGGGCGACGTTCATGGTGGAGTCTCCTTGCGAATGCGGGCAGCAGGACGGCAAGCAGATGATCAAACTTCGTGCCACCACATTCGCAGAGGAGGACAGGCACAGCTGAGGGCGGGAGTGTGTGAGCCACGGGCGGCAGCTCTGTGACCTGACGGCTACATCGTCACGAAGTAGAAGCCCCAATCCGTCAGGTTCGCCGGCCCCCCCGCGGAGATGTAGATGCCGTACGCTGTACCGGCCTGTACCGGCAGCACATAGAGCTCATGAAACCACTCGACGCCATCGACGACGGAGCGGGAGTTGGCGGATACGACCCTGGCCATCTGCAGGGCCTGAGGTTGACCCTGCGAGGTTTCGAACAGGGAGGCATACCCGCCGCCACTCTTGCTGTATCCAAGCAACAGCAAGCCGTCCTGTGGCGCCACGAAGGCCCGCTGCGTATGCAGCACGGCCGCCCCATTCTGCACGTGCAGGTGCAGCGCCGGGCTGCCGTCCGCCTGCCGCTGCTGCGACCAGTGGACCGTGTCAGGTGATGTCTGCGCGTAGAGATGCCAGCTGTCGGCGTCGGTCAACTCGCCCAGATCGACGGCGCGCGGCTCCTGAGGGAACCGCGAAACTGCGGTCAGGCCGAAGTGACCAACCGGCTCCAAGGCGGCGGCGGGCAGGACCCAGTTGCGGTGCGCATCGAGATGCCGGGCCGCCTCCGTCGTGAAATTGCTGGCCAGCATCAGGTCATCCAGGTCGAATCGTGCCACACCCGGACGGGTGACGACGAAGAGCCGGCGGACCGTGCCGGTGACGGCTTCGCGCACACGTTGCACCGTCAGCCCGCCGGAGTAATAGCCGACGGCGGAGTCGACGATGTACGGTATGATGACGACGTCACCCGGCCGGGACTGTTCACTCACCCAGCGACCGGCATCCCGGTAGCCGGTTTCCTGGGGCCAGGTGGGTACGTTGCTGAAGGTGGCCAGCAGCGACACGAGAGCGATCAGGCGCACCAGGGGTAATGCCCAGGGGCGCGCGGGCAGGATCGAGTGGCATCGACGGATGAGCCCATCGGCGGCGGTGACCGCCGCGATCAGCGCAAAGGGCAGCAGGTATGTGTACACCCTGGCCTCGCCACCGGTGGCGACGGCAAGACTCATGAGCAGCGGCAGGGCGAGAATGGCGAGCAAGAAAAGTCCGCGCCCGTGCTGCACGACGAGAAGCAGGCCACTGCCAGCAGCTGAGACCAGAGCGATGCAGGCGTGCCAGCGTTGGGGCCCGATACCCATCCACACGTGGGCGACGAAAGCCGGCCAGGTGGCCACGGACAGGGGTACACCGAAGCGCTGAGCGTGGGAGTAGAGGTCGTCGAGACGGGGCACGTACACGAGAGCGGCCACAGCGGCGACGCCGGCCGTGGACAGGAACAGCCACAGTTGGCAGCGGTGCCAACGGGGGCGTGGCACGTCCAGACGGATCAGTGCAGCGCCGCCGAAGGCGCAGGCGCCGACGAAGAAGGCGGCGCTTGGCAGGGTGAGAACAGCAAGAGCACCTGCAAGAGCCGCAAGTGTCCAGGGCAACCATTCGTGGTCGGGAGGATCGGCGTCAGCCCGCAATTGTTCGATGGCAGCCAGCAGCGTCCAGGCATGAAGCAGGCAGAGCAATACCAGAAGGGTGTAGCCCCGGGCCTGTTGGCTGAAGCCGACGTGCACCGTCGATACAGCGAGGAGCAGTGCGGCGCCGGAGGCGATGGTGTCGGACTGCGTCAGTCGTCGGGCGAAGCCGAACAGGACGGGGACGGCGAGCAGCCCTGAGACCAGGGCGGGAAGCCGCAACGACCACTCCGCGTCACCGAAGACCGCAGCGGCAAAGCGCACGAACAGGGTATGGAGAATGTGGTTGTTGGGAAGGTGGTACGAAGTGAAGATGTCGACGTAGGATTTGGAGGCGAAGATGATCCAGGTGTAGACCTCGTCATGGCCGAGGGAGCGGGTGAGTCCCGGCAGGCGCAGGAGTATGGCGAGCAGGAACAGACCTGCGAGCAGGACGATTCCAGGAGGCAGTGCGCGCCGGGACTCGGTCATGGGTCGAACAGGCTCAACTGGTGATGGCCGCTGCGCCGGAAGAGATCGGTGGCCAGTGCGGAGATCTGATTCTCGAGGTGCTGACGTCGCCGGGACAGATGGAAGAAACTGGCGATGACATCGGCCAGCTCACCCTCGCCCCGCAAACGACTGCCGAAGCGGGGATCGGATAACTCGCCGTCGCGCACGGCCTGCAACCGGCTGACGATCTTGCCGGCACGATCCGGCATGTTGCGCTGCACCCAGTCTATGAACAAAGGCTTCACCGCGCCCGGCAGGCGTACCATGATGTAGCCGGCCCATTGTGCCCCCTTGCCGGCCGCTGCTTCAAGGATGTTGGGCATTTCTTCGTCGTTGAGGCCTGGAATCAGGGGCGCCACCATGACACCGACCGGCACCCCTGCCTCGTGCAGGTCGGCGATGGCGGCCAGACGCTTTTCCGGGCGAGACGTGCGCGGTTCCATCACGGCTGTTAATGGTCGCTTGAGGCTGGTGACGGACAGGGTCACGTGTACGAGGTCGAGGGCGGCCAACTCCCGCAGGATGTCGAGGTCACGGGTGACCAGGGCGTTCTTGGTGATGATGGTGACGGGATTGCGGAATTCGAGAAAGACCTCCAGGCATCTGCGTGTGATTTCCAGTCGCCGCTCGACAGGCTGGTAGCAGTCGGTATTGCCCGACAGGGCGACGACCTGCGGAGTCCAGGACTTTTTGCGGAAGGTCTGGCGCAGCAGTTCGGGGGCGTTCTCCTTGACGAGGATCCGCGTCTCGAAGTCGAGACCTGCGGAGAAGCCGAGATACTCGTGGGTTGGGCGGGCAAAGCAGTAGGCGCACCCATGCTCGCAACCTCTGTAGGGATTCAGGCTGTAACGGAAGTCGATGTCGGGGCTGCTGTTCTCGGCGAGGATCGATTTGGATGAATCGACGAGGTATTGTGTGGGCACATTCGCCTTGTAGTCCTCGTCGTCGAGCTCGAGGGGGTCAGGTTCGAGGTGCAGCTGTTCGAAGCGATTGGGCGTGTTGAAGGCCGAGGCCCTCCCTTTCTTCGCCGGGGGCGTTGGCATCAACCCACCTTTCGAATGGTGTCGGGCTCAGAGTCGGGAGAGGTGTCAGCAGGTGCATCACCGAAAGCGCGGCCGGCTGCCACGGTGTCGGCGCCGTCATCGAGGTGATCCTGACCGCCGGTGGCCGAGGGAAACCCGGAGTATCCGCCGAAGACTCCTTCCAGGGGCCAGGCTTCGCGCACTACGATGCCGCGCCAGCCACCTGTGGCCTGCAGTTGGCCACGGAAGATGATGGCCGGCTGCAGGAGGGTGTCGTAGTGCTGGTCGTAGAGCTTGGGGTGTACGACACACTGCAGGAAGCCGGTCTCGTCTTCGAGAGTGATGAACATGAATCCTTTGGCCGTGGGCGGACGCTGGCGCATGATGACGACACCGGCCACCGTAATGAGAGGTCCACTGTTGTCCGTGGCTGAATGATGGCCTGAGGCATCCGTTTTCCCGGCGCGGGACTCCGGAGCTTCCAACGGCACAAACTTGAAGCAGGCGTCGATGGGCTGGATGTGGAGGTCGGTGAGCTGTCTTCGCGCCAGTGAGATGGGATGGGTGCGTCCGGCGCCGTGGGTCTTGTAGTCCCAGGACAGGCGTTCGGCGGGTGTGAGGGCCTGCAGCTCGGGCAGGTCTTCGGGCAGGATGAGGGGCATGTCGAACAGCGTGGAGACATCTGCCTGGTCGCGACCGGCCTCCAGCCGGTTGGCCGCCACGCCCGCCTGCCACAGAGCATCTCGGGAATTGCCGGCCACGACATCGAGGGCGCCAGAGCGCGCCAGCGCATCCAGCACCTTACGATCGAGAAAGACACGTGTCGCCAGGTCTTCCACCGAACGGAACGATCCGGACAAGCGCGCCCAGACGATCTGTTCCGCCACTTCGTCTGCCAGCCCTTTCACCGATGTCAGCGGTTTCCGGATCGCGAGTTTCCCCTCATCGACGCGGGTCAGGTCGTAGCGCGTACCCGACAGGTTGATGTCGGGCAGCAGCACGGGAACACCGAAGCGGCGCGCTTCCTCCTCCAGGGTCATCAGGTTGTAGAAGCCGGGCCGGTGCTGCATGAAGGCGGCCATATGGGCCGCCGGGTGGTAGCGTTTCATCCACGCCGAGTGGTAGACGGTCTGCGCGAAGGCGGCAGCGTGCGACCGGCAGAAACCGTAGCCGACGAAGTGGGAGACCTTCTCAAAGACGGATTCAGCGATGGGCCGCGGTACGCCGAGCCCTACCGCACCGTCGACGAACAGCACGCCCATCTGGCGCATACGTACCGGGTCGTGGCTCTTCGACATGAGAGAGCGGAAGTCGTCGGCATCGGCCAGGGACATGCCGGCGAAGCGGTGGGCTACGTCGAGAATCTGCTCCTGGAAGAGGATGACACCGTAGGTATCGCTCAGAATCGGCTCGAGGCTGGGGTGTTCGTAGACGACGGGGTCCCAGCCGCGACGTCGGTGGATGAAGGGGTGGACCATGCCGCTCTGCAGTGGGCCGGGACGGAACAGGGCCACTTCGGCAACCAGGTGGTCGAAGATCTCCGGCTGGTTCTTGGCGATCAGGTGCATCTGTCCCTGGGACTCGATCTGGAACATACCCACCGTCCTGCCGGTACAGATCAGTTCGAAGACCACCTTGTCATCCAGAGGCATGCCATCGAAATCGATGTCGACATCTTCGTGCCGTTTCGCCAGGCCCGCACCTTCGCTGAGGCAGGCCATCATGCGCAGGCCGAGGACGTCGAGTTTCACCAGGCCCATGGCTTCGACGTCCTCCTTGTCGAACTGCACGACTTTGACGCCATTGGCCGAGACCTGCACCGGCGTGAAGTGGGATAGGGGTTTGCGCGACAGGATCATGCCGCCGGAATGCAGCCCCAGATGCCGGGGGCACAGGTGCAGATCGGCGACTCGGTCGAAGAGCAGTTCGGTCAGGGGAGAATCGCCGAGGACTTTCGTGATGGGCGGGCGGTGCTCCTCCACGTCGCGGGCCTGACCGGAAGGCACGGACTGGGACAGTTCATCCACCTTCGTCATGGGCCAGCCCAGAGCCTTGGCGACATCGCGTAAGGCCAGGCGCAGCTTGTACGTGATGAGCGTTGCCGTCATCGCCGTCTGTTCTATGCCGAAGCGTTGCTCCATCCAGTCGATGACCTCGTCACGTCGATCGGAATCGAAATCGACGTCGATGTCGGGTGTACCCTTGCGGCCGCCGTGCAGGAAGCGCTCGAACAGCAGGTTGTGGCGGATGGGATCGACGGCGGTGATACCGAGCAGGTAGGCGACGATGCTGTTGGCGGCCGAGCCGCGTCCCGCACAGCGGATGCCACGGGATTTGGCTTCGGCTACCACCTCGCGCACAACGAGGAAGAATTCGGACAATTCGAGAGTGCTGATGGTCAGCAGCTCTTTGGTGAGCTGAGCCCGGGCTGCCGCCTGTCCTGCGGGCGGGTAGAGCCGGTCCAGGCCGACGTCGCACAGATCGACCAGCAGTCCGTTGGCGGTGATACCCTCGGGGATCAGCGCCGAGGGGGGCGTGATGTATTCGGGCACGAGGTCGACGCGGCAACGTTCGGCAACCTCGAGAGTACGGGGGAAGGCGTCGGGGCAGAACGGCAGCAGGCGTCGCAGCTGGGCTTCGGTCTTGAGGTAGGCCTCGGCGTTGCGTGGCCGTTCTTCGTGAGGTTCGGCCACAGGATGGTTGAGGCGCATACAGGTCAGCAGATCGTAGCGCCGCCATCTGTCAGGTGTGGCGTAGCGCACGTCGTTGGTGACGACGGGGAGCACATCTTCCGCATCCGCCAGATCGTACAGGCGTGTGGCGATACGGCCGTCTTCGGGCAGCAGTCCATGGGTGATCTCCACGTACAGAGCATCACCGAAGCAGTCATGTAACGTACCGAGCCAGGTGCGGGCGTCGTCGTAACGCCGCCGTGCCAGGGTTTGCCACAACCGGCCCTCCCGTCCGCCGGTCAGACAAAGCAGGCGCGCCGAGAGTGTGGCCAGATCGTCAACGGTGATGGACGGCATGAGGCGACGGTCCGTGGGCAGCGGGTCGGAAGTGCCCTCGGGCAGTTCACCATCATCGAGCACGGTGATCCCCGCCGCTGACAGATGGGCTCGTGTCAGCAGTTGACACAGGTCACGATAGCCGCCGGCATCGCGCGCCAGCAGCACGAGGGGGGCCTCGTCGACGAGGATCTCGGCGCCGAGGACGGCATGCAGACCGGCATCGCGGCAGGCTTTCTGCAGGCGCACCGTGCCGTACACACCATGACGATCCGTCAGTGCCAGCGCCGGCTGGTCCAGCTGAGCGGCACGTCGCACCAGATCCACGGGGCTGGAGGCGCCGGCACGAAAACTGAACCAGCTGCGTGTGTGCAGGTGGACGAACATGAGGAGAAAGCCCGCCGGATCAGTGGAGGATGCGCGCCAGGATCCAGGCATCGCCATCCCCCTTCAGGTAGATCTCAACAGCGCAGCTGTCCATCGATTCGGGCGCCGCCTCGACGAGCAGGTAATCCCGTTTCTCTTCCCCGGCTTCTCCCGTCCACCAGCGTGACTGCAACACCCAGCGGTCCAGGATTTTCAAAACGCGCCAGACGGACTGCCGCCAGCGCCAGGAACGGGGCAGGCCATCGTCACCCACGGTGACATCGATTGGTTCGTGATAGGATTTCATGCGACAGGTTCGAAGCGGTATTCCTCCTCGGGGAAGAAGGGGTCAGCGTGGGCGCGCACGGGGCGCGTGAGTTTTCCGGGGAAGCGGGATTCCATGGCGCGCACCAGACCAGGCAACAGATCGGTGCGCTCGGCAAAGAGCCGCGCCTGCCGGCCGGGGAGCTCGGTGAGGCCGCTGAAGGTGATGCTCAGCCGTTTTACGCTGCGGCCGCTGGGCACCTGTCGACTTTTGGTGGGATCACCTGTCAGGGCCAGATGCAACAGCGTGTCGGCGGCGGTGCGCAGGACATCGAAGCGGGCTGTCGGTTCCTTGAGGATGCGGTTGGCGCGGCGTCGGGTAGCACTGCGGCCGTGCAGCACGATCTCGAGATGACGGGCGCTGCGACCGTCGAGACGGGTGATCAGCTGCGCCAGCAGATGGTGAAGCACGGGTTGCAGTTCACCGGGCTCGAAGACGGGCCAGTCGAAATCGTGGGAGGTGTCCAGAATACACGGGTCGAAAGGGGCGACAGGAGCTTCGGTGACGGCCGGATGGAGCAGCTCGTAGAGACGGACACCCTCAGTGCCGAACTGGGCCTGCAACTGCCGGCGGGTGACGTGGATGGCGTGATGTATGGCGCGCATGCCGAACAGTTGCAGTCGTTCGACGAGGTCGGGATCGAAACGCAGGGTTTCGAGCAGGGTCACGGGGGCCTGGCGCAGGAAGGGGGCGATCATGTGCCCGGGAACCGTGGTAATCGATCCGTGCGTGCCGGATTTCGATCCAGCGGCAGCGTAGGTAGCGGCCAGCATGGACCAGGACCGTGCCGAGGAGACACCGACGCAGGCTCCCAGATCGGTGGCCGAATTTTGCAGTCGGCCGTGATCGGGACCCTGAAGCATGGCCCAGGCGCCGTTGTCCCACAGGCCGGTGGCTGGAGACTCGTAGAGAAAACCGGAGCCGGATCGTTTCCGTCGCCCCGGGTTCAGGCAGGCGGCGAGCGGATCGGGGACGGGCTGGACCTGGGGTGTCAGGTCATACAGTCGAAACAGAACATGATCCCACAGCGCCCGTTCCACTGACGGGTCACGCAGCAGGAACTGCGCCCCAGGCGCCATGCGGCGGGCGCGGTCCACCGGATCACCCACGGCCAGGGTACCGCGCAGAGCCGGCGTGGTAGCCAGAACCCGCCCATGGGCGCAGGCAACGATGGCAGGGGCCACCTCACCGGGGGCGGTGGCATCACTCCAGCGCTGGGCCAGGGCCCAGGCGGCGAAATGGGGGATGTGGAAGCAGGCGAGATCCATGCACAAACGCGGGAATAGGTGAACGTTTGTGCAGTATATTTGCCGAGTTGAACTTGGTCAAGGAATCGGCAAGAAAGACCGGTTGCCACGGTACCGGCATCATCCTATTGTCAGGTTGGTGCTGCGAGGGTGCCGCCAGTCCGCGGAAAGGGCCGTGCCCACCTCGGTTCATACATCCGGTTCCAACACGAACCTTCTTTTCTGCCCAGCCATGCGGACGACGGGCAATTCTCGAAAGGAAGGTCTCTTGTGACCACCTCTCTGCCCCTCCGTCCCAACCTCGAGCAGTATCAGAAGCAGGCCAAAGAACTGCTTCGCGCCGCCATCGCCGGTGACGCAACCGAGCTCGATCGCATCGAGCAGCAGCGTTCGCGCAAGGACGGTCCTGTGCTGGCTGATGCCCAGCTCGCCATCGCCCGTGAACACGGCATCGCCAGCTGGACCCGCTTCAAACGGGTGGTCGAGCTGATCGAACCCTTTCGCGAAGCGCTGTATCCCGGCGACGCTGACGCCGTCCGTACGCTCCTGGACGAAGCACCGGAACTTGCCATCTGTGAGCCCTGGCCCAACGCACCGGGATACAAACCGATCGAAGGTGTGTCATCAGGGTGTGTCTGGCACCGTCCGCAGCAGATACAGGTGGCGGGTATGCTCGCCGACGCCGGCGCCCCAATTGACATCACCATTGCCGCACGCGCAGGTCTGGTGGACCGCGTGCGCCAGATGCTCGACAACGATCCTTCCCTGATCAGCGACTGCGACAAGGCGGGACGAACCGCCATGTACCGCGCCGGTTGTGTATACGGGACCTTTCCCGAGGGAGAGGCGATCGTCGATCTGCTGCTGGAGCGGGGAGCGGAGTTAGATTTCTTCGTCGCCTGCATTTTCGCCATGCTGGAGGAAGTGGAAGGTGTGCTGAACGAGGATGCCTCGTGGGCCACACGCGTCGATGCCGACGGCATGACCTGTCTGCACCGGGCCGTGAGACCACGACGACATGACGGGCCGAAGAAGCCGACGGCCGTCACCAGGCGGCTGCTGGAGGCGGGAGCAGATGTCCATGCACGGAACCCGCAAGAGGAGCAGATGCAGCCGATCCACCACTGCGGCGAGTGGTCGGCCTGTACCGAACAGGTCGACCTGCTGCTCGAACACGGGGCGGACATCAACGCCCTGGCGGAGAATGGCTGGACGCCACTGGATTATGCTATGGACCGGGGCCGCAAGGAGATGATGAACAGTCTGGAGGCCCGCGGTGGGTCTGTGTCAGGGAAGCGGGACGACTCGTAGCGAGTATCGAGACGGGTGTCCCGAGGACGGCCACCCGGTTATTGCTACGGTATTTCGAGGGGAGTCAGGGCCTCGATCTCAGCGGCTTTGTCGCTGCGCATGGCGTGCCACAGATCCCAGTCACTCTGCAGGCCCAGCCAGAAATCGGCAGGCATACCGAGGAGGCGCGCCAGTCGCAGTGCGGTGTCAGGCGTCACTGACCGTCTCCCCTTGATGATCTCGTTGAGGCGAGGGAAGGACACACCGAGGTGCGCGGCGAAAGCCGTCTGTGTCAGGCCCAGCGGGTCGAGGAACTCGGCTCGCAGCATTTGGCCCGGATGGGTGGGCGGGCGATCGGTTGGCAGCCGGCGCGAGATGAGCCGGGCGGAACGCTCAGTGGTAGTCGGTGATTTCGACTTCGTAGGCATGGCCGTCCTCCCAACGGAAACAGATACGATACTACTGATGGCTCGGAATTCGTGTCAATCTGAAACTACCGGACGGCCGGGCGTGCAATCAAAACCACCCTTCCTTCGTTACAGGGATGACACCATCACCTCAAACGAAGGATCATCCCATGCGTATCATCATAGTGCTGGGTCTGGCCGCCCTGCTGCAGACCACCGGCGTCCAGGCTGCCGACGACCCCAATATCCCCAAGGAGCGCAAGGCCGTCGTGCAACAGGCCATGACGGCCTTTATTGACGCCAACCAGGTGGACGACCATTTCGTTATCTACGACGCCGTGGAGGGCAAGCTGTTGCGTCTGCGTCTTGCCGAACTGCATGCCGGTGTGGTGAAGAAGGGCGAGTTCTATGTCAGCTGCGCCGACTTCACCGATGGCGCGGACAATCCCGTGGATGTCGATTTTCTCGTTGGAGGCAAGGGCGAAAACCTCAAGGTCCTGGAGGGTGTAGTGCACAAGGTGGCCGGCAAGAAACGTCCCTATCACGTCGAAGAGATGCCCACCGGATCGGACGATTGAGAGAGTTGATCCAGGCGGGATACGGGTACGCCCTGTCCCTGACCCACACGGCGGCCGACGCCGAAGACCTCGTGCATGAGGCCTGGTTGCGTCTGGCCCGCCGTGGGGATCGCCACCCGGATCGACCGCTGTTGTTCACCACGATCCGTCATCTCTATATCGACACCTGGCGGCGGCAGCAGAAAGTGTCCTTCGAGCCCTTCGAAGAAGAGACTCATCCGGCGACGGTGCCGCTGGAAGACGAGCACCTGAATCACATCGACCTGCAGCAGGGGCTGGCACAGCTGCGGCCAGATGAACGTGAAGCCATCTACCTGCAGGCCGTGCAGGGATACACCGCCGCGGAAGCCGCCCGCCTGATGGACATACCGCGTGGAACCGTGCTCAGTCTCATCCATCGCGGCAAGCAACGGCTGCGCCGCATTCTCGCTGTTTCGGAGGCCCGATGAGCGAAGATCCGCAACTCGACCAGGCTCTGAGCCGCCACTACGAGGCGCAACGACTCAGCGATAGGCGGGTGGTGCGCATCCTCGACGAGGGGCGCGCCGCGATTCGCCGGCGCTGGCGCCCCGCGTGGTTGACCGGTGTTGCCGCCACGTTGCTGATCGGTCTGGGCGGTCTGCACATGCAGCAGCAGCGGGCCGATCTGCGTCAGGCCGTGCTGGCCGAAGTCGCCATGAATCACCACAAGAATCTGCAGGTCGAGGTCCTGGCCACCAGCTACGCCAACATCGCCCGGGCTCTGGATCGCGCGGAGTTTTCCCTGGAGCCGGCGCCACCGATTCGCGGCGCCCGACTGACCGGCGGCCGCTACTGCTCCATTCAGGGCAACCTGGCGGCGCTGCTCAAGCTGCAGGTCGACGGCGTCCGTCACACGCTCTACGTCACATCAGTGACTGACAAGCTGGCGGGTCTCACACCCTTTGAGGCAGGCCACGACGGGGTGGACGTGCGGCTGTGGACGGAGGGGGATCGCTTCTTCGCCCTGGCGGCAGACGGTGACCGGTAGGAGACAACGCATGACATCCGCCGTGGAAGGCGCCCATTCCATATACCGTTTCATTGAGCGCACCATGGAACGTACACCCGAAGGTGCGCGCTGGCAGACGATCGACTACGGCAATCAGCCGCAGTACAGCTACCAGGCCTTCAACGGGTGCGGAGGCATCGGCATCTTCCTCGCGGAGTACGGCCGGCAGACCGGGAACGAGGCCGCCTTGGAGCTGGCTGCCGAGGCGAATCTCTGGTGCTCGACTGTCGAGCTCGAAGGGTACGAGAGGGGGCTGCTGGTAGGGAGGACAGGCCCCGCCCTGTCCTGGTTGTACCTGTCGAAGGTCACCGGTGAGCCGCCATCCGAGCACTGCCACATCAACGCCCAGACCATTCTGTGCGAAGACCCCGGCCCGTTCACCGACCTGATGGGGGGCGCCGCCTCCAACGGATTCTACCTGTTGCGTCTATGGCAGGCCACCGATGAGAGCCGCTACCTCGACGGCGCCCGGCGCAACGGTGCCTGGCTGTGCGATCAACTGACCCGCGACGACGAGGGCTGTCACTGCCTGTGCCGACCTGACGGAGAGTTCGGCGATCGTCCCTTTCTCGGTGCGGCCCACGGCATCAGCGGTGTCGCTCATTTCCTGTTGCTGCTGCACGCGGCGACTGGCGAAAGCACCTGGGCCGACGCCGCCCGGGACCTCCTGGAGACACTGGAAAGCCAGGCCATTCCCGCCAGAGGTGGTCTCAACTGGGCACCCATGTTGGGAGAGACGGAACTGAACCGCTGCCAGTGGAGCCACGGTGCCCCCGGCATCGGCATCGTGTTTCTCAGGGCGGCGCAGATTCTTGGGGTGCCCGCCTACCGCGACATTGCCAGGCAGGCGGGTGAGGCCACACATGCCTACGGGGATTTCCGCCAGAACATCACCCAGTGTACCGGCCTGTCCGGGGGCGCTGAGCTCTTCGTCGAACTCTACCGTGACACTGACGACGACCTGTGGCTGACACGCGCCGAGGAGTTCGCTGACATGGCGATGCCGTACCGCGCTGAACTGCCAGAGGGCGACGCCTGGCCCACAGACGAGCCCGGTCTGTACTCCGCCGACTTCATGTACGGCGCCGCCGGACTCGGCCACTTCTTTCTGCGGTTGCAGCAACCCCGGGACGTGGCGATGCCCTACATGTAATCGGAGTCAGGTGACTGTCGGCCATGCACCCCGGATGCTGCCGTGGTGACGGGTCAGGTCGCTGAAATCCCCGGATGCCGGATCGGGCGTGACAGGTCTCTGTTCGGCGTCGAGATACAGGCTGCCGACCTCATCCGGCGGCAGCGCCTCCACCAACCGACGGGCGTCTTCGAGGGCCTTGAGCCACCTCTTCTTGAGTGACGTCAGATCGAGGGGGGCCTGCAGACTGAGGCGATCCACATCGGCCTGCGTATAGGCCACGTGCCGCCCTGCCTGCTCCAGCAGGAATCCTGGCGTGAAACCAGGGTCCT
The DNA here is from genome assembly GCA_002726335.1 of Gemmatimonadaceae bacterium. The sequence goes on from PBSR01000152.1 coordinate 17,448, forward strand.
TGCCACAGGCTGCCCATGCCAGGGCGCCCAGTTGCAGGTGCGTGTCGTGCAGATGCAGGGTGTCGACGAAGTCACGGATCTCCTGTCGTCCGGCCAGTGCCAGAATCTTATTCACCGCTGCATCGGTGGGGTGCAGACAGTACCCACACTGGTCGTCTTCCTGCACGGGAAAGAAGCGGAAGGCACTGTCCTGAGCCCACTCGATCCTTAGCTGTTGTCCTTCTGCGGACAGGACCGCACGATAAAACGCAGGGGTGCGCAGCAGCCAACTGAGATCGTAGCCGGCATCGCCGAGAGTCGCAGCGTCTGTCTCGGCACACAACGCCACGCTCTCGGCAAGATCGTGGAACAGGTCAAGATCCTGGGAGAAGCGCGGAGTGTCGCTGCCGCGGTGAAGGACCGTGGCACCGGCAAGGTAGCTCTCGGGGCTGCGGTTGGCGGCGATGGCCTTGAGCACCCGTGTCTGAATACCTGTCAGCGGCATAGTCTGGCGGCGAGGATGAATCCCCGTCTTCCTCCGTGCTGACGCAGGCCGCGCACGACTTCGGGCACGTCCGCCAGGGCGATCTTCATGTCGGGTCGCATGTACCAGAAACACTGAGCGTGAAATTCGCGGAAAGCACGGCGGGCTTCACGGACCCTGACCATGTTGCGTGCGTCCTCGGGCGAAAGGCGGCGACGGCTCTTTCTACCGCCTTCGCGTCCGATCTTTGCCAGGTACGCGCTGATATCTGGTGGAGATGTCTGCATTCCGAAACTTGCATCTATCATAAGCCGGTTATGATCAGAAATCAAGTGGTCTCTTCTCAGGTCACTATCTTGATCAGCAACCAGGAGGATAGAACGCCGCATGGCCACTGTGACAACGAACAATCTCGCGAAGCTGCAGGATCACATTTCATCGAGGGATCTTGCCGCGGTGCTCGTCACCGACATGACCAACGTCAGGTGGCTGACCGGGTTCAGCGGCTCCTTCGCCATGGTCATCGCAACCGGTGACGATGGCCTGCTGCTGACGGACAGTCGCTACCGGATTCAGGCAGCGGAGCAGGTCAAGGTCTGCGAGAGCCATGCCTTTTCCCGGCCGACGACGACAACGCAGTTCCTCGCCGAGCAGTTGCGGGGATTTGGGATCCAGCAGGTCGGTGTCGACGAGGACCACGTCACGCTGGGCCAGCTGCGCAGTTGGCAGGCGGAAGCAACCGACGTGGACTTTGTCGCACAGCGCGATGCCTGTACCGATCTGCGGATGATCAAGTCGGAAGCCGAGCTGTCGATCCTGCGCCGGGCGTGTGACCTCGCCGACCGCTGTATGCAACACGTTGTCGACAGGGTGGCCGCGGGCAGAACAGAGAGGCAGCTGCTGATGGCGATCCATCAGTTTCTGCTCGAAAACAACTCGGCGCCGTCCTTCGAACCGATCGTCGTCAGTGGTCCTCGCAGTGCCCGACCCCATGGCGCCGCCAGCGATCGGAAGCTGGAGTCGGGCGACTTCCTGACTTTCGATCTGGGTGCCGTGGTCGACGGCTACTGCAGCGATATCACCCGAACCGTCGTCGTCGGCAAGGCGACCCAACGGCACCGGGAGGTGTATGAGCATGTGCTGGCCGCCGAGGAAGCCTGCATCGCACAGTGCGTTACCGGCGCCGAGGGAAA
>PBSR01000153.1 GCA_002726335.1 Gemmatimonadaceae bacterium
CACCCATGCTGTACTTGGCGCCAGCAGTGATGGTGGACAGGGTGCTGAGGGCGTCGTTGAGCAGACCCAGTTCGGCGAGAGCGCCAACCTCGATCTGATCGCTGAGAGAGTACTTGCCACCGAGATTGACGACGCCGACGTCGCCGATGCTGCCGACGTCCGCGGCGGCAATGCCGGCCTCGATGCCCTTACTACCCGCTTCGCCGGGCAGCACATAATACAGGTCATAGCTCTGCGCCATGGCACCCGTGGCAAACGCCAGGGCCGCCAAGGCGGACACAATTACTCTGCGCATCAGATCCTCTCGAGACAGGATGAGTAAAAGAGACTACCAGACACAACTCTAGGTAGTGGTAGAGCTCTATGGCACAGATGGGGTAGTTGATTAAATGCTTCCGGGCCGGGGAGGCCCGCAGTGCTCATTCCAACAGGGGCGAGCTAAGATAGCCAGGGCGCCGATATCTGGCAATCACCATTGTCGGCGAGATCCGCCAACAGAGCGACTCGATCAAAGGGCCGCTAAAACCCGCACCGCTCTGCCGCTCTGAAGAACGGCTCGGAAACGTTCATGGCCCCGCGAAATACCAGATCACTGGTGAAGGGATGTGCACAGATGAGCCGCGCCCCGTCCTCGATGGCGCGCACCATGGCATCCTCGATGTCCCCGGGATCCTCCATAGATCCCGAGCCGACGACGCGCCCCATGTAGAGACCCCGATCGGCGGCAGCGCGGAACAGCGAACTGGTAGCGTCTTCCATCTCGGGGATCTCGCCCTGGCGGAGGATGGCGTCGAAGGGACCGACGAAGCCACAGGCTTTGTTGCGGCCCTGGGCCTGCATCAGATCGAGGACCCGGTCCCGCAGGTCGGTATCGAGGATGTATTCCGCCGTCTCGAACTGGATCCATCCCTGGGTGTCGACCTCGGCGCCCCGCAGTTCATCGGGAGTAAAGGCGAACTTGCGGTCGCCGAAGCGGACCGGGTACCCGCCGCGGTCGTCGGCCGTGGCCTGTCCGGGGGTGGGAAAGTTGACGGCGCGGAAGAAGCGCTCGGCGTCTTGATAGGTCGTGCCGTACGGCTTCATCGTCGCCCGGGCGCCCAGCTGGAACACATCGCCGTGGGAGCTGAAGGCCTCGCGGTGCAGGCGCTGGCACTGGAGCAGGCCGACGCGACCCTCCATGGCGTTCTGCTGACGTCCGTACCAGCCCTCGCGCTGAGTGTGCTCGGCATCGTTGACGATCCAGGTGAAGCCGGCCTTCGCCCACGAGTGGGCCTCGTCCTCGCGCACCTGGTACCAGGGCACGTCGTTGAAGATGCCCAGCAGTGGGGGGGTCGTCTCCACCGAGTCGCAGCCGTCGAGGACCTCCTTCACGGGATTGCGCTGGGGATTGAGGGCGTAGGCGTGGGCGCGGCGGGCGTATTCTTCCGTCTGCAGCGGGCGATTGCCGCCAATGGTGTTGAGGGCGGTCACGATGGTCTCCTGGATGGCAGTGGCGGCAGCACCGCCGAGGTTGGTTGTCCGGTCCGGACGAACACTGGAAAAACGGTCACGTGCACCCGCCAGGCAAGGCCCGGAAACGGCGGTTGGTCGGCTCCTCACCAGTGACTACTCTTGCCGGTTCAACCCAAGGGAGGAGCTCAACGTGGCCCAACGATACCGCGCCGCCGCCATCGGTCGCACGGGCGCCGGCAACTACGGACACGGCCTGCATGTCGCCTATGCTGAGATCGGCAACGTCGACTTCGTCGCTGTTGCCGACCCCGACGAAGCCGGACGCGAGCAGGCTCGCGAGCAGACCGGAGCATCGACCGCCTACGCAGACTATGAGCAGATGCTGGCGGCGGAAAGGCCGGACCTGGTCAGTGTCTGTCCGCGCTGGACGGACTGTCACCTCGACATGGTGATCGCCTGCCTGGAGGCGGGAGCTCATGTCTATTGCGAGAAGCCGATGACGTGGAACCTGGCCGATGGTGATACGATCGTGCAGCGCGCCGAGGCGCTCGGCCGCAAGGTTGCCGTCGCCCACCAGGCGGTGTACCTGCCCCGGATCCAGCAGCTGCGGCAACTGCTGCACGACGGTCGCATCGGCCAGGTGCAGCAGATTCACGCCCACGGCAAACAGGATCGCCGCGGCGGCGGCGAGGACATGATCACCCTGGGCACGCACCTGTTCAACATGATGCGCTACTTTGCCGGCGACGTGCGCTGGATGAGCGGCCACGTGACCGTTGACGGGAAAGAGCTGGGGCCCGACGACGTACGGGAGGCGACCGAACCGGTGGGGCTGGTGGCGGGAGACTGCATCGAGGCCTACTACGCCTTTGACGCCGGCGTAGCCGGGTTCTTCGACTCCCGGCGAGATCAGGTGGGCTCCAGCCAGCGGTACGGCATGGAGATCGTCGGCAGTGAGGGCACTATCTCTCTCCGTGGCGGTGCCGGGTCGGAGCTGATGATCTACGCCCACCCGGCCTTCCGACCCGCCGCGGTTGACCAGCACTGGCAACCGATGGATGGTCTGCCCGACGATCCGTTGGGCAGGGGGAACGAACTGGCCATCGTTGACCTGATCGAGGCTGTCGAGCAGGATCGGGAACCGACGTCGAGCGCCCGCGATGCCGTGGCCGCCCTCGAAATGATCCTGGGCACCTATGAATCGCAGATCTCCGGGGCCCGGGTCGCCATGCCGATGGTCAGGCGTGAACACCCGCTGCAGGCATGGCAGCAAGCTGCCGGGCAACAAGCGTGAGCGACGGCCATCCCGTTCCCCACGAGGTCATCCCCTGCGACAAGCTGCCGCCGGCGAGCTATCGCGATCTGCCCGAGGCGCCATCGTGGAAGAAACTGCTGGGTCCGAGCGTGCTGTTGCTGGGCCTGTCATTGGGCAGCGGCGAGTTCGTCCTCTGGCCGTACATCACCTATCAGTTCGGTTTTGTCGCCTTCTGGGCCTGCATGGTGGGTGTTACCACCCAGTATTTCATCAACATGGAGATCGAACGCTGGACGCTGGCCACGGGGGAGTCGACGATCACCGGTTTCTGTCGTCTCTGGAAGGGCTGGGCTTGGGTCTTTCTTGTGGCCAACATCGTCCCCTGGATGTGGCCCGGCTGGGCCTCCGGGGCGGCGACGGTACTGACCTGGGAGATCGGCGGCGGTGAGACAGCGCGCACTGCCTACTCGATTCTCAGTCTGCTCGCCATCGGCGCCGCTCTGACTCTGGGACCCGTGGTGTACAACACCGTCGAACGGCTGCAGAAGCTGCTGGTGGCCTTCATCTTCGTGTTCATGGTGATCATCTTCGTCCTCGTCGTCGATCTGGTCCATGTTGGCGACATGGTCCGGGGGATCTCTCACTTCGGTACGATTCCCGACGGGATGGAATTGCCCCTGCTGCTCGGGGCGCTGGCCTTTGCCGGTGCCGGAGGTACGATGAACCTGGCCCAGAGCAACTACATCCGCGAGAAGGGCTACGCCATGGGGCGCTTCGCCGGCCGGCTGACCAGCCCGATCACGGGACGGTCCGAAGCGGTAGCCGACATCGGCCTCCATTTCGAACACACGCCGGACAATCTGCGTCGCTGGCGAGACTGGTGGCGCCTGGCGGATCGTGAGCATCTGCTCAACTTTTACCTGCTGTCGGTGGTGTCGCTGATGATGCTGTCGCTGATCGCCTACAGTACGGCACGGGGCGCGCCCGATCTGGAGAAGGGCTTTGGCTTCATCCGTGCCGAAGGCGAGTTCATCGGCTCTCTGCATGGCGCCTGGATGCAGCACGCCTTCCACTGGATGGGCATCGCCATCCTGCTGACGACGGAACTGGGCCTGCTCGACGCCTGTGCCCGCATCTCCACCGATATCATCAAGGTGAACTGGCTGCGCGACAGCGCCACGTGGACGGACAGCCGGCTCTATTTCTGCCTTCTGTGGGGGCAGATCGGCATCGGCTGCCTGATCATGCTTCTCGGTCTGGCCCTTCCGGATCTGACCAAGCCCCTCGTGCTTCTCGTCCTCAGCGCCGCCCTGAACGGTGGCGTCATGCTCATCTATTCGGCCCTGCTGCTGTGGCTGAGCAAGCGGGTCCTCGGGGGCAGTCTCCGCCTGCGACCGATTCGCTTCCTGGCAATGATCTGGGCCTGTGCTTTCTTCGGCTACTTCACGTTCATCACGCTGAAGAACGAGCTGCCCAAGCTGTTCTAGGGTCTCGAGGATCGGGCCAGGGCGAGCCACGTACGGACGTCATGTGTCAGCGATGTACCCAGGACGTCCGGAGGAAGCCTGGCGATCGCACGGGCGGTCGAGGTCGTATCACCTGCGGCGATGCTGAGGGCAAGGTTGGCCAGAAGTCGGTCGGCATCGGAAGCTGCGGACCGCGAGAAGTGCTGACCCGCCTCTCTCGCTCGAACATCTAGCGGATCTGTCAGCAGACGAGCAAGAACCAGACGGACAGCGTTGCGCTGTTCACCGGCGTGCCAACTCAGGAGGCTGCGGGCAGTCAGGGAAGCGCTCTCTTCCGGTAGCAGTTCTCCCAGGCGGTCGAACACGTCGAGAGCGCTGTCGATGTCGCCTCGCTCGTAGAGCAGAAATCCCAAGTTCCGGAGCGACACCAGACGGGCGTGCAGTACGGCCCCATCCGTATCGTCTTCCTTCGACCGCAGGGCGGCGATGTACTGCCGAACCGCAGCGTCATCGAACCCGCCGTCCTCGAACTTGACGGCCAGCTTCATGCGGCGCTCGGCATCATGGTGCGGATCGTGGCGGACCATGGCTTCGACCATGTCGGCCGCCGCTGTCGGATCGTGATTGACGAGAAACCAGGGCGCCAGGTGCAGCAGAGAAGCGCCGGCCATGACGAGGAGTCCCGGCAGGCGAAGGCCGGGCGGCAGATAGCGTCCGGCACCCACCGCTGTCAGGGCGGCCAGGGGTACGCTGAACATCGACATGAGATCCCAGTCGAGAGCCCCGAGGACGGGGTTGACGGCCGCCATCGCCAGAGCGCCGGCAACTGTGAAGAGGCCGAGGGCGACGACGACGGGATCTCTCAGCATCCCTCGACGGGCGGCGGCGGCGGTGCCGATCACGACAGGGTGCAGGGGAGCCATCAGCAACAGTCCGTTGGTCGCATCCATCAGGTGTCCGAGCCCGAACACACCGTAGGGCGCCTTCGCCGCGAAGGGCAACAACAGCGAGGCTCTGTCGTGCAGGACCCAGCCGGCAAGGGCGAGCCCCATGGCACCCAGGCCCAGACCGAGGCCGATCAACGCGCGTGTCGACCATCGGTGTGCGTGGCGCAGATGGAGCAGAGTGGCAAGAACGAGAGGAGGCAGGCAGAAGGCGGCAAGGTGATGAGCTACGGCAGTGAAGAGACCCGCCGACCAGCCGAGGAGCAACCACGAAAGATGCCGTCCGTCCCAGGCGACGATGGCCGCGGCGACCAGGACCAGGCCGGTGATGACCGGGGCATAGTGCTCCGGGTACCCAAAGAACAGCAACAGGGGGGCGATGCTGACCATCAACAGGAAAGCGAAAATCCTTCCTGCCGCATCTGTCCCGCAGCGTCTGGCCAGAACCAGGGAACAGAGGACGTAGAGACAACCGAGAATCGCCGTCACGGCGATGAAGAAAGCCGACGTGTCGCCGTTCCGGCCGATACCCCAATGGGCATACAGCCAGGAAAAGACCTGCACCGACAGCGAGTCTGCCCGCACACCTGAAGCGACCCAGCCGGCGATGAGACCACTGTCTCCCAGCAGTCGGTGGGCCACCGGATAGTGCGTGAAGAGCCCACCCATGGAGGCCACCAACAGGACCATCGTCCCCCTCGGGCCGACAGGCCAGGCCTGCAGTTTCCTGCCAATCCACGCACAGCTTTCAGCGTGCAGGGACAGGGCCAGGGTGGCGGCCGCCACCCCTGTGAGACCCAGGGAGACGGTCGAGGGCAGGAAGGCGAGATGGTGGATGCCCCACAACCGCTCAGGGAACTGAACGGCGAGCCATTGCAGACTCAACAAGCCGATCAGGCCGACTTGAAGTGGTTTCACGCTGAAAGACTCAGGAGAGTCGACGAATCGCTCGTCGCAGACCGACGGCGGTTCGCAGGAGCGGATGGCCGAATCCCTCCGTGGCGAAGTAGGGGACCAGCAGGCCACCGAAGCCGCGCTTGAAGAAGGCGATGGCAGCGAGGTTGGCGCCGACGAAGTCGAATCGCGAACAGGGCGAACTCTCCATCACTTTCCAGTAGAGCAGCGACGTGGCCCCCGAATCGCGCTGGGCCGGGTCGGCGCCCGCCACCCAGGCGTAGAGCGTGTCGCCGTCGGGAACGAAGAACACGACTGCAGCTGTCGCACCCGAGGGCGCCTGGCAGCGCCAGCCTTCGGCCCGTCCCGTCTCGAGGGCCAGCTCGACCATCTTCTCCACGATGTTTCCCGCTACGGGAGCCCGCTCTTCGCCCCCGTAGACCTGACCATAGAGACGCCGCAGTTCTACCGCATCATTCGAGGCTTCCACCCGGAAGCCGGCTTTCTCCGCCTTGCGCACCGCTGTACGAGTCCGTCGCTCGAAACCGTCCCAGACCGGCGTGCGATCTTCCGGCAGTTCGATCTGATAGGTGTATCTCGGCTGCACCTGCCAGCCGGCCCACACGAATTCGCGAGCGTCGACGAGACTCGGGGAGTGGGTCAGGTGGATTCGGGCGTTGTTCGCCTGCAGGTGCTCGAGCAGAGCCCCGGTGGCACCGGATCGCTCCGACTCGATATGGGCCGGCCGGTCCGTCGTTGACGGTCGGAAGAGGAATCCCGTATGCGGCGAGAGGTCGGGGGTCGAGAACCGTCGACGCCAGCCCGATCCGGTGCTCACACCGGCGACACCGGCGACAAGATGGTCGCCGTCCCAGGCACCCAGCAGACGCGATTCCGCTCCCGATGCCTGCGCCGCAGTTGCCATCCACTCGGCATGGCTGAAGATGGTAGCGCCGTCAGCGGTCTCGAGGAACCGGTTCCACACATCCGGCGCGACGATGTCGATACGGAAGCGCTCAGCAGGGGCCAATCAGTACCACCAATTCTTGACATTCGTCAGAGGCAGTTCTATATTTTTTGATCTGTTCCGATCGATCTGCAAGATCAACGCAAGTCCTTGTTGGACAACAATATGCAATTGACTGCCACGCACTTGTCAAGCCTTCTTCGGCCCGTGCCCATCCTCGGGAACGGCGTCTTTGTGCGTGTTCTGCTCATTATCGGGCTCATCGCGTAGGCTCCGCCGCTTTTCTTCCCAACCCGCTCAACAAAATCGAAGAAACCGGACGGAGCCTCTGAACGACTTCACAGGCTGACCCAAAGCTATGCCTGTTCACCAGATCCTGCACCCCGCAGCACTCTCGTAGAGGAGATGTACCATGCAGATGTACTATGACGACGATGCCAACCTAGACCTGCTGAGCGACAAGACGGTCGCCATCATTGGTTATGGCAGCCAGGGCCACGCTCATTCTCTCAACCTGAAGGAAAGCGGCATCAACGTCGTTGTCGGACTCCGCGAGGGCAGCTCGAGTCGCGCCGCCGCTGAGAAGGAAGGCCTGAAGGTTGCCAGCGTCGCTGAGGCCGCCAAAGAGGGCGACATCGTCATGATCCTGATCAACGACGAGGTGCAGCGGGCCGTGTTCGAAGCCGACATCCGACCCAACCTGAGCGCCGGCAACAGCCTGGCTTTCGCCCACGGGTTCAACATCCATTTCGGCCAGGTGGTTCCCCCGGCAGACGTCGACGTCTTCATGGTCGCCCCGAAGGGCCCCGGCCACCTGGTGCGCCGTGTGTACAGCGAGGGTGGCGGCGTCCCGGGCCTGCTCGCCGTGGAGCAGGATTCCTCCGGCCGCGCCCACGAGGTCGGGCTGGCCTACGCCAAGGGTATCGGCTGCACTCGCGGTGGTGTCATTCAGACCACCTTTCGTGAAGAGACAGAGACGGATCTGTTCGGCGAGCAGGTCGTGCTCTGTGGCGGCCTGACCGAACTGATCCGCGCCGGTTTCGACACTCTGGTGGAGGCCGGCTATCAGCCCGAAGTGGCCTACTTCGAGTGCCTGCACGAGGTCAAGCTCATCGTCGACCTGATCTACGAGGGCGGCATCGCCAACATGCGCTCATCGATCAGTGACACCGCCGAGTTCGGCGACCTGTCACGCGGCCGGCGCGTGGTGACCGACAAGACGCGGGCCGAGATGAAGACCATCCTCGCCGAGATTCAGAACGGCAAGTTCGCCCGGGAGTGGCTACAGGAGAATCAGGTGGGTCGCCCGTTCTACACGGCGCAGAAGCGGATCGACTCCGAGCACACGATCGAAGAGGTCGGAGGTCGCCTGCGCGCCATGATGTCATGGCTGGACAAGAAATAACCATGGAACAAGCAGACTCACAGGCTGAGCGGGATCGCGTCGTCGTATTCGATACGACTTTGCGGGACGCCGAGCAGACGCCCGGTGCCTCGCTGACCGTGCGTGACAAACTGGAGATCGCCCATCAGCTGGCGCGTCTGCAGGTCGATGTCATCGAAGCTGGGTTTCCGATCTCGTCGAATGAGGATTTCGAGGCGGTACACCGTATCGGCCAGGAGGTCGAAGGGCCGACGATCTGCGGCCTGTGCCGTGTCGTGCTCAAGGACATCGACCGTGCTGGTGAGGCGCTGAAGGACGCCGCCAGACCACGCATTCACACCTTCGTGGGCACCTCCGACGCACACCTGCAGGGACAGATGCGCAAGAGTCGGGAAGAGGTGTTGGATCTGGCCGTGAAAGCCGTGACCCACGCCAGGCGATTCGTCGAAGACGTGGAGTTTTCGCCGATGGACGCCGGTCGCACCGAGTTCGGCTATCTGGCCGAAGTCGTGCAAGCCACCGTAGAGGCTGGAGCGACGACGATCAACATCCCCGACACGGTGGGCTACACCGTACCGGAGCAGTTTTCCGCTCTGATCCAGCGGCTCCTCGACGAGGTGCCCAACATGGATCAGGCCGTCATCAGCGTGCATTGCCATGACGACCTGGGGCTGGCCGTGTCGAACACGCTGTCGGCACTGAAGGCGGGTGCCCGCCAGGTCGAATGCACGCTGAATGGTCTGGGCGAACGTGCCGGCAATGCCTCGTTGGAAGAGGTCGTGATGGCGTTGAAGACGCGCTCCGACTACTTCGGACTGTCGACCCGGGTCGTGGCGAAGGAGATCCTAGCCACCAGCCGTCTCGTGAGTCGTCTGATGGGTATCAACGTACCGCCGAACAAGGCCATCGTCGGCGCCAACGCCTTCGCTCACAGCTCCGGGATCCATCAGGACGGTGTGCTGAAGGCGCGCGATACCTTTGAGATCATGGAGCCCACCGATGTCGGCTGGGAGGCGACGTCGATCGTGCTGACGGCCCGCTCCGGGCGCCACGCTTTGCGGCACCGCCTGCAGGAGCTGGGACACAAGCTGACCAAGGAGGAGCTGGAGGAGGTGTACGAGCGCTTCCTGGCGTTGGCGGACAAGAAGAAGGAAGTCTTCGACGAGGATCTGATGGCCATCGTCGGCGACGAGATTCGCGACGACGAACAGGGCAGGTTCACCCTCGAGTATCTGCACACGATCAGCGGCACGGGAACGGTACCCTCTGCCACGGTGCGCATCTGCGTCGACGGTGAACAACGGGTGCAGCAGTCAGCCTGGGGGGACGGGCCGGTGGACGCAACGTACGAGGCGATCAACCAGGCGACGCAGACGAAGGCGAAGGTCGACGAATACGTCATCCAGGCGATTACCAGTGGCAGTCAGGCCATGGGTGAGGTCATCGTGCGTGTTACGGATGGTGAACTGAAGACCACCGGCCGGAGCACCTCGACGGATGTGATCGAAGCGAGTGCAAAAGCTTACGTCGATGCCATCAATCGACTGGAACTGCGTCGTGGCAAACAGGTGAGAACAGACCAGGACCCGGCAGTGTAATCTGATGAAGGAAGAGAGATGAGCAAGAATCTGTTTGAGAAGGTCTGGGAGGCACACTCGGTGCGGGAGCTGCCTTCGGGGCAGACGCAGCTGTTCGTTGGCCTGCATCTGATCCATGAGGTGACCAGCCCGCAGGCGTTTCAGATGCTGCGCGAGCGGGGGTTGAAGGTCATGCACCCGGAACGCACCTATGCCACTGTGGATCATATCATCCCCACGGACATGCGCGACCGGCCATTCCTCGATGATCTCGCCGAGGAGATGATGGTCGCCATCGAGGGCAATGCCCGTGAGTTCGAGATCCCGCTGTTCGACATGAACGACCAGCGGCAGGGAATCGTTCATGTCATCGGTCCCGAGATGGGATTGACCCAACCGGGCATGACGATCGCCTGTGGTGACAGTCATACCTCCACCCATGGGGCTTTCGGGGCTATCGCTTTCGGCATCGGCACGAGCCAGGTGCGCGACGTCCTCGCCTCGCAGTGTCTGGCCATGGCCCGACCGAAGGTGCGTCGAGTCGAGGTCGACGGCAGTCTGGGCGAGGGAGTCTATGCCAAGGACGTGACCCTGCACGTCATCGGCGCTCTCGGTGTGAAGGGCGGCGTCGGTTTTGCCTACGAGTATGCTGGTCAGGTCCTCGATCGTATGTCGATGGAGGAACGCATGACGGTGTGCAACATGTCGATCGAGGGCGGGGCCCGGTGTGGGTACGTCAACCCCGATGAAACCACCTTCGAGTACCTGGAAGGTCGCACTCATGTGCCCCAGGGCGGTGACTTCCACAAGGCCGTCGAGTGGTGGAAGAGCACTGCCTCCGATGGCAGCGCCAGCTACGATGACGTGGTGAAGATCGACGGGGCCGCTATCGCGCCGACGGTGACCTGGGGCATCAATCCCGGTCAGTCGTGCGGTGTCGACGGGGTGCTGCCCCACCCGGAGGACGCCAACGGCGATGGCGTCTCGATCGCTGAAGCCCTCGACTACATGGACTTCGAGCCCGGCCAGCCGATCGTCGGGACGCCCATCGATGTCGCCTTCATCGGCTCGTGCACGAACTCACGGATCTCGGACCTGCGGGAAGCGGCGAAGATCATCAAAGGCCACCAGGTGGCCGGCGGCGTCAAGGCCCTGGTGGTGCCCGGATCTCACGATATCCGTGACCAGGCCCAGGCCGAGGGTCTCGACCAGGTCTTCCGCGATGCCGGATTCGAATGGCGCGAAGCGGGCTGCTCCATGTGCCTGGCCATGAACCCCGACAAGCTGCAGGGGAGGCAGATGTGTGCCTCGTCGAGCAACCGCAATTTCAAGGGCCGTCAGGGCAGTCCTACGGGACGCACCTTGCTGATGAGCCCTGCCATGGTCGCCGCCGCCGCCATAGACGGCGAGGTGAGCGACGTACGTGAGCTGATCAGCTAGTGTCCTGTCGCAGAGATCTCTTGCGTTTTCGAACGCCGATCCATCGCGGCTCGCGACGTTGCGCTCACTCTGTGTATTCCACTGATACGCATCGCTCGCGCGCCTTGCGAGCCGCGTGTCTCGACGCTCAAATTCCACAAGCTATCTCTGCGACAGGACACAAAGGACGGAAATGACACAGACGGAAAGCTCCACTTCGACCGTACGCAGCAGAATCACAGGAACTGTTGTGCCGGTGCGCGGTAACGATATCGACACCGATCGGATCATCCCGGCGCGGTATCTGCGCACGGTTACTTTCGACGGACTCGGTGAGCATGCCTTTGAAGATGATCGCGCCGGAGGCGGTCACGCCTTCGACGATCCCCGCTTCGGTGGGGCGTCGGTGCTGGTGGCGAATGACAACTTCGGCTGCGGCTCGTCCCGCGAGCACGCCCCGCAGGCCCTCATGCGATGGGGCATCGAAGCTTTCGTGGCGCAGTCCTTCGCCGAGATCTTCTTCGGCAACTGCGTGTCCCTGGGGTTGCCATGTATGGTGGCCGAGGCGGCCGACGTGGAGCAGCTGATGGCGGCCGTCGAGGCTGACGCTGCCATCACCGTGGAATGTGATGTCGAGACCCAGCTGGTGCGTTTCGGCGGCCAACAGATCCCCGCAAGTGTACCCGCCGGTCCACGTCAGCAGTTTCTCAACGGGAGCTGGGACGCCCTCGGGCAGCTGCTCGACGACCCGTCCGCCATCGCTTCGGCCGCAACCCGACTGCCTTACATCAACGGCTTCTGAGAAAGGACACCACGTGGCGTACAAGATCGCGATTCTGCCCGGAGACGGGACCGGCCCCGAGGTTGTGGCCGAAGGCCTGAAGGTGCTGGAAGCCGTGGCTGCCAAGGTGGGCTTCCAGTACGAGACGGAAGCGTTCGACTTCGGTGGCGAACGGTACAAGAGCACCGGTGAGGTGCTGCCGGATTCGGCGGTGGACGAGCTGCGTCAGTTCGACGCGATCTTCCTCGGTGCCATCGGCCATCCGGACGTGAAGCCGGGGATCCTCGAGAAAGGGATTCTGCTGAGGCTGCGCTTTGAGCTGGATCAGTACATCAACCTGCGCCCGGTGAAACTCTACCCCAATGTACCGACGCCGGTGTCGGGCAAGGGGCCGGAAGACATCGACTTCGTCGTCGTAAGGGAGAACACGGAAGGGCTCTACGCCGGGGCAGGCGGCAATCTCAAGAAGGGCACGCCCGACGAGGTCGCGGTGCAGGAGTCGATCAACACGCGCAAGGGGGTGGAGCGCTGTCTGCGCTACGCCTTCGAGTACACGCGACGGCGCGACAAGGACAAGACGCTGACTCTCTGCGGCAAGACGAATGTCCTCACCTATGCCTTCGATCTGTGGGAGCGGGCCTTCCACGAGGTGGGCGAGGCCGACTACGGGGACATCAAGCGGGACTACGCCCACGTGGACGCCATCTGTATGTGGATGGTGAAGAACCCGGAGTGGTTCGATGTCGTGGTCACCGACAACATGTTCGGCGACATCATCACAGATCTGGGGGCGATGATCCAGGGCGGTATGGGGATCGCCGCGGGGGGCAACATCAACCCCGAAGGTGTGTCGATGTTCGAGCCCATCGGCGGCTCGGCCCCGAAGTACACCGGGCAGAACGTGATCAATCCCATGGCCGCCATCGGTGCCTGTCAGTTGATGGTCGACACCCTCGGCGAGCACGAAGCAGGAAGGATACTCGAGGACGCCATCGTCTCGACACTGCAGAAGATGAAGGGAATGGGAGCTGGGCAGATGGGGTATTCGACGACCGAAGTAGGCGATCTTGTCGCTGAAACAGTGGCTTCATCCTGAAGCCAGGTGAATCACAGATGGGAGCTTGTCATGTCTGACACAGTAGAAATCTATGACTCCACGCTTCGAGACGGGGCGCAGGCGGAGGGGATTACCTACTCGCTGCAGGACAAGCTGGAAATCGCCCGTCGCCTGGATGAGCTGGGCGTGCACTATATCGAGGGTGGCTGGCCGAATCCGACGAATCCAAAGGATCTGGCATTCTTCGGGCAGGTCGGGCACCTGGACCTGCGGGCCACGGTAACCGCTTTCGGCAGCACGCGGCGGGCCACCAACGCTCCCGAAGATGACGCGACGCTGAACACGCTGCTGAAAGCCGATACGTCGAGTATCACGATCTTCGGCAAGAGTTGGGATCTGCACGTGACCGAGGTACTCAAGACCACCCGGGATGAGAACCTGACGCTCATCGAGGACTCCGTGGCCTACCTGATATCTCAGGGGCGGGAGGTGACCTATGACGCCGAGCACTTCTTCGACGGCTACAAGGCCGACGCCGACTTCGCCCTGGAGACCCTGCGTGCCGCCGAACGTGGTGGGGCCCGGATCGTCGTGTTGTGTGACACGAATGGTGGCACCCTGCCTGCAGAACTCCAGCAGATGTGCACCGCCGCGAGCCAGGCGGTGAATCTGCCCCTCGGTATCCACGCTCACAACGACTCCGGCCTCGGCGTGGCCAATACGGTGGCCGCCGTCGAGTTGGGCGCCATTCAGGTGCAGGGCACGTTCAACGGCTACGGCGAGCGCTGCGGCAATGCCAACCTGTGCACGGTGATCCCCGTGCTCGAGCTGAAGATGGGGCGCTCGACCATCGGAGGCGACAAGGTCGCCGCGTTGATGGATTTTTCGCGCTTCCTGAGCGAGACGGCCAACGTCGCCCACGATCACCGTCAGCCCTTTGTCGGCGAGAGCGCCTATGCCCACAAGGGGGGCGTGCACATCGACGCCATGACCAAGAACCCCGCCTGCTACGAACACGAAGACCCGGAGGCGACGGGAAACCAGCGGCGCTACCTGGTTTCAGACCAATCCGGGGGCAGCACCGTCGTCACCAAGCTGGAGCGGCACTTCCCGGAATTGAGCAAGAAGGATCCCGCCGTCTCCGAGGTGCTCGGCGAGGTCAAACGTCTCGAACACGAGGGCTATCAGTTCGAGGCGGCAGAGGGCTCCTTCGAGTTGCTGGCGCGGCGCACGATGGGCCTCTATCACGATCTGTTCAAGCCTCTCAGCTTCCACGTGTCAAGCCGCAAGAACGCCGAAGAGGAATCGGAGGTAGCAGAGGCCATCCTGAAGGTCGAGGTCGACGGTGTGGAGTATCATACGGTCGGCGAGGGCGATGGGCCGGTGAACGCCATGGACCGGGCCCTGCGCAAGGCCCTGGAAAACTCGTTCCCGAGCCTGCAGACCGTCCATCTGGAGGACTACAAGGTCCGGGTCATGTCGAGCAGCGACGGCACGGCGGCCCGCGTGCGTGTGCTCATCGAATCCTCCGACGGGCAGGACGTCTGGGGTACGGTGGGAGTGTCGGAGAATATCATCGAGGCCAGCTGGATCGCTCTGGCCGACAGTCTGCACTACAAGCTGATGCGGGATGCCATGGGAGCCGGCGCCGCGCAGCAGGACAGGGCGGCGACGGCATGAGGCAGATCGAAGGGGGCAGTGTCACCTCTCCCAAGGGGTTCCGGGCGGCGGGAGTTGTGGCCGGGATCAAACCGTCCGGGACGAAGGACCTGGCCCTGATGGTGTCCGACGTGCCGGCCGCGGGCGCCGCGGTGTACACCACCAACCGCGTGCAGGGCGCCCCCATCGGGGTGTGTCGCCAGCATCTTCTGGATGGCAAGGCACGGGCGGTCGTCATCAACAGCGGCATCGCCAACGTGTGCAACGGAGACAGCGGACGGGCCGACGCGCATCGCATGTGCGAGTTGGTGGCGCAGCAGCTGGATCTGCCGGTAGGGGATGTCCTGGTATGCTCCACCGGCATCATCGGCGTTCCCCTGCCTATGGATGTCATCGAGGCGGGAATTCCCAAGGTGGTGTCCGAGCTGAGCACCGATGGCGGCTCGGCGGCAGCAGCGGCGATGATGACGACGGACACCGTCGCCAAACACACCGCTGTCGAGGTCGATCTCGATGGCGTGATGGTTACCGTCGGGGCAGTGGCCAAAGGGGCGGCGATGATCGCACCGAACATGGCGACCATGCTGTCGGTGGTGACCACGGACGCCGCGGTTCCCGCCGATCAATTGAAGCAACTGCTGGTGCGGGCCGTGGGACGCAGCTTTAATTGCTGCACCGTCGACGGTGACATGTCTACCAGCGACACCGTGATCGCTCTGGCCAACGGTGCCGCCATGGGTGGTATCGACGAGGTGACGGCTCTGTCGCCGCAAGCCCTGGACACGCTGGCGCAGGCCATGGAACAGGTGTGCCGGAAAATGGCGCGCATCATGGCCGCCGACGGCGAGGGGGCGACGAAGTTGATCACGATCCGCGTCGGCGGCGGCCGCTCCGAGGCGGAAGCGCGACAGGTGGGGCTTTCGGTGGCCAATTCGAGTCTGGTGAAGACCGCCGCCTTTGGCAATGACCCCAACTGGGGACGCATCCTGATGGCCGTGGGCAACGCTGGCGTCGAGCTGGACCAGGACAAAGTGGCAGTGTCGCTCTGTGGTACCCCCATCTACGGACAGGGGACGGGTATCCCCTTCGACGAGGAAGTTGTCAGCGAGGCCATGAAGGCGGAGGAAATCGACATCGGCGTGGATCTGCAGTCCGGGACGGCAGACATCGAAATCTTCACCTGCGATCTGACGTACGACTACGTACGCCTCAACGCTGAATACACGACCTAATGCCCTGTCACACAACCATCCTTGTATTCGGGCGCCGAGCCAACCCGGTTCGCGGCGTTGCGCTCGCTCAATGGGTCCAACCGACCCACCTCACTCGCGCGCCTTGCGATCCGGGCGCCTCGACACCCGAATTCCACAAGGCTACTTGTGTGACAGGGCACAGGCGAGAGTCATGAACGACCGACTGTCAGCATACATACAGGCAGTGGCACCGTCACCGACGATGGCGATCACGGCCAAAGCCGCCGAGTTGCGC
This sequence comes from Gemmatimonadaceae bacterium, assembly GCA_002726335.1. The sequence continues at coordinate 16,344 of PBSR01000153.1, forward strand.
CGCCAGGGCGTCGATGTGATTCCCCTGTCGGCGGGTGAACCGGACTTCGACACACCGGAGCACATCAAGGCGGCTGCCAAACGGGCCCTCGACGAGGGTTTTACCAAGTACACCTCGCCGCCATCGGGTATCCCCGAGCTGAAAGCGGCGGTGTGTGCCAAGTTCGCCCGTGACAATCATCTGGAATACACCCCGGACGAGGTGGTGGTCAACAACGGTGCGAAACATAGTCTCGCCCTCGGTGTGTCGGCGGTGATCAATCCGGGCGACAACATGATCATTCCCACGCCATACTGGGTGACCTTCACCGAGCAGCCAAAACTCGTCGGCGGGTCGCCTGTCATCGTCGAAACCACGCCGGAGAACGGTCTCAAGCTGACGCCGGAGCAGTTGCGTACCGCGATCACGCCCCGGACCCGCATGGTCCTGCTCAACAGCCCGTCGAATCCAAGTGGTGCCGTCTATTCGAGAACAGAGATGGCGGCTCTTGGCGAAGTCGTACTCGAGCACGATCTCTATGTCCTCGGCGACGAGATCTACGAGAAGCTGATCTATGACAGCGCCGAGCACGTGTCGATGGCGCAGATCAGCCCCGAGCTGAAGGCCCGTACCATCGTCGTCAACGGTGTGTCGAAGACCTACGCAATGACCGGATGGCGCATCGGCTACGCCGCCGGGCCCCGGGAGGTCATCGGCCTGATGGACAAAGCCCAGAGCCAGACCATATCACATCCATCGTCGATCTCACAGAAGGCCGCCGTGGAAGCACTGAACGGCCCGCAGGACATGGTCGAAACGATGCGCCTCGAGTACGACAAGCGCCGGTGTTATGTTGTGGGGCGCCTCAACGCCCTCGACGGTGTGCAGTGTGACCTGCCGTCTGGCGCGTTCTACGTGTATCCTGATCTGTCCTGCTACTATGGACGGAGCACGGGCGAACGGCCCATCAAGGATTGCAGCGACATCTGCGACTACCTGTTGGACGCGGCCCGGGTGGCCTGCGTGCCCGGCGTCGGCTTCGGCACGAAACCGCACATCCGCATGTCCTACGCCACCTCGATGGAGAATCTGGCGACGGCTCTGGACCGCATCACCGAGGCCCTGGAGAAGCTGACGTGAGGCATGCCCGAGTGAAGAACACATGCCAGGGCGGTGTCTGTAGACAAGCAGAAGTACCTTCGCCGATCCCACCATCCGCCGAGAGCAGCCGATGAACGACAACAGCATCTACCTAGATTTCGAACGCCCCATCGTCGAACTCGAGAAACGTATCGACGAGTTGGAGAATCAGGCCGAGACGGACGGCCTGGACTTGAGTCGCGAACTGCGCAGCCTCGAGGAGAAGGTGGAGAAGCTCCGCCTGGAGATCTATTCCAAGCTGACGCGCTGGCAACGGGTGCAGATATCCCGCCATCCGCAGCGACCGTATGCGCTGGACTACATAGAGCGCATGTTCACCGACTTCACAGAGCTCCACGGTGACCGCTATTACGGGGACGACAAGTCGATCGTTGGGGGGCCGGCTCGCCTCGAGGGAGAGCCGATCATGGTCATCGGCGTGCAGAACGGACGCGACGTGGACGAGCGCAAGAGGCGAAACTTCGGCATGCCGCACCCGGAAGGGTACCGCAAGGCGCTACGGCTGATGCAGATGGCGGCGAAGTTCAATCGGCCCATCCTCACGCTGGTCGATACGTCAGGGGCGTTCCCCGGCATCGAAGCTGAAGAACGCGGTCAGGCCGAGGCGATTGCGCGCAACCTGTTTGAGATGTCTCACCTGCCGGTACCCGTCATCGTGGCCATCATCGGCCAGGCCTTCTCCGGAGGCGCCATCGGCATGACGGTGGGCGATCGAATCCTGATGCTCGAGCACGCCGTCTACTCGGTGATCGTGCCGGAGAGTTGTTCCACGATTCTGTTCCGCACGCGGGATCGCAAGGAGGAGGCGGCGGAGGCGTTGAAGCTGTCGGCTGAGGATCTGCTTGCGGAGAAGATCATCGACCGAATCGTACCCGAGCCTTTCGGTGGCGCCCATCGGGACTTCGACGAGGTCGCCGCCGGGCTCAAGCGCCACATCCAGGAGGCCCTTGCCGAACTCCGAGGGCTGTCTTCCATCGAACTCGTCGACCAGCGGGTGGAGAAGTTTGGCCGCATGGGCGTGTTTGAGGAATAGGCGCAGAACGGAAAAGGCCCCCGCCTCAGGATGGAGGCGGGGGCCTTTCTTTTTTTTGCTGTGGATTTCAGCCCCGACGGATGCGGTCGAACAGTCGTTCCAGGCGATCGAAGGCGAGTCGGATCATGTCGTCGTCCCAGTCGCCGTCAACGTTGACCCGCAGGACGGATTTCAACGTGTCGAGATAGGCTCGCTGCGCCTCGGTCAGGGGGCGGTTGCTCGGTACGCGCTCGGCGTCGCGATCCTCACGGTCGCCGCGATCATTGCGGTCACTGCGGTCACGTCCGCCACGTCCCCCACGACCACCACGTTCACTGCGTTCGCTGCGGTCCTCACGCTCTGAGCGTCCGCCACGATCCTCACGGTCGCCGCGGCCACCTCGCTCGCCGCGGTCATTGCCGCCGCCACGCTCGCCCCGATCATTGCCGCCGCCGCGCTCACCCCGATCACTGCCGCCGCCGCGCTCACCCCGATCGCTGCCGCCACGCTGAGGTCGGCGCTCGGACTGGCCGCCCCGTCTGCTTTCCGCCGGAGCAGGTGTGGGTTCTGGTTCTGGTGCTGCTTCCTTGGCTTCGGCGTCGCCGGAACTGTCGTCAGCTGACTCGCTGTCGTCGGTCTTCGCCGTTGCCGTCTCTGTCGCCGCGGCGGCACTGTCGTCGGCCTCGGAAAGCAGGTACTTGAAGAACATCTTCATCTTGTTCGCCGAGTCGTTCCCCATACCCGTCTCGTTGCGGAAGAAGGTGACGATGTCACGGTCGGCCATCTCACCGTCCGCTTCCTGCATCTTCGCAAGAAGCGTGGGATAGAGATCGCGGACGACCTCGGCCAGAGCCTGCTTGCGCGTTTCCTTGTCCACGAGGCTGCGCAGGCGATCCGTCGGCCGCTGCTCATCGTCGATCAGGCCCATGGCCTCGACGCCACGCAGGAACCGGTAGATCATCGACGGCGTGCGAATGATGGCACGTACGTAGTCCCGGTCGATCTCGTCGGGGATCTTGCTCTGCAGGCGGGACAGAAACTTCTCGAACTGCGTCTTGGTGATGTAGGGATACCAGGGCTTCTCCTTGCCGTTGGCCTCGTCACCGTCCTCTGTGACGGTTTCGTCCTCGTCCCTGGATTTCTCTGCCATGGAAACGCTCCGATCGGGTTGTGGAGTGGAGCCGCTCCGTGATGTAGTCGCTGCCCCGGTGCGCCGTCAGGGCGCGGGGTAGGCGGCCGTGACCTTCGTGGTGATGCCTCCGCGCGCGGAAAAGTCTCCGGTGACGGTCATCCGTCGAGGTGCACAGGCGGTCACGAGGTGGTCGAGAATCACGTTGGTAGCGGCTTCGTAAAAGATGCCCCGTTGACGGTACGACTGCAGATACAACTTGAGAGACTTCAGTTCGATGCAGCGTTCGTCGGGGACATATGTGATGTGGATCGTGCCGAAGTCGGGATGCCCCGTCTTCGGACAGACCGAGGTAAACTCCGGACAGTCGATGTCGATGGTGAATTCCCGCCCCGGATTGGGGTTGGGGAAATGCTCAAGAAGCTCTTCTGGTGTATCGCTCATATAGGTATGTGTTGAAAGGCCAAAGCTACTCGTTTTCGACAGTCATGCAAGGGGCAGACAGTTGCCTGGGTCAGCTCGTGAATCTTCGCAGGACGTTGGCCGTCATGGCAGACACGACGTCGTCCACCAGGACCGAGGCTGACCAGGTGATGGAGCCCACGGAGAACACCTCGCCGCCACTGTCGGTGTCGAAGTGGACGATCTCCGCACCGCCTCTGTCGGGATTCATGCCGCGTGCGATGAGATGCGTATTTGCCGGCGAACTGGGGGAGCGCTTGTCCGTTTCGTGGCCGCTGGCGCCCCCGGGGATGCGCATGTGCAGGCTCCGACTGCCGAAGACATCGCCAACCTTCACCTTGGTGCCGGCCAGCGACCAATGGTCGGCATCGATCACCTCGTACGGGGCGGCCGTCATGATGCCGGGCTCGCTATACACGACACCGAGAAGGCTTGCCTCTGATTCAGCGTACAGAGAGAAACGGCTCTCGGCCCCCCGATCGAGCAGAACTCGGCCGTCACCGTTGAAGAATTGCATCGTCGTATCGTCAACGAATTCTACCTTGCAGTTGAGGCCATTGCCACCGAAATAGGCGAGCCGGCCACCCCGTTCGAAGACCCACTTCTTGACGCCGAAGTACATCTCCTCCGACCAGTACTCCGGATGCGTGGTGATCACCAGCACACGATAGTCGTCAAGCGGCGGCAGTCCCCTGTGCAGTTGGCTCTCGGACCAGAGATCGTAGTCGAAGCCCTCGCGCTCCATCCAGGCCAGAAAGCGCCACTCCGCCTCGGCGACATGACAGGCGGCGCGGCCCTCGATGGGATCGGTGGCCTGCACTTGCAGCGGGATGTGGTTGATCGGCTCGGGGCGATCGAAGGACAGAGGCGCGTAGTCTTCGGTTTCGTAGTTGATGTGGTCGGGGTTCGTGTAGCGATTGAGCTCCAGCCGCGCGTTCACCGTGGGTGTCGGCGGGAAGCGATCGGGATGGATGTAGTTGCTGCGGCCGCCGAAGTTGTTGTAGGCATTCCAGACCATGTCGTTGGCCAGAACGGCGATGGGAGCAGTCGGCTGCGCCGGGGCCACGATCCAGGGGAAGGAGAAGAACCCCCCGTCGGCGGTTGACGCATGGAAATAGTAGAGACCGGATCGAGTCGGTGCCGTCTGGTACTGCTTGTGAGCCGGGTTGGCGTAGCCGAAACGGTTCCACTGCACGCCGGTCTGTGTGTAGTCGCCGTCCGGGGTCATCTGCACCGTGGCTCGCGGGCCGTGCTCGTCATACCAGCCGATGGTCTGGATGAACTCCTTGTCGATGCCGTAGCGGAACAGTTCCAGCTTGTAGGCTCTGTCGCTGTGAATACGGAATTCAGCACGCTCACCAGCCTGTACACAGCGGGGCCAGGCGTAACCGAGCAGGCCGTCGGCGAGCAGGCGGAACTGGTATGGTCGGCCTTCGGTCACGTTCATCCGCACTCGCTTGGCGCCGTAGCCGTCACGGGCCAGAATGACCTCGTACGGCCCCGGGAGAAGGTCGGCGTACACGGCGCCCGAGGCCCGTGACCTGGTCGCCACCGAGCCCTGCTCGTTGACGAACTCCAGAAGGGTGTCGGGCAGGGCCACGTAGCGTTCGTCGCTGACATATCCGATGAGCATGGGGTCAGTCTCTCATGATGGGGTCAACGTGGCCCGCGGCGGCGAAGCCCCGGGCCCGCAGGTCGCAACTGTGACAGCGCCGGCAGGGCCGGTCCTGTCCTGCGTAGCAGGACCACGTCAGGTGCAGGGGGGCGTTCAGATCCAGCCCGCGACGCACGATGCCGCCCTTGTCCAGATCGAGCAGGGGAGTGCGCACCTCGATGCGGGTGGCTGCGGCGGTTCCCTGCCTGGCGAGTTCGTCGAAGGCGGCAAAGAACGCCGGTTGGGTATCGGGATAGGCGGAATCGGCCGCATGGGCGCCGCAGAAGATCTCCGTGGCCCCGAGCACTTCGGCCCAGGCCACCGCGGCGCTGAGCAGGATGGCGTTACGGAAGGGCACGTACGTGCTGGGCACCGGGTCTGTGTCGGCGGCGGCGGGCACCGGCAGGGATGTGTCCGTCAGGCTCGAGCCACCCATGTCGCGCAGCCAGGTCAGGTCGATGTCACGCCGGCTCGCCAGACCGTAGTGGTCGGCGATCGCGTTGGCGGCACGAGCCTCACGGAGTGCCGTTCGTTGGCCGTACCCCGCGTGCAGAACGCCGACCTGCGGTCCGTGGCGGGCGATGGCCAAGGCCAGCGTCACGCAGCTGTCCAAGCCGCCGCTCAGCAGGGCGACGGCTCGAATCTCGGCATCGCCACAGTCGGGATTCTCCGGGGGATCGGGCATCATCGGGGAGTAAGTATAGGTAGATTGACACCCCTAAGGGGTTGCATAGATTCTCGTGCCATGGCTTTCAGGCAGTTCGACCGCGTGCCGAATCACTATGCCGGACAGGTGATTCAGCGTATCAAGGATTTCCGTCAGGACGAGGGCAAACGCTCGCTGACGCCCACGGTTCTGACCCTGGGCGGGCTCGAGGTGCTGGTGCCACGCCACTTCGGATTCTGTTTCGGTGTGGAGCGGGCCATCCATATGGCATTCTCGGCCCTCGAGAGGCATCCCGACCGGCAGATCAACCTGTTGAGCGAGATTATCCACAATCCCCTCGTGAATGACGACCTGGCCCGCCGCGGCATTCGTTTCATCCACGACAGTGACGGTCAGCGACAGATTCCCGAGGACGAGATCTCCACCGACGACGTGGTTCTGATCCCCGCCTTCGGTACCACCCTCGAGATCGAGCAATCCCTGCAGCACAGCGGTATCGACACGGCCACACAGGAGTTTCGCGAGCATTTCGATACAACCTGCCCTTTCGTCTCCAAAGTCTGGGACCGGGGCCAGGAACTGGGCCTCGAGGGCTACACGATCGTCATTCACGGTAAATTCCTGCACGAAGAAACCCAAGCCACGCACTCGCACACAAAGGCCTGTGGCAAGACCCTCGTCGTATTGGACAGCGCCGAGGCGCAGCAGCTGGCTGACTTCATCGCCGGGCGCATGAGCCTGGAGCTGTTCCGTGATGTTTTTTCCGGGAAGTGGTCGAAGGGTTTCGATCCGGAAACAGACCTGCAACGCGTCGCCGTGGTCAATCAGACCACGATGTTGGCTGAAGAGACGAGGGAGGTAGGCCGGCTCCTGCGCCAGGCCCTGCTCGAACGTCACGGCGACAGGGACATCAGTTACCATTTCGCCGACACCAACGACACCCTCTGCTACGCCACGAACTGGAACCAGAACGCGACGAAGGCACTGCTCGACGCCGAACCCGATCTGGCTGTCGTCGTCGGGGGATACAACAGCTCCAATACATCTCATCTGGTAGAGATCTGCGAACAGGTCATGCCCAGTTTCCTGATCAGTTCGGCCGACGAACTGCTGTCCGACAAGCGCATCCGCCACTTCGATATCCACTCCCGGCAGAGCATCGTCACCGAGGACTGGCTACCCGCACAACTGCCGGCCCGTATCGCCATCGCCTCAGGGGCGAGCTGCCCTGACGTGTTGATGAACGCCGTGTTCGAGGCCATCGCGGGGTTCTACCAATACGGTCCCGATGACATTGACGCCGGGCTTGAATCGCTGTCGTTGCACGAGCCGATGGCCGCGGTCACCGCGGGATGAGATCCTCGTGATCCTGGCACGCGTGAAAGGTCAGGCGGTTGCTGCCGCCAAGGTAGACAATCTCGAAGGGCACAAGCTGCTTCTCGTCGAGTTGCTCACCATCGATGAAGAGGGCATCGTATACACTCGAAAGCACATGGTCTGCGTCGATGCGGTGGGAGCCGGCGAGGGCGAATTCGTGCTTGTCGTTCAGGGCAGTTCGGCCAGGCAAGCGCCCGATATGCGCGATGTCCCGGTGGATGCCCTCATCGTCGGGATCGTCGAATCGGTCTCCGCCCTCGGCCAACGATTGACGGCAGAAGCGCTGGCGGCATGAGAGTCTGTCAGGTTATCGGCACGGTGGTCTCCACCGAACATCATCCGGCCCTCGGAGGCAGGAAGATCCTCGTCGTCGACGACGGCGACGGTGGGGCCGGCGGCGTGCAGCTTGCCGTCGATGCCGTAGGCGCCGGTGGGGGATGCCGCGTGCTGGTGTCGGACTCCGGCGCCGCCGGCAGTGACGTGACGGGCCTTGAATCGCCGCCGTTGCGCAGTGTCATCGTCGGAATCATCGATCAGAATACTGCGGATCAGAGTACTGCGGATCAGAGCGCCACGGACGGAGAATCCGGGGAGGCGATATGAAGCTGGCGCGAGTGCTGGGGCACGTCGTACTGTCACGCGCCATCGAGCCATACGCCAGCAAGGCGCTGCATCTGATTCAGGACGTGGACGCCAGCTTGCAGCCGGTAGGTGAGCCGGAGGTCAGTGTTACCTGGCAGGCAATGAAGAAGGACGATCTTGTCCTGGTAGAGGTATCACGTGAAGCGTGTAACGCCTTCGACGCAACGATCCCGGCCGACGCGGTAATCATCGGACGTGCCGATCAGGTGCGCATCGAGAATCACAAGAACGGGGACAGCGCCGAAGGTTAGCGTGGCGCTGACGATCACAGGAAACGAGCGAACATGGCAGAGGCATTGGGCATACTGGAGACCACGGGTCTGACGGGGATCATCGCCGGCGCAGATGCGATGGCGAAGGCAGCAAAGGTAGAGTTGGCGGGTTGGGATCGCGTCGGCTCGGGAATGGTGACGGTCTTCTGCCGCGGCGATGTGGCGGCGGTGAAGTCGGCGGTGGATGCCGGAGCGCAGGCGGCGTCGAAAGTCGTGGAGGTCGGGGCCGTTCATGTGATCGCCCGCCCCCACGAAGATCTGGGTGTGCTGATCCCGTCCCATGCCGGGGGTGGCATCAGCGGCATCCGGGCGCTGGGGATGGTGGAGACGCGGGGCGCCACCGGTGTGATCGAGTCTGCCGACGCGATGGAGAAAGCGGCGGAGGTGGATGTGGTCAATGTGCAGGACATCGGCGGTGGTTTCATTACGGTCCTGGTGACCGGTGATGTGGGCAGTGTGCAGTCTGCGGTCACAGCAGGGTCGGAAGCGGCTGAGCGCGTCGGTGAAGTGATTACGCGTCACGTGATCGCCCGTCCGTCTGAACAGATTCTTTCCCTCTATCTAGGTTGAATGAACAATGAGCGCACTGGGCATGATTGAGACACGGGGACTGGCGGCGGCGGTGGAGGCACTGGATGCCATGCTGAAGACTGCGGATGTCACATTCGCCGGTCAGAAGCGGGTCGGGGCGGGACTGGTGAATGTGATGGTGGAGGGGGATGTGGCGGCGGTGAAGTCAGCGGTAGACGCTGGCGCCGAGGCAGCGCAGCGGGTCGGTGAGTTGCGCAGTGTGCACGTCATTCCGCGGCCCATCGAGAAACTCAAAAGCAGCGTCGGCATCTGACCAGGGTGACTGAATCGTGACCTCCTCCGTAGACGAACAGCAAGTTCGACGTATCGTCGAAGATGTCGTGGGGACGCTGCGCGCCCAGCAGGTTGTCGGCGCCGGTGGGCCGGCACCGTCTCGCGGCTCGGGCAAGGGTCTGTTCGCCACGGCGGACGAGGCCGTGGCCGCTGCCGATCGGGCGCAGAAAGCACTCGTGGCTGGAACGCTGGACCTGCGCAGACAGATTATCGAGGCGATTCGGCAGACCACTCGGGATCACGCCGAGTCTTTCTCCCGCATGACGTACGCGGAGACGGGCATGGGGCGTGTCGAAGACAAGATCAAGAAGCACATGCTGGCGGCCGACACGACGCCTGGTGTCGAAGACATCCAAGCGGTCTCATGGACCGGGGACCACGGCCTTACCGTCGAAGAGGGCGCCCCCTACGGCGTCATCGCCGCCATTACGCCTTCCACGCATCCGGTGCCGACGCTGGTGAACAATGCCATCAGCATGATCGCCGCGGGGAACTCGGTCGTATTCAACGCCCATCCAAGCGCCAAGCAGATCTCGGCGCATTCGGTTGAGGTCCTCAACGATGCCGTTGTGGGTGCCGGTGGCCCGGCGAATCTCATCACCTGTATCGAGAGCCCCACGATCGAGAGTGCGGATCAACTGTTCAACCACAGAGGCGTGCGCCTTATCCTGGTCACGGGGGGGGCCGCCGTGGCCCGCGCCGCCCTCGGGGCACCGAAGAAATCGATCGTCGCCGGGCCGGGGAACCCTCCCGTCGTCGTCGACGAGACCGCCGACATCCGCAAAGCGGCACGGGACATCGTCGATGGCGCCGCTTTCGACAACAATGTGCTGTGCATCGGCGAGAAGCAGTGCTTCGTCGTGGCCGGTGTCGCCGATCAACTCAAGCGCGAGATGGTCGCCTACAGCGCCGTCGAACTCGACACCCGTCAGATCGACGCCCTGACAGCTGCGGCTCTGCCCGTGGGTGACGACGGTGAACCCCACGCGAGCCGTGACTTCATCGGCCGCAATGCCAATGTCCTGGGCCGCGCCATCGGTCTAGACCTTCCCGACGAGTTGCGCCTGCTCATCGGCGAGACCGGCGTCGATCATCCCTTCGTCACCGTCGAACAGATGATGCCCTTCCTGCCGATCGTGCGCGTCCGTGATGTTGACGAGGGTATCCGTCTGGCCATCGAATCGGAACACGGCCACCGGCACACAGCGGTGATTCACTCGAAGAACATCGAGCACATGCACAACATGGCGCGAGCCGTGGACACGACTGTGTTCGTCAAGAACGGACCCTCCTTCGCCGGGCTCGGAGTCGACGGAGAGGGCTACTCGACGTACTCCATCGCCGGTCCCACAGGCGAGGGGTTGACCACGGCCCGTACTTTCACCCGCCGGCGGCGCTGTGCCCTGGTGGACTACTTCCGCATTACCTAGGGACACTAGATGCTCCTCGCCCAGGTGAAGGGCCACGTCGTATCGACGGCCAAGGTCGACAATCTGAACGGCCGCACGTTGCTGCTCGTCGAGGTGGTGACGGTGCGGCCCGATGGTCTCCATGGCACAGGTCGTGACCTGGTCTGCGTCGACGCGGTGGGCGCCGGCAAGGGCGAGGTGGTCCTGGCCGTGATGGGATCTTCGGCGCGGACCGCGCCGGAGCTCGGCACGGTGCCGACGGACGCCGCGGTGATCGCCATACTGGATGTCCTCACGGCTGACGGACAGCGCCTGGATCTGAATCAGGTCGCCGAGGCGGCCGGGTAGGAATCGGGACCATCGATGACGACGATTGCAGACAGGGCCCAGGTGGAGGCTCTCGTCCGGCAGGCGCTGCAGCGCCATCTGCCCGATTCGGGTCCGGCACCCGCACCTGAGTCGCCGCGCCTGATCGCGAACATTTCGGCAAGACACTGTCACCTCAACCAGTCCTCCCTGGATGTGCTCTTCGGGCCCGGGCGGCGCCTGACAGTACTCAAGCCGCTCCACCAGCCGGGGGCCTACGCCGCTGAGGAGACGGTGACCATCTTCGGCCCCCGCAAGCAGATGATCTCCAACCTGCGCGTGCTCGGTCCCTTGCGTGATGCCTGCCAGGTGGAGCTCGCTTTCTCTGACGCTCGTTTCCTCGGAATCGAGGCGCCGGTACGCGTCAGCGGCGACACCGGGGGGTCTGCCGGATGCTATCTGGTCGGTCCTCACGGCGGGATCGAACTGCCCGAAGGGGTGATCCGCGCCGCACGACATGTGCACATGAGCCCTGCAGACGCGTCGCACTATGGCGTCGCTGATGGCGATCGCATGCGCCTCGTGATCGACAGCGAACAGTCGGCTGTCTTTGACGATGTGACCGTACGCGTGGGCCTGGACATCAAGCTCGAGGTGCACCTCGACACGGACGAAGGCAACGCTGTGGATCTGGTCAACGCCCGAAACGTCACCCTGAACCGGAACGGATAAAGCAAGAAATGGCACAGGCATTGGGGATACTGGAAACAACGGGCCTGACCGGGATCATTGCGGGGGGTGACGCGATGGCCAAAGCCGCAAAGGTAGAGCTGTCAGGCTGGGATCGTGTGGGTTCGGGGATGGCGACACTCTTCTGTCGCGGCGATGTCGCGGCCGTGAAATCGGCGGTGGACGCCGGGGCGCTGGCGGCGTCGAAGATCGTGGAGGTCCGCGCTGTGCACGTCATCCCGCGCCCACACGACGAACTGGGTGTGCTGATCCCGTCCAGCGGCGGCGGCGAGGTGAGTGGCGTTCGCGCCCTCGGTATGGTGGAGGCCCGTGGTTCGACTGGCGTCGTCGAGTCAGCGGATGCCATGGAGAAGGCAGCGGCGGTGGAGGTGGTGAAGGTGCTGGAGATCGGCGGCGGTTTCATGACGGTGCTGGTCACCGGCGATGTGGGCAGCGTGCAATCGGCGGTGACGGCGGGGGCCGAGGCGGCCGAACGCGTGGGGGAAGTGATTACCCGTCATGTGATAGCCCGGCCGTCCGAACAGATCCTTTCCCTCTATCTAGGCTGAATTGACTCAGATACTCGACATTGCCGCGGCGGTGATCACCGAACAGGTGCTTCGCGCTCACCATTCCGGTGAGGACGAGGTGATGGTGACGCCAGATGCGATCATCACGCCGTCGGCATGGGATTACCTGCGGTTTCATCGCTTGCGGCTGAACCGGGGCAGTTCGGCGGGAGCGCCAGCGCCAGATCCGCAGTCGCCAGCCGGTGAGACGGCCATCGCCGAAGTGTTGCCCCCCGGTTCCGAAGCTGGAGTGCTCTCGCAGGGGCGGTGCGATCATCCCGACCGGGCTTATGGCTGCCGCACCGAGGAGTTTGGTTCCGGCTTCGTCGAACCCTCGTGCTGTACCGAATGTGCGGTCCGCAAGGCCCAGAATACCGGTGCCGGGGGGTGCAGCTGCGGCGGCTGCAACAGGAACGGCACCGACGCCGGCACGGAAGCTCTCGTGCAGCAGTTGACGGACGAAATCATGAAGCGATTGGGACAGAGCTGACGTGGCTGACGCGGTAGGCATGATCGAGGTGGAGGGGGTGGCGGGTCTCATCGTCGGCGCCGATGCAGCGGCGAAGGCGGCTGCCGTCGAGTTGCTGGGCTGGGAGTCGATCGGCGGCTTCACGACGTTGTTTCTGCGCGGTACCGCAGGTGATGTCGATACGGCCCTGGTCGCCGGGGTCGACGCGGCCAGGGAGGTGGTCGATCACGTCGTCAGTGCCACCATGCACCAGCCACAGCCGGAGACTCTGAACTTTGTCGGCTCACCCCTGCCTGAAGGCGACGACGAGTCACGGGCTCTGGCGCTGGGGATGGTGGAAACCCGGGGCTACGGGTCTCATGTGACGACCAACGACGCCATGATCAAGACCGCCCACGTGCGCATCGCCAACGTCCTGACCGTGCACAACCGTGTTGTCTGCACCGTGGTGACCGGATCCGTGGACGACGTGGAGCAGGCGATCGCCACAGCGCGCCAGGCACTGGGTGACAGTGAGTGGCTTATGGGTGTGGCAGTGATCAGCCAACCATTGGCTGAGGTGGTGCGAGCCTTCGCGCACACCAACGCCGTTGCCGGGGCCAGCTGATGGCTTCCGTCGCCATCGGGATACTCGAAGTACGTGGCATGGTCGCCCTGGCCGCGGCGGTGGACGTCATGTTCAAGGCCGCAACGGTTCGTCTCGCCGGGCGTCACATGATCGGGTCAGGTTGGCTGACCGTCGTCCTCGACGGGGCTACCGGCGACGTGCAGACCGCCATCGACAGGGGCCGCGAGGAGGCCGCACGCCACGGCGACGTGATCACGGCAGCCGTCGTGCCGCGGCCCGAGTCAAGGGCACTCGAGCCCATGCCTCACGGACGGGCGAAGCTTGCAGGCAGCCACGACTACGAAGCACTCGGCATTCTCGAGACCAAGGGCGTGGTGCCCCTGGCGGCTGCCGCCGACGCCATGGTCAAGGCTGCAGATGTAGAGCTGGCGGGCTGGACCGCGATCGGTGGGGCCCTCGTCCACGCCTTCGTCACCGGCAGCGTCGGTGATGTGGAAGCCGCCATCGCCGCGGGAGAGACGGCCGCCCGTCGCGCCGGGGAATTCCACGGCACCCTCCTGCTGAGCCAGCCCGAAGCCGAGATCGGCGCTCTGTTTCCGCCGCAGCCGGCCGGTGCATGCCGCGCCGTCGGGGCGCTGGGAATCGTCGAGACCACTGGCTACGTGGGCTCGGTTGCCGCCAGCGATCAGATGGTCAAGGAGGCGGATGTCGATGTAGTGAGTCTGACCATCGGCAGCGGCGGCCGGGTCGCCGCCCTGGTCGACGGCCGGCTGGACGAAGTGGCAGCCGCCGTACGGC
>PBSR01000154.1 GCA_002726335.1 Gemmatimonadaceae bacterium
AGCCGGTCTACCGGAACTGGCTCAGGATCTGCGGCGAGAGGCCCTGGCATCTGAACCCCTGGCGATGGCGAAAACGGCGGACAACGCCCATGGGACCAATCCGACGGCGACCGTAGCATCACAGGCGCTGGCCGTAGCTGCCAGAGGCGACTCCGTCGCCAGCGATCTGCTCGACGACGGTCACTGGCTCGTGCGGGCCGCAGCGGCGGATGCGCTGGCGAATATGGGTGCCACCACGGTGACTGACCGGCTCGTGCACAGCGCCGACGACGAACACTGGTGGGTGCGGCGCAACGCCCTGGAGGCCCTGGCACGGGTGGGCGACCTCACCGGGGCGGCGCTGGAGACAGCGACTCGCGGCATCGACGATGGGGACTACCGCGTGCGCCGCAACGCCGCCCTGGCCGTGCGCTCCGCTGGGCAGGTGACGGATGGTACCGTAGCCGCCCTGGAGCGCATGCTGCGGGACGACAACCGCTACAACCGCTTCTACGCGGCCAACGCCCTACGCCACCTGGCGCCGGTGGCGTCAGAGGCGGGCACGGCCCTGCTCGACCACCTGTTCACGTCACGCTGGTGCCCGCTGACAAACGCGGAGGATCGTTACTGAAGGTCCGACTCGTCGACGAGCTGTCAGGCAGAGACAGTCGCGCGCGGCATTCCCTCCAGCAGTCCCTTTGCCGACAGATCTTCGTCGACGTCAGGCCAGTGGATGCCTCTCCCACTGGGCGAGATCTCGAAGTTCTGCAGCTGCTCCGGCGTCGCGTCGGCCAGACGCCAGTAGAAGGTGACAGGCACCGCGAGATCCCGCCCGTCCTCGTAGCTGACCTGGATTCGATCTGCATTGACGCGCACAGACTTGATTCTAGGATCCACAATGGACCTCCCATTCCTCAACAAACAGGTCACGGTGATCGTTGATCTTGCGGCGAATCTGGCGTAGTTCACGGGCCGGACGAACAATAAAGCACAACATGAGTCAGCCACCGAACGTCGGGCTATCGGCCGAGCACCGATTTCCACAGGAACCGACGATTGCGCAGCTCGAGGCCTGACTCGACGGCGTGGCGCGCGAAGACTGCGGACAGTTCTCCGTGTACTTCTGGCCAGGATTCGACTTCGTCCGGGGACCGGCCGAAGGTGAGGAATCGGTACAGCTCGCGCGGCCCATGGAGCCATTCCGGCACGTCGTAGGTCCAGCAGCTGTGGATGGCCAGGCCGACTCTGGCCAGGCGGGTTTCGATTCTCGACCGCATGCCGGCGTCAGGGTCCGGATCCGGCGGGGACAGGCGCAGGCTTTCGGGCAGTTGGCGGTTCCAGCTGTATTCCTCCAGAAGACCGAGCGGGTTCAACTGCAGCAGCACGGCCCCCGGTCGGCAGAACCGAGGCGCGTCCTCGATCCAGTTCGTCGGCCCGCGACGGGAGATGACGACGTCGATGGAGGCGGTGAGGGCGGGCACCGTCACCTGCCCGCCGTTGCGGTCGGCGCTCGAGTTGCGGCAGAGGAGGGTTGTGTTGTCGATGCCATGCTCGGCGACGGCCTGCCGCGCCAGCGTGACGTAGCGATCTACCTGATCGTAGGCCCGCAGCGACCGACACAGGGGTGCAAAGGAGACTGCGTCGACGCCGTGGCCGCAACCGGCTTCCAGAACATCCAGCTCGGGGGTCAGGTGTTGCCGCACGAGGGTGGAGTACGCCGCCTCACCTCCGCCATCAGCGGTGGTCGATTCCCACGGGTAGTAGTAGCCCTCCTGCAGCGTGGCCAGACGCTCATACCACGCCGACGTATGTCCCCGCACGCCGGTCGTCTCGCCGCCCACCCTCAGGCCTCAGCGAGGGCGCGGCGCAAGGGCGCCTTGACCTTGCCAGGTCGTACCGTCTCCACCCGCACCTCGTCACAGCCATTGAATCGGGCGAAGCGCCAGATCGACTCCGCCAATGGTGACAGCAAGCGGTCGACATCACCAACGTCTGGTTCGAGCGTCAGGCGCCGAACGATGAATACGCCTGCCTTGCGATCCGCTTTCGGATCGAGGCGACCCACGAGACGATCGCCGAACAGCACGGGCAGGCAGAAATACCCGTAGCGGCGCTTCGGCCCGGGGACGTAACACTCGATGCTGTAATCGAAGTCGAATACCCGTTGCACCCAGCGTCGACGGATCACGAGGTTGTCGAAGGGGGACAGCAGGTGCACCCTCCGTGTGGCGCGGCCGCGCGCCGTGGCCTGCAGGTCGGTGGGCCGGGCATAGAGAGGATCGCCACCGTCGCCGCGGATCTCGACGGGTTCGATCTGTCCCTCCTCGAGAAGCTGCTCGACAGCGGCGTGTCTCTCGTCGCTGTTGCGATTCCAGATCCGCATCTGCCAGTCGTCGACCACGCCAAGATTGTCGAGGGTGCGGTGTACGGCCCATCGGGCCCGCTCGTCAGCGGTTGGTTCCGTTCTATCCAGATCGCCGGGCAGAACACGCTCGGCCAGGTCATAGACCCGCTGGAAGCCACGTCTTTCGGAGATCATCAGCTCGCCCGAGTCGAACAATCCCTCCAGTGCCGCCTTGGCCGGCTTCCAGTCCCACCAGGGACCGCGGCGGCCTCTCGTGTCCTGGAAATCCGCCGCCAGCAGGGCGCCCTCGGATCGGATCCGCTCGCGCACGTGATCGACGACGGCGCGGTTGTCGCGCAGCCAGTCAGCGCCACGGCCCCCGGTCGCATAGGAGCGCCTCCGGCGGCCATAGTACCGGTAGTCCATCATGGGAACGTAGGAGGCGGCATGGGTCCAGTACTCGAAGACGCGGCGATCCTGCATCAGCCGTTGCAGATAGGAGGGGCGATAGGAAGGCTGTCGAGTCCACAAGATGTGTTCGTGGGCGCGCTCGATGACGGCGATCGTGTCGATCTGCACGTATCCCAGGCGCTCGACGATGGCCCCTGCCCCGTTCACGCCGCGGCCGGGGCGCCAGGTGCCGTCGAGGCCCTGGGCTCGCAGCGCCAGTCGGCGGGCATGGGCGTTGGTGATCGAGTGTGGCATGGGTATCAAATGGCGCAACTCATAGAACCGCGTCAAGGACCCGAAGCGCTTGACCGGCGGGCAGGCATGTTCATTTTGGCGTCAAGGACACATCGCAAGGAAGGCAACTCTTTGAGAATCGTTATCACCGGAGGCGGCGGCCTGTTGGCAGGGGCGCTGACCACGCACCTGCAGTCAGTCGGGCACGAGGTACGATCCGCCGGCCCCGACGAGGCATCCGTCCTCGACATCGATGCGATCGGTCAGCTGTGTGCGGGCGCCGACCGGATCGTCCATCTCGCCAGGGCTCAACGCGATCCGTCGGCCCCGGTGGCAGAGGAGGACGGTCGCATCCTGGACACGGCGCTGAAGGGTACGTGGAACGTGCTGCAGGCCGCCCGGGAGGCGGGCGTGCGCCAGGTCGTGCAGATCAGCGATGTGTGCGTCTATTCCGGGTATGATCCCGGTACCATCCTGTCGGAGGACATGGTGGCCCTGCCGGACACGTCGGCGGAACAGCAGGCCCTGCACCTGGCCGAAGGTGTGGCCCACGAATTTGCCAGTGAGACGCCGGGGTTCGTCCTGACTCTGCGACTGGGCCGGCTTGTCGAAGCGGCGTCGCTGGCGGCGTCGGCCCCTTTCGACCCGGACTGGCTCGATGTGGATGACGCTGTGGCCGCCGTCACCCGGGGATTCGAGCTGGAGTCCTACGATCATCCGAAGCACTGGGGGCTCTACAATCTCGTGGCTGACACACCGTTCCGTCGCTTCGCCCTGCGTATCAAAGGGGGATCCTTTTCGCTGACACCCACCGTCGATTTCCACGACTGGTGGCCGGACGAACAGAAGGGGGCACCATGAGGGTCATGGTCACGGGTGCCGCCGGGTACATCGGCAGTGTCGTCGCGCGTGAGTTATCGGCTGCGGGTCACCAGGTCCGCGGTGTCGACTTCCGTCCCATGCCGTCCCTGACAGACACCCGTGTCATCGACCTGAATGAAGCCGATGCCATCGACGAGGCCGTGGCCGGTGTGGATGCCGTCTGCCACCTGGCCTGGCCCATGGGCAAGTGGAAGGAGGCCGACCTGGGAGACATTACCGACCTCGGCGCCGGTGTACGCGGCCTGTACCACATCCTCTCCTCGTGCCTGCGCCACGGCGTCCGTCGGATCGTGTTCCAGAGTACGATCAACATTACCGGGCCCAGCTGGGACAGATGGCGTATCACCGAGGAGGAGACGCCGCGGCCCGGAATCGGGGGTTACACACTCGGCAAGACTCTGGCCGAGGATCTGTGCCGCAGCTTCGCCCGCTGTCACGATATGATCATTGCGGCGGTCCGCGTGGGCGGCGTGTTCACCTTCGAAGAGGAGGGTCACGGCGGCGGGCCGGATACCCACTACCTGCCGTCGAGTTGCGTAGAACGGCGCGACATCGCTCAGGCTCACGAGCTGTGCCTGACGCGGGATCTGCCGAGCCGCTTCGAGATCTTCCACATCTTCCACGACCGCCCGGGCAGCCGTTTTCCTATCGACAAGGCAAGGCGCATTCTCGGGTACGAACCCAAATACAATTGGGAGGAGCTATGGCGGCGTCCCGAATGACCGACGGATCGCGGCATCCGGCGGACGTTGCCGAGTTCCTCGATCGGCTCTACAGCGAAGAGGGTTGCCAGTGGGCCTGTCGTGTCACGTCACCATCAGCGTTTCGGGCGTGGCAGACGGGCGCCCGGGAGGCGTTCCGTGACCTGCTGGGGTTGACCCGGATCGAGGCCCAGGCCGGGCGCGGCCGACCGATGGTTGAGTGGGCGCCGGACACCGAGGACCTCGGCGACTGTACAAGGCAACAGGGCAGGATCGACACCGAACCGTCGGTGCGTACATCGTTCTGGTGTCTGAGACCGAAGGGCGAGGGTCCCTTCCCGCTGGCGATTACGCCCCACGGACATGAGAACGGCGACATCTACGCCGGCATCTGCACCGATGAGAAAGATCGTCGCCGGATGCAGGACGAGAACCGTGACGTGGCCGTGGAAGCCGCGCGCCGCGGGTTTCTCGCCATCGCCCCGGCGACACGGGGGATCGGCGGCAATCCCCGTGCGTACCGCATTGCTGACATCGGCGAGCGCCACGGCGGCAGGGACTGCGTCTGTCACAACTGGCAGGTCGCCGTCGTCGGTCGCAGCGCCCTGGGTGAACGCGTGTGGGACCTGATGCGGATCCTCGACTGGGCGCTGGCGTTGCCGGAAGTGTCAGGGCCGGCGCTGATGCTGGGCAATTCCGGCGGTGGCATGGCCACGGCCCACGCGGCCGCCTGTGATGAACGCATTGACATGGCCGTACCGTGCTGCGCTTTCAACAACTACATGAGTCCCGCCGGAACGCTGCGGCACTGCCCCTGCAACGCCGTGCCAGGACTGTTGTCCTTCGGCGAATTTTGGGATGTCGCCGGACTGACGGCGCCGCGACCGCTGTTGACGGTGAATGGCCGCCACGATGGCCTGCATCCCACGGATGAAGTGGACGCTGCCGTGTCACGACTGACAGCCATATATGACGCGGCCGGAGCGACGGGCCGATATCAGCACAGCTACGGAGAAGCCGGCCACAGATTCTACGCCGACATCATGTGGCCGTGGGTCGAGACGCGGGTGGCCGAGTTATCAGCGTAGCGACTCAGGCGTAGTGTGGAAGACTCGCCGCGGCTTCAGCGAAACCGGCGTCGAAGGCGAGCAGGTCGTCGGCGTCGCTGACCGATAGCGGCCTGTCGTCGTGGCAACTGCGCCACAGCAGGCCCGACAGGCCGTATGTGAGGTGGGCGAAGGTCGGGTTCGGGTAGCAGGTGGAGGACATCAGCGTTGTCGGCGGAACGGTCTGCAGCCAGCGATCGAAGGTTCGCAGCACGCCCTCGTAGGAGCTACCCAGAGGATCCAGGTCGCTGTCCTGTCCGGCCTCCAATCCGTCCAGCCGTAGAACCTTGGCACCCTCGAGATAGTCCATGGACATCTCGAAGGGGCGCCCGTCGGCACGCCCACGTACGAGTCGCGTCTTGGCCCACGGTGCGCCTGAGGTGAAGTCGGTACAACCCCGCACGGTCGTTCCGCCGATCTGCATCTCAAAGTCGGTCCTGCCGTCGACGACGTAGAGGTAGTCTTCCGGGTTCGGCGGGGAGTAGGGGCGGGCCCGCGCCGACAACTGCAGGCCGTCTGCCAGTACTGCTTCGGCGCTGCCCTGCAGCTGCCCGAGGACGAAGAGGACCCAGGCCATGCAGTGCACGGACTCCTGATACTGGATGTGGACCATGAGCTTGCGGTTGCGCGGGTTCGTGGGATCCTCACGGTCCTTCGACCGCTGGATGACGATCTCGTCGATATCGATGCGCCGATAGCGCCGCAAGGTCTCGATGACACGTGTGGTGAGGGGGTCGAAGAGCTCCGGGAAGTCGAACAGCAGCAGGGCTCTCGTGCCGGCAAGAGCGTCGATCAGCTCGAGACAGTCCTGCGGGCGTTCGGGGGCCGCCATGGGTTTTTCGTTGAGGATCGACAGGCGCTGGTCCCGGGTGCGCCGCAGGAGCTGGCTCAGGGCCGGTCGCCGATGTTCGGGGTGCAGGGCGAGGTGGAACAGATCCACCGGTTGCCGGAAGAAGCTGTCATCCGTGAAGCGGGTCAGGCGACCGAGAGGTACATCTTCGGGGGCCGGCCCCGGGTCGAGGACGGATACGTCCAGCCCGAGATCGAGGCCGGCGTCGACGAACTTGCGTCCGATGTAGCCCCAGGCGCCGGCGATGGCGAGAGAGCGGATCCCGCTGTGGTTCTCCATGTCCCACAACTTCCGACGGCGACGGAGTGTTGGCAACGGCGGTTGTCGGGCGGGGGCCGGTGGTTCAGATTCCGGGCATGACAGACCATCCACGACGCATCATCTGGTTCTGCGCCACCAGCACGATCGCCCAGCGTCCCGAGACACTGGTGCGGCTGCGGGACGAGATTGGCCTGACGACGATCATGCCGGAGTCGCCCGTGTGTCACACCTCCGGGTTCCGCGCCAGCGACGGGATGGCGGCGCGGGGTCCCTTCGAGGACTGGCGACAGCGGACCGATCGCTGGCCCAAGGCGGCAGACGGCATCTATCCGCCCGTGGCTGGTGTCGTCGGGGGTTTCGATGACAGTGAGTTACGATGCGCCATCGACCAAGCACACGAGGCGGGAATCGAGGTCTGGGGACATATCGGACTGTGGAGTTACGGCGGCGACGTCTTCCCGGAGTTCGCCATGCGCGACGTGGACGGGGCCCAGCTCGATCACCGGTGGAAGTCGTGGGGGATCGGCCTGTGCCCGAGCCAGCCGCAGGTCAATGATTGGACGGCGGACGGCCTCGCCGAAATAACGGCATCATACGATGTGGACGGCTTCTGCGTCGACCACGCCCGCTACCCACAGCCGGCGAACCTGCACGCCCTGATCGCCTGTGCCTGCGAGCATTGCTGCGCCGCCGGCGAGGATCTCGGTTTCGATTCGCAGCGGCTGGTAACTGTGGCACGTGCCACCCGGGATGCGGCGCGGCGCATCGATGCGGCGGTCGTGTCGCGAGCTCTCGACAGTGATCTGCGAGGACCGGATCTGCTGCCGGCACTCGGAGTGCCGGCCGAGTTTCTGCAGTGGCTGAGCATGCGGGCGGCGTTGCTGGCGGCCCGCATGACGGAATTCCGCGCCAGGGTGCATGACGTGCGCACAGGACTTCCTTTCGGCAGTGACGTCTTCGCCCCTTCCATCGCCCTGGCCGGCGGACACGACCTGCCCCGCTGGGAGGAGGCAACGGACTTCCTTACCGGTGGCAGCTCCGCGGGCGGGGTCGTGGGTTGGGCGACGGCGTCGACGAATGTCGCGGCGTCCTGGGCTCGTGCCCTGGTAGATGAAGCCGGCGAACCGCTGAAGGTGCGCGAAGAGGACGCCGTGGAGCTGGTACTGCGGCTGTTGAGTCAGGAGGACGGCGTCGCTCTACCACATGATGAGGAGTCACTGCAGTCGGCAGACCTGCCGCTTGCTCAACTCTACGATGGCGAAGTGACGCGTCTGGTAGCGGAGACTGAAGGTCGGGTGCCGCTGTATCCGCCCATCTCAGCCGGTGGACCCCCGGACCTCGTGCGTGGCCTCGGGGCCGCAGTGCGGATACATGACTGTCACGGCGCCATGGTCACAGTCGATCCGGACAACGGCGAGTCGCTGCAAGCCCTGAGGGACGGACTCGGGGGGCTGTCTGTCGCGTGAGGGCGTCAGCGTAACCTGCCAAACCTGAAGGCTCGGGTCGAGTTGTCCCGGGGGCCGGGTCTGGCCGACATTCTCGTTTGGCAGCCCGCGGCTCCGATACTCCCCGCCCGAGCGAAACGGACTCTCTGTGCACGACATTGCCCTCGATCTTCTGATCCTTCTCGCCGGTATCTGGCTGGTGGCCGTCACTCTGCGCCCCCTCGGCCTGCCGACAGTGATGGGCGAACTCACCATCGGCGTTCTGGTGGGGCCGGCGGTATTCGGCCTGATCGCGCCCGACGATGCCATTCAGCTGCTGGCTGAGATCGGGATCTTCTTCCTCATGTTCCACGCCGGCGTGGAAACCCAGCCCCACGAGTTTTTCGATGCCCTGAAGCGCTCCATGGGCGTGGCTATCGTGGGGGCGATCGTACCCTTCGCTGTCAGCTTCGGGCTGGCCCTGGCCTTCGGCCTCGATTTCGTGGGCGCCACCTTCGTCGGCCTGACGATGACGGCTACAGCCGTGGTGATCACCCTCAAGAGCCTCAAGGACCTGGGGTTGGCCAATACCCGCCTGGCCCGGATCACCATCGCCAGCTGTGTCATCGACGATCTGCTCACTCTCGTCTTCTTCGGCCTCGTGATCGGTGTGCTGACGGGTGGAACCTTCGAGCCAATCGCCATCGCGATCACCCTGGGCAAGGTGGTCGGCTTCTTCGCCGTGTCGCTGCTGCTGGCGACCTTCGTCTATCCCCGCCTCTCCCTGCCGTTCCGTTCGGCGGGAGGCAAGGGATTCACCTTCGTTCTGCTCACCGCCCTCGCCGCGGGTTTGTTCGCCGAGGCGATCGGCCTGCACATGATTCTGGGAGCCTACCTGGCAGGGCTGTTTTTCGAGGAGAAGGTGGCAGACCCGAATCTGGTCAAGATCGTCACCGATCGCACGTATGGGATCGCATACTCTTTCCTCGGCCCCATCTTCTTCATGTCTCTGGGCTTCTCCATCACCTTTGACATCACCGCGGCACAGGTCGGTTTCATCGTCCTTCTCACTACGGTGGTCATCGTGGGGCAGATTGCGAGTGCCGGAGGTATGGCGCTACGCATGGGTCTGCCCGGACGGGAGGCCCTTGCCGTGGGTGTGGGTATGTGCGGCCGTGCCGAGATGGCTTTTGTCCTGGCCTCTCTGGCGTTGGCTCAGGGGGCCATCGACCAGGCCGTCTTCACGATTCTCATCCTCACCGCCTTCCTGCTGAATCTGTTCACTCCCCTCGCCCTCAAAGGCTGCGCCGTCCTGCTCGAAGGCCGTGCCACTCATTCGGAAGACGCCACCCGGGGCGTCGTACAGATCGACAAGTTCAACACACCCCTGGTGGAAGAGCGCCTCGATGGAGCGCTGCCGCGAACCCTCCCGGACGCCGAGGGGCGCGTCGTCATCTACGGGTACGGTCCAGAGGTAGCCTCGTTGATGGAAGAGCTCAAGAACCGCGGTCAACCTGCAGTGGTCATCGAGGAAGACGAAGCCGTTGCCCGACGGCTGCACGCCCGGGGAGAGCAGGTCGTGCACACGGATCTTGCCGACGAAGAACTGGACCTGAGTCGGCTGGCCGGGGCCCGGGCGCTGGTGGCCAACGGGGAAGATGAGAGCAATGCTCTCTTTGCCCTTGGTGCTCGCGAACAGGGATTCAGCGGCCCTATCGTGGCCATGATCGACGAGCCCAGCCGGCGTGGGCCCATGATGCTTGCGGGCGCGACCGCCGCCTTTACCCCCAGCCACGTACTGGCCGCCGTCATCGCGGTAAGAGCCAGCGCCAGAATCGGCCCCCGTGTGGCCGGTGTGGAGCCTCTGAATCAGCTGCTCGAAGTGGCGGAGATCCGCGTTCATAATGCCAGTCCGCTGGCTGGCAAGAGTCTGTCCGAGACCGGGGTCCGCACCCAGACCGGAGCGCACTTCGTCGGCCAGTGGCGCGACGATCTGCTGCTGCCTCCCCCCGGTGCTGACGAGGCGCTCGAGCCCGGCGCGATCCTGGTGGCCGTAGGGTCAGCCGAGAGCATCCGTCGGCTCAACGACTGGGTGCGGCCCATCCCCCAGATCGGCCCGCTCGTGGTCGTGGGATACGGTGATGTCGGTCAGAAGCTCATCGAGATTCTCCGCGAGGCCGGGGAAGAGACCTGCGTCATCGACGTGGCCGAGGGGCCGGGAGTCGATATCGTCGGCGACATACTCGATCGGGAGGTCCTCGAGCGAACACCTATCGCCGGCGCCCGGGCCGTCATCCTCACACATGCCGCCGACAGCGCCACGCTCCTGGGGACGACCGTAGTCCGCGACTACGCCCCTGACGTGCCGATCATCGCCAGTGTTTCGCTGGCCGACAACGTGGGTCGCATGCAACGGGCAGGGGCCGATTTTGCCATTTCCGTCGGCCAGGTTGCGGGACAGATATTGGCCCACCACGTTCTTGGCGAAACCGTTTCACACCAGACCCGGATAAAACTCGTGAGACTGCACCCCGGCCCGCTCGTCGGCCGCAATCCTCTCACGGCACGGATTCGGGAACTCACCGGCTGTTCCGTCGTGGCAGTCGAGCGGGATGGCCAGCTGTGCATGGACTTTCCGCAGGACTTCATTCTCACGTCCGACGACGCGGTCTACCTGTGCGGCACGGCCGCGGCTTTCAAGCGCTATTACGATGAGTTCCCGAGATCGCAAGGGTGATGGCGGTGGAGTGGATCACCGACCCGCAGGCCCTGGTCGCCCTGTTGACGCTCAGTCTGCTCGAGATCGTGCTGGGCATCGACAACATCGTCTTCATCTCGATCCTGTCGGGCAAGCTGCCGGAGACCCAGCAGGCCCGGGCCCGCCTGATCGGGCTGGCCCTGGCCATGATCGGGCGCATCCTGCTGCTGCTGTCACTGGCCTGGATCATGCGTCTCACCGAACCGCTCTTCGAGGTTCTCTCGCAGGCCATCTCCGGGCGCGACCTCATCCTGATCCTTGGCGGGCTCTTCCTGCTGGGCAAGAGTACCCACGAGATTCACGACAAGCTCGAAGGTGACGGTGACCACGACGGCGGAAAACGCGTCGCCGCCTCTTTCGCCAGCGTCATCATCCAGATCCTGCTGCTCGACCTCGTCTTTTCGCTGGACTCGGTTATCGCCGCCGTCGGCATGGCCGAACGGGTCGCCGTGATGATCACAGCCATCGTTATCGCTGTGGGGGTGATGATGCTCTCGGCGGGGGCCATATCGCGGTTCATCGACACACACCCGACCATCAAGATGCTGGCGCTGAGTTTCCTGCTCCTGATCGGGATGGCGCTGATGGCCGAGGGGTTCGACCGGCACATTCCCAAGGGCTACATCTATTTCGCCATGGCTTTCTCGGTGTTCGTGGAGATGCTCAACCTGCGTCTGCGGCGCGTACGCAAGACCGAGCCACCCATCGAGCTGCGCGACTCGCGGCTGCCGAAAGCCCTGAACAGGGCGGCGAAACGGACAGACGGTCCGATGTGATCGGGCCGGCTCCTACCGTCCTTCGGCGTCCGTGCGGCAGGC
>PBSR01000155.1 GCA_002726335.1 Gemmatimonadaceae bacterium
ACGAGGGACGAGGCTTCGTCAGCCACGATGGGGGCATCACGTGGGAACGCTTCGACCACCGGCTGGCAGCAGCGGCATCGGTTCCAGCCGACGACGTTGGGCTGTCCTTCGCCTGTGCGGTCACCTCGCCGACCAAGAGCCTGACGGCGTACGCTGTCTGTGATCGCTTCATGGACAGCAATGAGCGGGGAGAGGCCGGAACCTGGTACGGGATCCTGAAGACCATCGACGGCGGCCTGAACTGGGAGTGGGTGTGCAAGGAGGGGGGTGGTACAGGCGGGTACTCCGTGCAGGATGGCGTCGTCGCCGACAATGTCACTGACAGCTGGTGCTCGGAGGCCTTTGGTGGCGGCTACGTGCGCATCATCGACGTGGGGGTCTTTCCAGACAACCCCGACATCGCCGTATTCACCGACTGGTACCGGACGATGAAGACCAGCGATGGCGGCGCTTCCTGGAGGGCGCTCTACAGTCGCAGTCTGCCGGATGGTTCCTGCGTGAGTCGAGGCCTTGGGGTGACGACCACCTACGGTGTTCACTTCGATCCCTTCGACCCGCAGCACATCGCCGTCAGCTACACCGACATCGCCTACTGGCACACCTTCGACGGCGGCCAGACATGGCGGCGGTCATCGACTGGCATCCCTCATCAATGGCAGAATACCTGCTACTGGGTACAGTTCGACCCGGAGCAGAAGGACAAGGTGTGGTCCGCCTGGGGCGGGTATCACGATCTGCCGAAGCTGAAGATGACGCGCCTCGAAGGCTGGAAGGATCGGGCTGTGGGCGGTGTTGCCGTCTCCACCGACGGGGGGCAGACCTGGCAGGTAACCTCAGGTGGATTGCCGGAACACGCGCCGACGACCTGTGTACTGATGGATCCTGCCTCTCCGGCAGGCCGGCGTACACTGTTCGCCGCCGTCTACGGCAAGGGCGTGTACAAGTCTGTCGACGACGGCAGAAGCTGGGACCTGAAGATCGCTGGTGTCGAGCAGCGATCACCCAACGCCTGGGAGCTCGTATACGGAGCCGACGGCGTGCTCTATCTGGTCGTCGCCTTTGACGTGCTCTTCGACGACGGCAGCGGCAACCGGTCGCTGCTCGACGGGGCCCTCTACCGATCGACGGACGGCGCCGAGAGCTGGGAGTCCATCCCACTCCCCGAGGGAGCTCGCTTCCCGAACAGCCTGGCCACCGACCCGCGGGATGGCAACCGGTTGTATCTCTGCCTCTGGTCGGACGTCGAGGTCGGCGATTACCGTGGCAGGCCAAGAGACGGCAAGGATGTGGAGCAGAGCCAGGGAGGTCTATTGATGAGCGAGGATGGCGGGCGCAGCTGGAGGCAGGTATTCACTGCTGAGGCGTACGTGTACGGCGCGGCCGTCGATCCACGAAAGCCCGGACGGGTCTACCTGGTCACCTTCCATCACACCGCACATTTCAGCGAGGACTACGGCGCCACCTGGCAGAGGATGAAAGGGTACGATTTCTACTGGGGTCATCGGCCGGTGATCGACCCGCACGATGAGGACAAGCTCTACCTGACAACCTTCGGATCAGGTTTCTGGCATGGACGGGTGGTGGCCGAAGAGGATCCAGCCCACTGAGGGCTGGGTCTACTCGAGCTCTCGCAGGAAGTGCGCCGACGTCAGGTCCGCCGGGTTTTCCTTCAGGGCCAGCAGGTAGGACCGGGTTGCCGCCTCCACATCGCCCCGCAAGCGGTAGACGTCCGCCGCCAGCGAATGCTCACCGGCGAGGTAGCCAGCGGTGAGCCGAGCCGAGGTCGCCGCGGGCAGCGGGGGGCCACCGAGGCGCAGGGGAACGGGTGAGCGATACGGCCGCAACGAGGCCAGCACGTGCCAGGCCTTCTTACCGTACGCTTCGGCGAAGCTTATGTAGGGTCTCTCGTCGGAATTGAGTGGGCCTTCACCGGCAAATCGGCGCAAGGCTCCTTCATCCATTAGAAAGTGGTCGAGCACGAGATAGGGGTCTCCCAGGTCCACATCCGCCAGACTTCTGCGCAGACGCTCGTCGGTGAGTCGTCGCCTGATCTGATCCGGGTCGATACCCGTTTCTCCCAGCGTACCCAGCACAATCGAGTAGTTGCTGGTACGCCAGAGGGTGGCGCGGGGGAAGACATGGACGAAGGTTCGCAGGAGAGTCCGGTAGTCCTCGACGGCGAGTCCGTGGATCGGCAGCCACTGAGCCATGATACCGTCCTCGGCCAGCCGCGCCCGGCACAGCTGATAGAACTCCTTCGTATACAGCACCCAGCTGTCGGCGCTGGTGGGATGGGTGGCGTCACCGGTGATGACATCGTAGGTGCCACGGCTGGCCAGCAGGTAGTTGCGGCCGTCGTCGATGACGATCTCAACGCCTGCGGTGGCCGGGTCCTGCAGCACGCCGTGGTTGTAGGGGCCGAAGTGTTCTCTCGCCGCGGTGACCACCTGCGGCACGAGCTCGACGCACGTGACCCGTTGCAGGTCGTGCTGCGCCACCGACCCCAGAGCGATCCCACCGCCCAGAGACACGACAAGGACCTCCTGCGGATCGGGATGCAGCAGCAGGGGCAGATGCCCGAGCAGACGGAACAGCTGCAGCGAGGAGTAATCGGTGGGCACCTGTCCGCCACCGTTGAGCATCATCTCGCGCAGTCCATCATCCCCCTTCTCCACCGTGATCACACCCTCGGCGCCCTCACGGAAGAACACGAGTCGGCGCTTCGGGTCGGTGGGCTCCGAGATCTGTCGGAGCACGTCGGATGGCGTGGTGAGCATCACTCCGGCAACGATCGCCGCCGCGACGGCGACGACCCTCCTGCGGCGCGAGCCCATCGTCGGATGAACGACGAACACGGCGAGCCCCACCAGAGTGTTGATGGCGGCCAGTGCCTTGATGCTCGACTCGGTTCCGAGCCAGGGGATCAGGAAGAAACCTGTGAGGAAGGCGCCAAGAGCGGCGCCGAGGCTGTTGACGGCCCCGATGGTTCCCATACCCTCACCGATCCGACCGAGGTGCCGGATGTGGATCCGGCTCACCAGGGGAAACGTCGCACCCATGAGCAACGTGGGCACCAGCATGACAGCGAAGGAGACGCCGAATACGCCGCCGCGATAGGCCCACCATGAGCCCAGACCGCGCAGCTGATCGACAGTTCCCGGCAGCGAAGCCAGGATCGGCAGAGAGAGCACACCTAGAACGCCGAGTAGGATCTGGGCCCCGCCAAACCACATCAGCGGGTCGATATCGCGGCGCAGGAACCGGCTGCAGAGAAGACTGCCGAGAGCGAGGCCGACGAGAAAGGCGGCCAGGACGAGACTGAACTCGTAATGCGACACCATGGAGAAGGCGACCCGCACAACCCTCGTCCAGGCGACTTCGTATCCCAGCGCCGCGAAGCCTGACAGACCGAAGCCGAGCAGCACGACGCGCAACACCGGATCGCCGGGGGTGGATGGTCGCCCGGTTCGGGGGGATGGTTCGACGGCGGCTCTGCCCAGCCTCCAGGCGATGGCGGCGACGATGAGGTTGACCGTCGCCGCGGCGTACGTGCTGCCTCGAAGCCCGAGCTGTTCCATCAGCACGAAGGTGACGACGAGGACGCCGCCCACGGCACCGAGGGTGTTGGCTGCATACAGCCGGCCCACACCGACGCCGACGGCGCTGAACTGTCTGACGACGGTCCGTGTGACGGCGGGCAAGGTTGCGCCCATCAACACGGTCGGTACCAGCAGCAGCAGGAAACTCAGGCCAAAGCGGACGAGGGAGTACAGGGAATGACTCCCTGAGGACGGGAACAGCCAGGACATGACCTCGTCCAGCCCACCGGCCAGAACGGGGAACAGGAAGGCGTAGAGCCCGACGCCGGCCTCGAGGATGGCGAACAACCGAAGGGGATGTCTCACCCGGTCGGCCCAGCGGCCGAGAAGGAAGCTGCCCAGGGCCAACCCACCCATGAAAGCGCTGAGCACCGTTCCCACGGCGAGCAGGGTCGTGCCGAAGACGAGGGTGAGCACGCGGGCCCAGGCGACCTGGTACACCAGGCCGCACGCGCCCGAGGCAAAGAGCAGCAGCAACACGAGAGCTGGCAGTTCTCAGCCTCCCAGCAGGTAGTCGGGCACGGCCCCCTGCAGACGGGACGTGTGGATCTCGATCACCGTTGAGTGTTCGGTGCGCAGTCGGTCCAGCAGGGAGGACAGGCGTTCCTGCTGGTGCTGTTGCAGAAGCAGGGACCGCGCCCGGTCCTGTACGGCATCGAAGGGATCCACCCGGTCGGCGGTGCGACCGAGAACGCGGAACACGGAGAATCCTCCCTCCACCTGCAGCGGCCCGGACAGTAGCCCGACCTCCGTGCCTTTGGCGGCGGGCATCAGTCGAGCGAATCGGACCAGGTCCTCGGCATGGAAATGCAGCCTGCCATGCTGCTGCCGGGTCCTGTCGCGCAAACTGCGGACGGCAAGGTCAGCAAACCGAGCCCCCGCCTCGATCTCCTGTCGCACCCGGATGGCCTCGGTCGCCGACGCCAGCAGCACCTCCTCGATCCACAACGCCTCCTCATGTCGAAAGACCTCCTGATGCGTGTCGTAGTAGCGCCGCGTCTGCTCCGGCGAGATGTCGATGGCGCGATTCGTCCGCCGTCTCAGCATCTCAAGCATGACCTCTTCCCGGGCCTTCCTTTCCGCTCGGAGGAAGTCTGGTCCCTCGTAGAATCCTGCCTCGCGAGCCGCTGCCTGCTGCTCCCCCCGGGGCAGCCGATCCAACTCGGCTCGCCGTCGGTTCTTGAACTCTGTCCTGATCGTCTCGCGGTATCGATCGTAGTCCGCCGGCCGCTCCTCGACGAAACGGACCACCTGCCAGTCAGTGCCGGTCCGCAGCGGTGATGACGTCTGGTTCAGGGGCAGGGACGCGAACAGTGACACCGGGATACCGAGCCGGGCAGCCTGGTCGCGATCCAGGAAGCCAGGTCCGCCATCCATCTCCAGGGTGGTACGATCCAGTGATCGCAATCGGGCCACCTCAAGGAATGGCTGTTCGGACCGCAATTCGGTCAGGACGGTGTCAATTTCAGCACGTGTCCGTACGCGGATGACGAGTCCCCGACGTTCGCGGCCGAATCCCTCGCCGTGGAAGACGTGCTTGATCTCTTCCTCGGTGAGCTCTGGTTGGTTCCGGATCCAGTCGAGGCGGTAGCGAGCTACGACGTACTCGTCCACAGCTCTGGCGGCGGCCTCCCGGGCCGTTGCGAGGGTATCCAGCCCCAGAGTTCTCGCCTCCGTCAGGAGCAGACAGCGATCGATGAGCACCTGCAGGTGGTGCAACCGTGCCTCGTCTCCCGTCATGTCCGGCTGCCAGCGACCGGGGAGACTCTCTACATACGATCGGTATTGGCCTGCCGTGATGCGGTAGGGACCGACCTGAGCCACCAGAGCCTCATCGGCGGACTCGCAGCCGGCGACGAGGGCAGAGGTGATGCAGATGCAGATCAGGCCGCCGCCCGTTCGACGATTCAC
The DNA here is from genome assembly GCA_002726335.1 of Gemmatimonadaceae bacterium. The sequence goes on from PBSR01000155.1 coordinate 5,511, forward strand.
CAGTGCATCACCCAGTTCTGCGTGGCTCCGGTGAAGTGGTCGATGACATACCAGACGCCGACGGTGACGAACTGACCGAGAATCAGACCGAGAAAGAAGGGGCGGGTTTTCAGATAGAGCTGCGGACCACCGTACTTGAAGACCATCGTTTTGATGAACCAGGCCACCAGAACGCTGAAGAACATCGTGCCGAAAACGGCGCTGATGGGGAACCCGAGGGGGTGAAAGGGCCACCAGAAATACCGTTGGCGGGCGATCATCAACAGTGTCATGACGGTGCCGCCAATGGCCGTGTAGAGCCAGTTGAGCATGTGCGGTCCCTGCAGCGACTTCATGCGCACGCCAGCGTTGTCAAAGGCGTAGGTGGCGTCGGGACCGAAGAAATGCTGCGACGTGTTGATCCCACCGTACCGGTAGGCCAGCTCCAGAATCGCCCAGATCGAGCTGCCGAGGGTGGCGACGATGGCGATCAGCATACCCCAGAAGATCAGCCGCCGTCTCCTGAACACGGTCTCCTCCACCAGCTTGAGGCTGTTGGCGCAGGCGGCCATGACAAAGGTCAGGATGTCACTCGCCCAGATATAGGTGAAGGCGAGGGCGACTACGCCGGAGGAACCCAGGGCCCGGGTGCCGAATCCGGCGGCGACGAAATCAGAGGCGATCATCGGAGCGAAGACAAAGGCGAGACCACCTTCCGCCACTACCCGGGTAATGCCGATGAACAGCACGAAAGCGAGGAAAAGGTAGATCGGCACGATCCAACCTGGCAGCCCTGATTGCCAGAGCCAGAAGCCCATGAAAGTCAGACTGCATACCAGGACCAGGAGGGCGGCCCGGTACGACAGGATCTCACCGGAGTCGTCGACGTTCGGGTCACCCGAAATAGCCTTGCTCCAGACATCGTGCAGATGACGACGGGAGGTCCACAGGCCGAAGAGGACGAGGACGACGATCGCCCCGAATCCCTGGTGGACGATGATGGCGCCGGAGTACGAGCTGTAGGAGCCAAGGACAGGGTCGGGTTGGTCTATACCCGTAACGTTGAAGATTCCCTGCTGAACGATGTTGATCAGATGGAACACGCACAGGCCTAGGGCGATCTCCCGGCTGATGAAGTAGGAGAAACCGATCATCTGGAAGCTGAGAGCGATCTTCAGGTTGACGGACTCGCGAAACAGGGGGATGGTGAAACCTCCCCAACTGGCGATGTCGACGGCCGGGATGTAGGGGAAGTAGTAGTTGAGACCGTTCAGGCTCTGCACGATCGTCGGCACCGCAAAGCCGAACCACATCAACGGGTTCTTGAAGATGGGCTTGATCAATGAAGGCCCCGAGGCGCCGTCCTGGATCATGGCCAGCGGTACCTGCGCCAGAGGGAAGACGAGACGCTCGTTCTGGATCCACTGCTTCCGCAGAATGACCATGATGGTGATCATCGCCAGGTAGAGGGCCAGAACGAAAGGAATCCAGTAGCTCAGCGGCTTGAGCCATAACATCCAAGGGATGCTCGTCCCCTCGGCGACACCCTCGTAGAAGCCCTGTACCTTAGTCAGATCATGGTGGACGATCATCCAATCCGGGATGACGGGCAGCAGGATTTCGAGCCACTGGTTCTCCGGGGTGGCGTAGTAGATCGGTGTTGTGATGTGCGGCAGGAGGAAGGCGGTCAGTCCGAACAGCGGGATCGACGTCGACACGGTCCACATGACGTAGACCAGCGCCAGTTCGGCTGGTCGCAACATCCACGGACGGTGCACGACGCCGACGATGACATTGACGAAGAAGACGAGGCCGAAGAGCAGGATCAACGCCGCGGGATTGTTGAAATACGCGGCAATATGCGCTCCCCGGATCACCATGTTGGTGTATGGGACCAGAGCACCGATGGCGAGAGAACCGACCATGCCGATCACCAGCGCAGCGGCTCGCAGGCTGTAGTCGGTTCGATGTGCGCGAATTGAGTCTGCCATTATGGGTGCATACCTTATGAGCCTTCTGCCGATCGAACAACCAGAGCGGGGTCCGTCGTGCCTCGTTGACACCTGCCCCGCGGGGGTGTATCCTGAGGCCAGATTCAAGGACACGCAATGACTCGCGCTCAGGCCACCATCCGTTTTCCACTGCCCTGGATCGCCACCGCTCTCACGGTGGTGCTGGCCAGTTGTGGGTACCTCCACCACGCAGGTCCGCTGCGGCCGGTCCCGGAACAACCGGGGGCGATGATCGTGGCCGACGATGGCAGTGTCACCTACCAGAAAGGCCGCTTCGAGGTGAAGCTGCGGCCGTTTTCCGACACTGAACTCAATCGCCAGTTCTCGACCGAATCTCAGAACGGGGTCAAGTCGACAAATCCCTTCACCTACGGGGATGTCGAATTCAAGGACAAAGAGCGGCAACGTTTCATCGTCTTCTCCTTGAGCGTCAAGAACTACGCCTACCCGAAGGTCCGGATTGACCCCGCCAGAATCGTGCTCCGCGCCAGCAACGGCCGCGAGTATTGGAGCCTGTCCGAGCGGCAGATCGATACCTACTTCCGCGTCTATGCTATCGGCTACGCTGGCAACGCCTACATCCAGTACAAGAATCGACTCGACCTGGTGAAGCGCACCTTGTTCAGAAATGAGGACATCTTCTCCGGTCAGGAATCCGAGGGATTTGTCGTATTCCCGGTGCTCCATCACGACGTCCGCCAGATCGAGGCGATCGTCCAGGACGCCATGTTGCGCTTCGACTACCGCGACGAGCCGGTGGAGATGATGGACATCGGCTACCAGTTTGAGCGCGATGTAGGTCGCCGTTACCGAGACGGCAACATCGAACTCTCCGCCCAGCCCTGAAGACAATCTCCTTCACGCATCGTCTTGCCCTTATCGGCCTCTGTCTGACGTCGATCACCACGGCGGGCTGCGGCACCGAGACCGATCGAGCCGTACCAGGCGCCCTGCGGGCGGGTTCGGCCACCGGGATCCGGTTCACCGATATCAGCGCTGAGGTCGGCCTCGACTTCACGCATCTGTCAGGGACATCTGAGCAGCGTTTCATCATCGAGTCGATGGGGGGAGGCGTTGCCTTCCTCGACTACGACGACGACACCTACCTCGACGTGTTCGTCGTCGATGGCACAAGGCTGGACGCGCCCCCACCCACGGCGACGAATCGACTCTACCGCAATGTGGCCGGAACGGATGGGCGCAGGTTCCTGGAGGTTACCGAAAAGACAGGCCTGAGGCGCACCGGATGGGGTATGGGCTGCGCCACTGGCGACGCCGACGGCGATGGTCATGTCGACCTCTACGTCACGTACTGGGGGGCCAACGTCCTCTACCGGAACGACGGCGGCAGCCATTTCTCGGACGTCACCAAAGCGGCCGGGGTGGGTGACCCCCGTTGGGGGGCGAGCGCGGCGTTCGGTGACCTCGACGCCGACGGCGATCTCGATCTGTACGTCGCCAATTACCTGGTCTTCGACCTGGAGGCGCCGCCGAACGACGGCGAGCTCTGTAGCGGCTGGAAGGGGCTCGACGTGTTCTGTGGCCCCCATGGCCTGCAGGCCCAGGCCGACGGGCTGTACCGCAACGACGGCGACGGCTCCTTCACCGATATAAGCGTCCCCAGCGGAATCGACGCGTACCGTCACCCGGCCCTTGGAGTGCTGTTCGCCGACACGGATGCCGATGGCGACCAGGATATCTATGTGGCCAACGACTCGCGCCCGAATCTGCTGTTCAGGAACGACGGCCGTGGAGGACTGACCGAAGTCGGTCCCTACGTCGGCGTGGCTCTGAGCGAAGATGGCAAACCTCAGGCGGGCATGGGTGTCGCCGCCGGCGATTACAACCGTGACGGTGACCTGGATCTGTTCGTCACCAACTTCTCCGACGACGTGAACACACTGTACCGGAGTCGTGGGGACGGCACCTTCGTCGACGCCACCTTCGAGGCGGGTCTTGGGGGCCTTGTTCGCCCGTACCTGGGCTGGAGCACGGCTCTTTTCGACGCCGACCTCGATGGCTGGCTCGATCTGTTCGTCGCCAACGGTCACCTGTATCCCCAGCTGGCAGCCCATTCCTCCGGGTTGCAGTACGCCCAGAAGAACCTGCTCTACCGCAACGAGGGCGGCAGGTTTACGCTGCTTGCCATCCCTTCCGGGCTCGGCGGTGCCCAGGTCAGCCGCGGGACGGCCTTCGGCGACTACGACAACGACGGCGACACCGACCTGTTGACGATGAACCTCAACGGCCCGCCGACCTTTCTGCGCAACGATGGCGGTGAGAACAACCACTGGCTCGGCCTCGAACTGGTCGGCAGGACCAGCAACCGCGACGGTATCGGAGCGCGGGTCGAGTTGACCGTCGACGGCGAGATCCGCGTGAGCGAAGCACGGAGCGCCTATGGCTACCAGTCGGCTCACGACCCGCGCGTCGTGTTCGGCCTCGGCGCGACCGACAGGGTGGATCGAGTGGAGATCCGCTGGCCCAGCGGGGTCGTGCAGGTCCTCGAGGAGCCGCCCGTCGGCCGCTATCTGGTGATTCAGGAAGGCGAGACCGGTACGAGTCACACGTATGTCGCGCAGCCGCAGGCGGGCTCGCCACCAGCACCGGGGAAGGCGGTGGCTGCCTCGTCGTCACCCGCACCGCCAGGGGACGTGACCGAGACCGGCAGCGCCGCCGAGAACCATCAGCGCGGCCTGGAATACTATCGGGCCGGCCGATACGACGAGGCTCTGGTGGCGCTGCGAGTTGCGAAAGGGCAGCGGCCCGACCACGTCGACACCCGCTATGCCCTGGGCCTCGTCCTCTACGCCGGTCTGGGACGTTTCCAGGAGGCGGCCGACGAGCTGGAGCAGGTGACGGCGATGGATACGTCGCGGGCCGATCTGCGGGAGCTGCTCGGCGCCATCTACCTTGGCCTCAACCAGCCACAGCGAGCGATCGAGGCATTGCTCCAGGCGGCCAGGCTGCGGCCCGAGGCCTGGCGTATCCACCACCGGCTCGGGCTGGCCTACACGCGGGTAGGACACACCGGGGAGGCCGTCGGGGCGCTACTGCAGGCGGCCCGCCTGGCTCCCTATATGCCCCAGGTCCATCTGGACCTGTCCCGACTCTACGACCGGTTGAATGACGCGGCAGGGGCGCAGAGGGAGCGGTCTCTGTACGAGCGCTGGGCCCCCGTAGAAGACCGGGTGGCGCACTACAAGCAGGAGATCAGCCAGTACCCGGCCTCCCTGGAGGCACACTACTTCCTCGGCCAGGCCTACGTCGAGCAGGGCCGACTGAAGGAGGCGTTCGCCCGCTTTCGTGCGGCCATCGAACAGGATTCCACCTATGCCGAAGCCTATTACGGCGTCGGCGCGGTGATGCACATGGGCGGTGATCTCGCCCGGGCGGTTATGGCCTACGAGAAGGCCGTGCGGCTGCGTCCGGACCTGTTTCTGGCGCAGTCTGATCTGGGTCAGGCCTATCACCAGTTGGGTCGGTACGAGCAGGCGGTGGCGGTGTACAAGAAAGCTCTGGAACTTCGTCCCGATTTGCCGATCACGCACAGCAAGCTGGGCCTGGCATACGCCCTGGATGGTCAGCTGGTGGAAGCGATGGCGGCCTACAACGAGGCCCTGCGTCAGGATTCGTCACTGGTGGACACGCGCCACGCGCTGGCCCGGGTCTACGCCGCTGGCGGACGCTTCGACGCGGCAATCGAGCAATGGCGCCTGGTGCTGCGTCAGGCCCCGGATTATCCCCAGGCGGCCGATCTCCTCCGCCGTGCCGAAGTCGAGCTTTCCCGGGGGCGCGCCGACACTCCCGACTAAGTGTCGTGTCCCGGAAGTCCCTTACAATTCGTGCGCCGATGCATCCCGGCTCGCGGCGTTGCGCTCGCTCTGTGTATCCCACCGATACGCATCGCTCGCGCGCCTTGCGAGCCAGGCGCCTCGACGCCCGAATTCCTGCAAGCTACTTCCGGGACACGACACAAGTGCAGCCGGCCTATTCTACATAGCCGAGGGCGCGCAGCTGCTGATCCATCTCAGCATCAAAGGCCCGCCGAGCTCCCGCCGTCTGGTAGGTGAATCGCTCACCCGCGCTCCTGCGGTACTTCGACAGGTCGGATGTACTGGGTGCCACATTGTCACTCTGTCTCGGGTCGACCTTCATGTCATATAGCTCTTCCTCCGTGTGGTGCGCAATGTACCAGTGGTCGCCCGTGATGACCGCCAGCGCCATGGTCCTCTGCCGCGGGGTCGAGGCTGTTCTGAGCTTCCCATCCTCCCACCAGTAGGTATGCTCCATCGCGTACAGCGTTCTGTCCGGTGGCGAAGGGACCGAGGCAGTGTCAGCCAGTATGCGGTCGGACATGTTGATCCCATCCACATTGGCAGCTGCGGGGGCCGAGCAGAACGCGAGTAGCGTGGGCATGATGTCGACGAGAGACAGGTGAGCGGGCTCTTCACGAGCGATTACTCCGGGACCCCGCATCAGAACCGGCACGCGAACGAGATCTTCGTGAAGCCGGCCGGCGTGATTGATGCGGCCACGCTCGAGGTCAAAGCCCTCGCCGTGATCGGAAACCAGGATGATGAGGGTGGAATCGAGGAGTCCCCGATCCTCCATAGTCGACAGCAGCCGACCGAGCCACTCGTCGAGATAGAAGAGTTCTGCCTGGTACAGCGACTCGAGCAGTTCCCAATCGGCCTCGCTGCATCGGCCCACATCTGCCACACACTCGGTCAGGTACTCGAAGCCTCCCTCCGACGCTCCCGGAACCCGCCGCGCGGCCCAGGGGTGAACCCGGTAGTAGTCGTGGACGGCATAGGTGTGCAGGAACAGGAAGAACCCTGGATCCCCAGATTCACGCGAGGAGAGGTAAGCAATCCCCCTGTCGAACATGTCCTGACCCCGTGTGTCATGGGGCTTGCCGTCACGCGGAATCACCGTCGTGACCGAGGATGGTTCGGCACGCCAGTCGTCGTAGCGGTCGAATCCCCTGCCGAAGCCGAACTTGCGATGCAGGTACCCCTCGTCGGTGAAGGCCACCGTCTCGAAGCCCGCAGACTTCATGGCTATGGCCAGAGTTGGGATTCCGGGCAACAGCTCATTGTCACGGTGCGTCGTCCCATGGCGATCCGGGTACAATCCGGTAAACAGTGAGATATGGGCGGGAAGAGTCCAGGACGCGGCAGTGTAGGCGTTGGTGAATCGGATCGACTCACTGGCGAAGCGGTCGAGGGCGGGGAGGGGAGTCGCCTGCGGGTTGAAGGCTCTCAACGAGGATCTGCTCAGAGTATCCACCGAGACGACGAGGATATTCTCGAAGGCGGGTCGTGGCGAGCAACTGAACAGTGAGATCGTCATCGCCAGGGTCAACGAGGCGATCAGTGACGGCTGATTGGTGGTTGATCGGTCCATCATTCCCTGCCAACGAGGTATAAAAACGGCCCCGGGTACTTGCAGCACCCAGGGCCGTGAAAACGTCAGGCTGCGGTCGATGATGACCGCTGTAGCCGATCTACCCTACTACTCTATGTAACCAGCCTTGATCGCACCCCACGTCGTGGATTCGACTGCCGACTTCGGATCACCCAAGGATGGATCCGGCGGAGCGGCGACAAAATCTGTGACGGAAGTGTTGGAGCCTTCAGCCGTGAGAGTCCAGAATCCCTGATACTCGTCACCTGCCTCGATATCGCCCATGGCGACCGAGAGGTGGATCACGTCGTTCTCTTCCAGATCCATGAACTCGGTGTTGTCAGGTGTGGCGTTCTCGCGCGGCAGAGCCCAGATGGGAATGACGGCCAGTTCGTAGAAGTACGTGCTCTCGCCGTACTGCTCGCCGGTGAAGGACCAGCCGAACTGCACGTAATCGGTGCCGTCCTGCAGCCATGCCAGATCACCGATCGGCTCGAGGGACTGGTAGATGCCGCCCAGGGGCGGAACGACGAACTTGTAGAAGAAATCGTTGATCGGGATATCATCTACGTTGCGGCTGTGTTCCTCGCTGGGCGTGTGGTCGGGGTTCACGCCGACCTCCCAGTTGTCGTCGTTCCAGTGGCGCGCCGGGTCTTCGCGGTCGATGCCGTGGAAGTTGTCGAAGATCTCGGTGGCGAAGTAGATCTTGTTGGCGTTGTCATTCCAGCCGAAACGATGACGGATGTTGACGTCCGAAGGGTCGAACTGACCGCGGCCGGCCTGCTGGAACTGTGCCGGGTCGAACAACCTGTCGCTGCGGACCGTGTACGGGTTGTCGGGGACGATGCCCCAGTCGCTATGGTCACCGTCGATCGTGGGCACGGCGTTGTCCGGGAAATTAACCATGAAGAACAGTTCGCCGGGCGGGTCGTGAGCCACCGACAGTGCCGGCAGTCCTAAGACCGCAAGTACAAGCAAGAAACTGATTCTACGCTTCATCATGTCGAGCACCTCCTGTGAGGTATGATGGCCGCGGGGGCCTGTTTCGTCTCGATGAACGACGCACGACCCGAATGCCAGTGGGTGGTAAATCACCCTCGATGCGCGATCATCACATACGGGGGTCCTTTTACCGGGCAATGAGGCGTATTATACAGCAAGAACACTGCAATAGTCAAGGAAGTCGTACCCATCCCATCTGAAATCAGTACGCCACCGCGACAATGCCCACGTGGACGCCTTGCTCGGAGCCGAGGGAAAGGCGGTACACATAGGTGCCAGGCGGGACGGGGGAGCCGGCCAGCCCCAGTCCATTCCAGCTCTGCTGGCCAACGCCACTCCGGGACTGGATGGGGAGACCGCGGCCGACCAATCTCCCGGCGAGATCGAAGATCTCCAGTTCGACGGGTCGGTCGATGGTCACCTGCAGCAGCTTGTAGTCGATCAGCAGGATGTCGTTGTGCCCGTCCTCATTGGGCGTGAACGGGTTTGGGCCTACTTCGAGGTCGACGAGCAGATCGCTGCTGATGGGGGTGCGGACGGACAGGTCATCGGCAGAGAAGCGGAAGGTGGCATTTCCCGGTTTCACCTGCTGTCGGATGCTATCCGGATCGTCACTGTCAAAAACCCAGCCGGTGAATCGCGTGCCGTAGCGCAATACGGCAGCATCGAAGCCGACGGCCAATCTCACCAGGCTGTCGTCGATCCCTTGCAGTCTGCGGAAGGGCACGATCAGACGGTCCTTCTGGATCTCCGGCGGATACACGTTGAGGTCCAGAGTGTCGCCCTGCAGTACGACGAAGTGGACAGCGTCGGCGCGGGTGTGGGTGAGGATCTCGAGTCGATCGAATCCGCTGTTGGCGTCGTCGAGCACCGGTTGTACGACGTAGGTGAAGGACTCCGGCTCAAAGGAGTCGACTTCAATAGGCCACATCTCGCCGATCACTTCGTTGGCTGCCGGTGTTTCCCCTATCTGTAGGGACAGCTGACCCAGCTGTGGTGCTACGTCAAACTCTGACAACAGCTTGATGGAGATCTGCAGGTATCGCGTCGGGCCTGGCGACAGTACCGGGGTTCCGTCCTGCCAGCTGGCAGCCGGCAGGTCGTCACGCCGCAGACCGGCGGCAAAATCGTAGGGCGGCGACCAGAAGCTCCAGTTTTCCGAATCGTACCTGGTGGAAATTCCCGACGCCGAAGAGAGCAAGAAACTGTCGTACTCATCTGCGTCGATGGGGAGGACATCACCGTTCAGGTTCTCCGAGAAGTAGAGTGTGGGATCGGGCGTATGTCCGGTGCGGGTACGGATCTCGAGATGGGTACTTTCCGGCTGCTCGCCTTCCCAGCGGATCTTGCCCCAGTTGACAGGCTTGCCGAAATCCAGAATCTGGGTGAGGTAGAACCCCTCTGGAGCGAAGCCGTTGGCGTAGGCCTCGAATTCCGCCATCTCCCAGTTGCGCAGGGGAAAGGCTTTCACCGTGATCCAGCGCGTCGAACGGATCGGGAAGTTCAGGTCAACGACGACCTCGATGTTCTCCCGGGTGGACTGCACAACGTCGAGTTTCTGGTCACTGTCAACGATCCACGGCGTGCTGTCCCACCCCTCGTTCTGAAACCAGCAGGGACCGTCGCCGAACCGTACGTCTTTGCCCCCCGTGCGCACATCGTACCAGGCAAGGAAGTTGTCAGCGAAGCTGTCTTCTCCGAAAGGGCGCTCTGGCCGGGGTTCGGCCAGGCTTTCGATCAGCAGACGGTCGTCTTCGGTGCCGAGGCGTGGATAGAAACGCACGCGGTACACCGGCACCTCTGACCCGAAGTCGACGATAATCGTCCGTGCCCAGCCGCTGCCGAATCCAGGAAGCTGATTGGGATCCTGCGTAAAGCCTCGGAAGAGAGCCGTCCTCGGATCGCCGTCGAACATCGTCTTGAGGGCCGGTTGTTGCTGGGGCCAGCAAATACAGCAGTCGTTGGACAGCACCCGGCCGCCCGTCAGTGGGAGAGGGATCTCCTTGTCGGGGACATCGAGGTCGGTGATGGCGATATTGGTTTCGGGGTCGAAGAATCGGGGCCGTAACGATTCCTCGGAATAATCGATTAGAGTATCGGTGCCCACAGTCCTGGGGGACACGCCGACAGCAACTGTCCGTACGACATTGCCGAGAGCGTCATAGACGACGTAGGAACCGGCACCATCGATGGTCAGAGCTGACTGCCAGGGCGTTCCGTCTGCGCCCCCGAGCCGGTACTCGGTCACGGCACCAACAGGTGTCGCCCACCACAACAGGACGAGGAGGCAAGGGACTCCGGATCGATTCATGGTCAGGCTCCTGGGCGGGACCCGATTGTAGGTTCCGTCGACAGCGTTGACAAATCACTTTTCGGGGTATTGCTTTCCGTACAAGCCTAGTACATATCGATGGTTTCGCACAACTCAGCGGGATTCCCGCCTGTTACCGTCCTCCTGCTATTGCTCCTCATCCCCAGTGGAGGAATGGCGTTGGAGACGCTGGTTATCGGTGGGGACAGTGCCCTCGATTGGCAAGGGGACGGCACGGCCCCGCTCCGGCGCATCGAAGCCGTGCACCGATCGCCTCTCGATTCTGACAAGCTGCTCGTAGGCAACGCCCCCGGACTGCTGATCGAATTCGACAGCCCGGAGTGGCCGGGTGGCCTCCTGCCGCTCCGCTTTGCCGACGGCGAAAACATCGCTCCCGCCACGCTGGCCCGAGGCGGTACGATCACGGCCCCCAACATTCTCGACTTTGGGCGCTCCATCTCCGTCGGCAGCGCCGATGTCTTCGACGAAAACGACCTGGCCCTGGCGTTGGAGGAGATCCTCCTCGACGAACCCGGAGGGGAACTCAAGGCGTTCGAACGCAAGAACTTCAACGCTTTCGGGATTCTCGTATTCATCGATCTCGGTGGCCGCTTCGGTGTTGACCGGATTCGCTTCTATCCCCGCAATACAGTCCAGTCGTCGCCAGCGACACCATTCCACAACGACTTCCTTCGTTCCTTCGAGTTATTCACAAATGATGGCCAGGCCCTGACCGACGATGGCCGTCGGATCTGGGATCCGGTGGCCCTCGTGACCGACTCCCAGGAGCCTGTTCTTGATGTGTCCATGTCCCCATCCCGTCTGGTGCAGCACATCCGGCTGCGTTCAACGACGAACGTCAACTACGAGATCGACGAGTTCGAAGTCTTCGGCAGAGGATTTCTGTCGGAAGCTCGGTACATCTCTGATATCTTCGACGCCGGCGAGCCAGCAGTATGGGGAACGCTCCGCTGGACCGAGCAGGCCATCGGCGATTCGCTGTTCTCGCGGGCCCTGATCAGGACCCGGACCGGCAGCGATGACAATCCCTTCGTGTTCACCCGGACTCTGCAGGGCAAGCGGGATGCCGAGCCGATCCCATTTTCACTTCTGGACTCGCAGCAGGAGATGGGGCGCGAAGAGTACGAAGGCCTGCCCTCCAACGACAGTTCCGGGCGTAGTTGGGATCCTGGTCCGGTCGAGAACGATCTGGTCGACTGGAGCCCCTACAGCACCCCGTATCCGGTCACCGCGGCCAACGGTCCGGGCATCCCGGTCAGCTCCCCGAATCCCCGACGCTATCTGCAGTTCGAGGTCCTGTTCCAGACCGACAATGTTGAGCACGCCCGGGTCCTGACCTCGCTGACCGTTGATTACCAGACCCCGGCCTTCGCCGACGAGGTCGTGGCCGAGGTCTTTCCCCGTGAGGTGGAGGCCTCCACCATCGGCACATTTACCTACGCCCTGCGCTCGACCATGCGCACAGGAGACAATCTCGGCTTTGACATCGTCGAAGTCTCAACGCCCTCGAAGGTGGTGAGCATCGACCGTATCGAGTTGGCAGATGCTCTCGGCCAACCCTTTGCCGGCCGAACCTTTTC
>PBSR01000156.1 GCA_002726335.1 Gemmatimonadaceae bacterium
ATTTCCTGGTAACAAGAACTAAAGAGACCGGCGAGAGCCTGTCAAGGACTACGCGAACGCGGGACTACTGCCTTGCCCGGTTGTCATCGTTGTACAGTCGTTGGATAGGATGGAAGCGGCCGCGGGCAGCCGTACAAGCATAGCCCCTGTAACCTTTGCGGCTACAGGGGCTTGTGTATGGTGGGCGATGCCGGGCTCGAACCAGCGACCCCCTGCTTGTAAGGCAGGTGCTCTGACCAACTGAGCTAATCGCCCGAAGTCTCAGCGACAGAATGTACACCATGATCAGAACGTGTGCATTCCGTACATTCGCCTTCCCCGACAATCCTGCCGATTGAATCAGACATGTCCCCCAGACGCCGTCGATATCCAGTTCTCCGCCTCGTTCCATCCGTCTTTGGCGTGCTCCTCGCCGCTCTGTCCTGCGGCCCACCGCCACAGCCGACCCCCCTCGACTCGCCGAAGCACCGTGCAGTGTGGCTCTCACCGGCGAACTGGGCTCATGCCGACGCGGACAGCGCCGCTGCGCGGATCCGCGGCTTCGCCACTGCGGTGGCGCTGGGCGGCTCGCCCACACTCCTCGTTCCGGTCGATGCCGAGACGGGTGCGGCCTCACCAGATGGATTCGACCCGCTTGCCGTGGCCATCGACGGGGGCCACGCACACGGTCTTGGCGTCCACGCAGGACTGACGCTGTCCGTCGCCGACGGCGAACCCCCGGCAGCGGCAAGAGCCCGCTGGAAGGAGATCGCCCGGCATGTGGCAACGCACTACGAAGTCGACGGCCTCTATTTCAGCGAAAGCAGGGATCGGTCCGCTGTCGGCGCTGCCGCCGAGGCGCTCCTCGTCAAGCCGTACCTCGTGGTTTCGGCGTCGAGCCTGCGGCACGTCATCGGACTGGCGCCAGTCCACGGAGTTCTCGCGCCCGACGACACGATGTCCTGGCGCGCGAAGGGGTCACAGGTCGTCGGTCTCGACCTGACCGCCTGGCTGACATCAGGCGCCGCCGATCGCGTGGTCCATGTCGATTCGGCGGCGCACGAGCCCACCACCGACGCCAACGGCCACCTGGTCATCCTCCTGCCCGATCGTCCCGACACGCTGCGTGTTGTCGCCGACGGCGATACCCTCGCCCTGGAGACACGGTTCTGGAAACCACCCTACAACTATTCAGTCACTGCGGCAGGCACGGTGACACGCAGCGCCCCCTGGGTCGAACTGCGCGCCGCCCCACCTACAGCCACCACACGCGACACCTTCGAATTCCTCGGGCACACAGATTCACTTGCCCGGGCCACGATTAACGGTGTGGGCGTGAAGGTCTATGCCACCGGCGTATTCTTCGACAGCCTCGCTCTGGCGAAAGGACGAAACCGCATCCGCCTGGAGGCACGCTGGCCCGACGGCCGCCTCGCTGTGTACGAAGAAGAGTTCGAGCGGCGCATCGATCCACCCCGGCCGCCGTTGCCCCTGTGGATCGATGAGAAGTCTGTTGAACCAGGCGACTCCCTCACGCTTCTGCCAACCGATGTCGTACGGCTCTCCTTCCGCGGATCTCCGGGGCAGAAGGCGACGGCCCACATCAAGCCCGGCGGCCTCGAACTGCCGTTCGGCCGCATCGACGGCGAGCACAGCGCCACCTACTCAACCGATCTGCACCTGTCACGCCTGAAACCCGGGCGCAGCTATCGGGTGGAGATCCGCCTGCATCAGGCCGGTGGAGGCAGCCGCATCCGCCATCGCCTGGCAAACCCCATCGAGGTGCGCCGGCTCCACGAACTCCCCCTCGTCATTACCTCAGCACCCGAATCCTACGTCTCCTGGAGCCTGGGCGCCGTGCGCCTTGGCGGACCGTATGTGGCCGAGTATCCCGAGGGTGTCGTGCTGCAGACGACGGGTCGATTCGGGCGCCGGTATCGCGTTCGCTTCGGCCCGCACAGCGTGGGGTACATCCACGAGCGCTACGTTGACGTGGCACCGGGCGGCACGGTGATGCCTCGATACCACCTGCGGTCCATCAGCGCCTCGGCCACGGACAGCACCGACGTGGTCCGTATTCCGCGCCCGGAACCCGTACCCTACATCGTCCGCTCCGACCCGGACGGCCGCCGCATCGTCGTTACTCTCTACGGCGTGCAGACGAGCAGCACCTGGCTCGCCCACCGCTCCGGCATGCGCTACGTCGACCGGGTCACCTGGCGCCAGCTGGATGCAGAGACCTACGAGGCAACCCTCCACTTGAAGACCGATCGCATCTGGGGGTATGACGTGAGGCCCGACGGCCGCTCGCTTGTTGTCACTCTTCGTCACCCGCCATCTCTCAGCCCTGCCGCGGATCAGCCGCTGGCGGGTCTGAAGATCGCCATCGAAGCCGGCCACGGGGGCAGCAGCACCGGTGCCATCGGCCTGTCCGGTCTGCTCGAGCGCGACGTCAATCTCGCCACCGCCCTCCTGCTGGCAGACTCGTGTGAGGCCGCAGGGGCCGAAGTCATTCAGCTGCGGGACGGGTTCGACGGCATCCCCTACATGGCGCGGCGTGACTCGGTGCGCGCCTCCGGCGCCGACGTCTTCATCAGTGTACACGCCAACGCTGCCGGCGGCGGTTTCTTGCGCGCCGGCGGTACCTGCACGTTCTACCACGACCCCTTCTGGGCGCCCCTGGCGACGCACATCTACGGACACATGCTGGATCTCGGATTGGGCGAATTCGGTACGGTGGGATCCTTCAACTACCGGCCGACGCGGATGTCGTCAGTGCCCTCCGTCCTCGTGGAGCAGGCCTTCATGAGCCATGCCGAGGACGAGGAGTTCCTCTCCTCTGAAGCGGGACGTCAGGCCATCGCCGGCAAGATTCTCGCCGGTCTGCTGGACTGGCTCGCAGAACAGCCCGTCGACACACGGGCGAGCGTGGACGAGTAGCGACTGCAGATCCGGCTCAGGCAGCCAGTTCGAAGATTGGCGTGCTCTCGGAGGTCAACCGGTTCAACTCGGCGATCTCGTCTTCGGTGACGGCCGTGAAGCGCTCGCCGATGTCGAGAGCCATCGGGTAGAAGTGAGGTTCTCCGGGCGGCAGCGCCGCGGTGATCGGCTGCGACAGGGAGAACCGTAGCGCCAGGTCGGCCAGGGCCGGATCCTCGATCGGCTGATACCAGCACTTCGACCACTTTTTCGCGGCTCCCTCCTCCAGCTTGCCGTAGGCCATGGCCTTCAGGGCCAGACGGCCCATGCTCCTGGCCTGAGCGGCAGCAACAACCTGCGGGCCGAAGCCGGCGCCGAGCCAGGTCGACCAGTTGATCGGAAACAGAACGGAGTCGAGATCGACTGCCTCTATCAAACGCAGCGCCGTCTCTGCCGAGTGCGACGAAAAGCCGACGTATCGCGCCTGTCCTTTCTCCTTCGCCTCGAGAAACGCCTCGAGCGCTCCGCCTGTGCCCGTGATCGTATCGAAGTCCTCGTCGGTATTCACCGCGTGCATCTGATAGAGGTCGAAGTGATCCGTCTGCATCCACTTCAGTGACTCCTCCAGCTCCCGGCGGGCGCCGGCCGCGGTGCGCTCCGTCGTCTTGCAGGCGAGAAACGCGTCGTCCCGGTACGGAGCCAGCGCCGGCCCCAGAATTTGTTGGGCGTTGCCGTAGGTGGGCGCCACGTCGAAGTAGTTGACGCCGCGATCCACCGCCTCAGCAACAAGGCTGCTGGCCTCGCCCGCAGACACCTTGCTGACCATGATGCCGCCGAAACCGATGATGGACAGCTGTTCACCTGTGTTGCCGTACTCTCGTGTCTCCATGACTCTCTCCTCTTGCGCCTCAACCCGCCGCCCGGACCTCGGGCAGCCAGAACAGCGTCTTCTTGTCCCCCGCAGCCACCTTCATCGCCTCATCGAGCAGCAGCCTGTCCTCGTCCGCCGACAGCGGTGCGAACTGCTCTGCAATCGCCACGTTCTCTTCCACGTGAGCCACTGAGTCCATACCGATGATGACCACATCGATGTCGAGTCCCATGGAGTAGTGGACGAACAGCGGCCTGTGTTCGGCCGGCACCTGGCCATAGACCATGGCCTTCATGCCGATGATTCCCATGCCTCTGGCTCGTGCGGCCGGAATCGTCGAAGACGAGAAGTCGTTCCACACCCGGTTGGCGGCACCCATCGGGTTGAGTACGGTGTCGAAGTCGTATTCACCGATCATCTGCACGAAGTTCGCCGGATGGGTGTGGCCGGTGAGGCCGACGAAGCGGATCCTGCCAGCCTGCTGGTATTCCTCGATGACCCGCAGAGCGCCGTCGGGGCGCAGCGTATCGGTGAGGAGCCCTTCCTGCGTGTCGATCCCGTGCAGCTGCATGAGGTCGATCGTATCGACGCCCAGATCCTCGAAGCTCCGGGCGATCTCCCGCTTCACCTCGTCTCCGGAGCGTTTGATGCACTTGGCCGTCACGAACAGGCCCTCCCGGTCCCGCTCCTTGAGTGCCAGACCGAGCTTGCGCTCACAGTCCTTGTAGCCGGAGGCCGTGTCGAGATAGGTGATCCCCAGGTCGATGGCGCGATGCACGACCCCGATGGCCTCCGCGTCGTCCTCGAGCAGGTTCCAGCAGACACCGCCCAGTCCGAGGGCGGTGACGGTCTGTCCCGTCTTGCCGAGAGTTCGTGTGGGGATGGCCATGGACCAGAAGATAGTCAGTCGATCTGCTTGCCACGAAACAACCCTTGACATCGTGCGAGTGGCGTGCTTTCTGTCTCCTGTAACGACTGGCCTGTACAAAAAACCATAAGGTTCCACCAGAGCGGACCGTCGACCAGTCCGGGGGTTGAAGAACTCCCCAAGACGCCCGCCTCGCCCGTAGCCCCGGGGGATTTCCCTCTCCGGACCGGCTGTGGGCGAGGTGGGCGTTTTTCGTTCTGGGGCCATTTTCGCCAAAAGGGAGTGGGAAAGACCGCCGATGCGAAAGACACCTCTCGACCAGGTCGAGCGCGTAGCCCGCATGTACCGGAGCAACAAAGACGCGAGCTACGCCCTCGGAATCACCGTGCAGGCCTTCAGCCGCCTGTGCCGCCAGCACGGCATCGAGACTCCGTACAAGCGCCAGCTGCGCTCACGGCGCAGTTTTGCCGACGCCGCCGGCTAAGCCGAACTGCCCGTTGACGTTCTGACCGAGGAGCCGGTATATTGATGGACATGACCCGCGATCACCGCCGATACCCAGCCTGCCGCTACATCCAATCCGTCCTCGCCGGAGCGCGACAGAGGTAGGCTCAAGAGCGGTCGGCCGACCGTGCGCAGAAACAACCGGCCCCCGAGGATGGACGTCGAGACAACTCGATCACGTTCGTCCTCGGGGGCTTTTTCATGTTCGAATGGAAAGAAACGCGATGACCCTGCTCGAAGAACTCGAATTCCGCGGCCAGCTCTACCAGGTCACCGACGCCGACGGCCTGGCCGAACGGCTGGCCAGCGGGCCGATCACCCTGTATTGCGGCTTCGATCCCACCGCCGACAGCCTTACGGTGGGCAACCTTGCCTCCCTGCTGATCCTGACTCGCTTCCAGCGGGCCGGCCATAGACCCATCGCCCTGGTTGGCGGCGGTACGGGCATGATCGGGGATCCCGGCGGCAAGTCACAGGAAAGGGCACTGAACACAGCAGAGGTCGTGGAGGGATTCACCGCAAAAATCCGCGCCCAGATGGAGCCCTTCCTCGACTTCGACACGAAGACGAACCCGGCGCAGATGGTCAACAACTACGACTGGCTCGGGTCCATGGGCGCCATCGAGCTGATGCGGGACGTGGGGAAACACTTCCCTGTGCCCTACATGCTGGCCAAGGAATCGGTGAAGTCGCGCCTGGAAACCGGCATCAGCTACACCGAATTCAGCTACATGATCCTGCAGGCCGCCGACTTCCTCGAGCTGTACAGACGCCACGACTGCGAACTGCAGGTCGGCGGCTCCGACCAGTGGGGGAACATCACCGCCGGTTCAGACCTGATCCGCCGGGCCGTGGGTGGCTCCGCTTTCGGCCTGACGTGTCCCCTGGTGACCACCGCCGACGGCGCTAAGTTCGGCAAGACGGAAGCCGGCGCCGTGTGGCTGTCGCCGGAACGGACCACGCCCTACGAGTTTTACCAGTACTGGGTCAACACGGACGACCGCTCCGTCGTCAGCTACCTCAAGGTCTTCACCTTCCTCAGCGTCGACAAGCTGCAGCAGCTGGAGGAGGCCACCACCGCCAACCCGGGCGCCCGCGAGGCCCAGCGCACCCTCGCCCA
This sequence comes from Gemmatimonadaceae bacterium, assembly GCA_002726335.1. Next base: position 6,262 of record PBSR01000156.1, read on the forward strand.
CGAAGTGACCGCCCTCGTCCACGGCAAGGAGACAGCCCTGAAGGCGGAACGGATCTCGCGAGCCCTGTTCTACGGAGAGCTGAAAGAGCTGCAGGAGGACGAACTACAGCAGGCCTTCCACGATGTGCCGACACACACGATGGAAGCCGACGAACAGGGACTGGTAGACCTCCTCGTCGCCGCCGGCACCTCCTCCTCCAAACGCCAGGCCCGCCAGGACATCGGCCAGGGAGCCATCTACCTGAACGGCGACCGCTGCACCGACGAAGCCCACACCGTCAAGAAATCAGACGGCCTCCACGGCAAGTACACCGTAATACGACGCGGCAAGAACAAGTACTTCCTGATTCAGTAGGTGCCATCTCGCCCGCAGAGAATCAGTGAGCTCTCGGTCGAGCGGCTACATACACAGCGGGTAGTTGAAGCCCCACTCGCAGAACGGGATGGAGCGCGGTGGAGGTCGGCACGGGTGCCGCAGGCGATCCGTAGCGGAGGCCAGGCCTGACGAATAGGCGCCGTCTCAGCGGCGCCGTTCAGGCCCCGAAGGGGTCGCCACCAGGATGGCGGCGACGGATCGAGCCGCAGGATGCGGCGTTCGATCCGCCCGTGAGTCAGGCCGCAGGCCGCAGCGAAGGTCGCCGGAGGCACCCGTGCCGGCCGACCTCCTCGACTATTCCCATTCCACTGTCCCGGGTGGCTTGTGCGTCACATCGTAATACACAGCCTCGACACCCTCGAGTCCCAGTATCGCCTCGGTCACCTCTTTCAGAAACGCCGTCGGCAACCGGTCGAACCGGGCTGTCATGAAGTCATCCGTCGTGATCGGCCGCAACACGATGCTCTCCGCCTGTCCATCTGATGACAGCGGCACCAGCACCGTCGGCATCTGCGTCACCTGGGCCATCAGCGCGTGTCCGTCCAGCGCATCCATGACGATGGCATCGGCCTCACGCAGCAGATCGAGCCGATTGCGCGTCAGAAACCCCTCGCATAGCCGCTGGTCCATGCGCTTCTGTGGCCCCAACTGGAACAGGACCCGGTTGATCCCGGGGGTCGAGTTGGTCAGGTCCGTCGACACCCGCTCGAGGTCGTCCCAGGTGGCGGCGCCAGCCTCTCCCGGATAGAAGGCCGCCGGATCGCCCAGCGTCAGCACCGCCGGATGCGCGTACGTGCGCCCGTCGCCCTGGACACCCACACTGCGCAGAGGCAGGACGTCGAGGGCAAGACCGGTGCCTTTGAGAGCCTGATCCTTGATCGACGCCAGTTGCCCGGCATCGACAGCGCCGTTCGTTGATGCCGCCTGGATGATGTCGCCATCGGCGCACAGGCAGCGTACCGCCAGTCCTGGACCAGGAAACGGATGTCGCCAGACGAGGTGATGGGGTACACCCAGCGTCTCGCCGAGGGCTCGCACTTCATCTTTGTACAGCTGGGCGAGGGGTTCGACCACCTTGCCTTCGGACAGCAGCTGCTCGATCACGCCGACGCGGTTGTGGTGTGTCTTGATAACTTCGGCGTGGTCGGTCCCGCCTGACTCAATGGTATCGGTGTAGAGCGTGCCCTGCCCCAGCAGCCATTCCTCAGGGTCGAGATTCAATCGCGCCAACTCGCGGTCTCGCACCTCGATGAACTCCTCACCGATGTGGCGCCGTTTCAGTTCGGGCTCCGCCACGCCCTCCACCCGAGCGAGGAACTCGGTGCTGGCATCGACGACTTCAAGATTGGTGAAGCCCGATTCGTTCAGCAGGCGCTTCACCAGGGCTGTCTCCCCCTTGCGCATGAAGCCGTTGTCGATGTGCAGACCGAGGACGCGATCTTCACCCAGCGCCCGGTTGAGCAGCAGGAAGGCGACGGTGGAATCGACACCGCCGGAGACCAACAGGAAGACTTTGCGGCCCTCTGTCTGCCGTCGCAGGCGCTCGGTCTCCAGTTCGATGAAGTTCTCCATCGTCCAGTCGCGCGTGCAGCCGCACAGTTCGATGAAGTTCTCGAAGACCTTCATCCCCGATTCTGTATGAGTCACTTCCGGGTGGAACTGGAGTCCGTAGATGTGGCGACGGTCATCCCCCATGGCGGCCACCGGGCAGTCGCTGGTACTGGCGAGGATTTCGAAGCCTTCGGGAAGGCCCTGTACCAGATCGCGGTGGCTCATCCACACCGACTCGGAGGCCTGCAGCCCGGCGAGCACGCCGGTGGCCGAGTTGACCCTCAGGGCCGCCCCGCCAAACTCCATACGGTCGCCGCGCTCCACCCGTCCACCCAGATGCTGGCACAGCAGGTGATGGCCATAGCACAGACCGAGGATGGGCAGACCGCTGTCGAGAATCGAGACCTCGAACGGGGGCCGGTCGTCGGCGAAGACGCTGGCCGGTCCCCCGGACAGGATCAGACCGTCGGCATGGCGCAGTTCGTCTACGGGTGTGTCGGGTGGGCGAATCTCAGCCCAGACGTTGAGACGCCGGAGCCGGTTGGCGATGAGGTGGGCGTACTGACCGCCGAAGTCGAGGACGACGATGCCCAACGTGACGCTCCCCCGGGGAGAGGGTTGTGGTGAGATCGGAGTGTCTGGAAATATAGTCGGACGAGACGTTGGAAGCCACAGGCCGGGCGGTTGGCGCTGTCGGGCTGGAGCCGCGCGGCTCTAGAGAGATGTGTAGAAGCGCGTGCCGTCCGACTCTTTGAATGTCAGCGTTGCCCGGCGAATACTGATCTCCACCACCTTCTGCGCCGATGGCACCTGCACTGTATCATCGGGGTCATTGGACTGCGCCTGGGTGAAGAAGATCGTCAGCAGGTTGCCCACCAATGTGTATGTGCCGGCCAGCACCCGCACGCGGGTCGTCGGGAAGGTGGCGTTGCGATCGATCGTACCGCCCGCGGGACTGGTGAAGTCCCGCAGCTCAATGCGGCCATCGGCTGTGAAGGTGTAGATCTCGTTCTTCTCGTCGTCGGCGCGACTCCACGATCCCAGCAGCTGGTCTCGCAAGGTCAGACCGCCGCTGACGACGGGGTCCACGAGGTTGTTGCGGTCCAGCTCACCGCAGGCGCCGGCTGTCAGTGCCAGCGTCATGGCCATCAGGGCAGCGATGATGTGTGTCTTGTTGTTCCTGTGTCCCATGTCCCCTCAGAACCTGTGCGTGAGGCGCAACATAGGCTGCGAACCGGAGGCGGCACCGAGACCGACCGTCAGCCCCGTCGACGACGGTGCCTGATAGGCGACACCAGCGGCATCGCCGAGCCAGAGAATGTCGACCCAGTTGTAGAGATAGAGGGCCCCGGCAAGCCAGAACATGCGGTTGCTCCTGGTGCGCAGGTCCTGGGCCTTGGTGAAGTAGCGGGTATAGTCGCTCTCCGGCAGTCCGGCAGGAAGGTTCTGATACTGGTCATACCAGTCGTTCGAATTCGACCGAGAGGCGAATCCGCCGATGAGACTGGCGCCAGAGGACACCAGCAGCGCCCATCCTTTGCGGCTCTCGCCGATGCGCTTCACAGACCGGGAATGATGGCCACGCGACGCGACACATCCATGCCGGCAGCGAGGCGCACACCTCGGATCATCAACTTCTCGATTTCGGCGATGCGGTCGGCATCACGGGCCAGGGCGATGGGCTTCAGCATGGGATCTTCGCCGCGGTCCAGCTGCACCAGACGCGCCAGGGACGTGCGTTCATAGACCTGCAGGACCTGCAGCGCGCCGACGGTCTTCGGCGTTACCGCCAGGATGCTGTCGCTCAGCGGATGGACGAGCATCTCGGAACTGACGATATCGAACAGATCGTCACGGCTGATGCCATGCTCGGAGCCGCGGTCGATGAACACCAGATCGGCAGACTGGATGCGGACGATGAGTCCGTCCCCTGCCATCGATTCATCGAGTGTCGCCTGTTATGCCATCGCCGGCGTCAGCCACAAGGCGGCCGCGGCCACCGCTGGCAGGAGGAAAGCTCCGGGTTTCATCAGCTTGTCTCCTCGACAACGATATCGTCCTCTTCCTCTTCATCTATTTCGACGTCGAGATCATCGTCGTCGTCGTCATCATCGACCAGCTCGTCATCCTCGTCATCGTCCTCCTCGTCGTCGTCATCGCCCCCATCCGCCATGCGGGTGTAGAGCCAGAAGGCGACACCGCCGAGACCGATGGCCCCGAGCAGCCCCCAGAACCAGAGCTGGGCGAAGATCGGTTTCTCTTCCTCCAGGCCTGGCAGGTCCTCCACCATGTCCACATCCGACGGCAGTTCGGTGCCCGGTGGCGGCTGGACTACAGGGAGCTGGCCTTGAAGCTTGTCGATCTCCTCCTGCACGAGGAGACGGAAGCGCTCGACGTCCTCCTCAGACATCTCACCCTCACCGCCCTCACCATCCATATCCTTTACCGGTACGGCATTCAACAGACTCACCGTCTCGCGCAGCTGGTCCAGCTCGTCGCGCATTTCGTTGACCTGACGATTGATGGCGTTGAACTGGGGCTTCACCACATCGTTGTCGAAGCGACGCAGATCGCGGATCGCCTTCTCCAGGCCGCGGATCGATCCCTGAATACTGCTGATGTTGCGTGCCAGTCGTGAGGATTCAGAGCGGATGTCGCCGCGTTCGCGCGCTGCCTGCTCCGCCGTCTCCGTCGCCACCTCCTGCTCCATCACCATCTTCTCTTCGAGGGTCAGGAAGCGGGCCATGTCTCCGGGACGAACCGAGATGATCGGATTGCCATCGAGCTGAATCGAGGCGGCGCGGGCTGAGACCTTGTTGATACGGCCACCGGCGATCTCAATCTCCGGGGCTCCCAGATTCTCGCCGGTCAGCGGGTGAATGATCGCTTCGTTGGGTGGCCGCACGATGTTCACTTCAAGGCCGACCTCGAGGCCGTCATCGGCCCCCTTGTCGACGGTCAGGGTGCGGCCGCGAACCTTCGTGATGAGACCCTCGCCGGCATCGGCCGGCAGGGCCCAGACCACGAACGCTGCCAGGATCAGAGCTGTAAATGTTCTCTTCATCGCTCGAACGCGCCGCCTTCCCCAGAGTCTGCCATCGGTGTCTGCCATTCGACTGGTCTCATGCGAAGCATCTGCGCTTCAGCGTCCGGCCCGTCTCAGTGTGTCGTGCTGCCAGTTCTCGTCGTCTCGATCCGGGTGGTCCTCATTGTAATGGACACCCCGACTCTCGCGCCGGGCGCGGGCCGAGTGTGCCACAAGTTGGGCCACCGTCAGCTTGTTGCGCAGTTCCACCGACCCGAAGCCGGCGTCTGCCATCTCTTTCTCGACTCTGTCCAGAGCGTCGCAGGCGCGCATCAGCGATGCGTCGGTGCGCACGATTCCGACATCCTCGAGCATGACCCGGCCGATCTCATCATTCGCGCTCAGCGCGTGATCAGTATCGACCGGTTCCACCGGAATCGGCGGGGCTTTCGGTACCCGGCCTTTCCGGCAAAGATCCATGTCACCGACTGCG